>NZ_JBOHJB010000066.1:0-17706 GCF_050728395.1 Methyloceanibacter sp.
CGCATCCTCGATGTGCCCTTCACCATGGCCGACGCCACCACGCTCACCGAGGCCGGCTATGTCGGCGAGGACGTGGAGAACATCATCCTCAAGCTGCTCCAGGCCGCCGATTACAATGTCGAGCGGGCGCAGCGGGGCATCGTCTATATCGACGAGGTCGACAAGATCAGCCGCAAGTCCGACAACCCATCGATCACCCGCGACGTGTCGGGCGAGGGCGTTCAGCAGGCCCTGCTCAAGATCATGGAAGGGACCGTCGCTTCGGTTCCGCCGCAAGGCGGCCGCAAGCACCCGCAGCAGGAGTTCCTGCAGGTCGACACCACCAACATCCTGTTCGTCTGCGGCGGCGCCTTCGCCGGGCTGGAAAAGATCATTGCTGCCCGGGGGCGGACCACCTCGATCGGCTTCGGTGCCAAGGTTGAGTCCGTCGATGACCGCCGCACCGGCGACATCTTGAAGGGGGTCGAGCCGGAGGATCTTCTGAAGTTCGGCCTCATCCCCGAGTTCATCGGCCGCGTGCCGGTGATCGCGACCCTCGACGACCTCGACGAGGAAGCCCTGATGCGCATCCTGACCGAGCCCAAGAATGCGCTCGTGCGGCAGTATCAGCGGCTGTTCGAGATGGAGGACGTGCAGCTCACCTTCGCCGAAGAAGCCATGCGCACCATCGCCAAGAAGGCGATCGACCGGAAAACCGGGGCGCGTGGCCTTCGTTCGATCATGGAGGGCGTCCTGCTCGACACCATGTTCGAGCTGCCGAGCCTCAGGGGCGTGGAGGAGGTGGTGATCAGCGCCGAGGTCATCGAGGGCAAGGCAAGGCCCTTGCGGATCTACTCCGACCGGCATGAGGAGCTCGGCTCGAGCGCCTAAGCGGGGGGTACGCCTTCTTCCCCGCTTGATCGACCGGCCGAATCCCACTCAGAATAGTGGGAATCCGCGCCGCGTCTGCTAAAAGGGAGCCATCTTGAAGCTGACCCGTGGGGTCGCCAACTACGAATTGGCGAGCCGTAATAATGCCGCAGGGCCGGCGCAATCGTTTACCGAGATATTCGGAGGTGATGCCGAGGGCAGAAGCAGGCTGCCGTGCAAGGGGGGGAAAGAGGTGCAAGTGGAGCGGTTGGCGCGCCATTTGCTTAGAACAATGGGACTGACATGACCGAACCAACACCGCACAGCACTGAAGCAGGGGGCCCGGAGCACTACCCGGTGTTGCCGCTCCGCGACATTGTCGTCTTCCCCTACATGATCGTGCCGCTGTTCGTCGGCCGCGAGAAATCGATCGCTGCTCTCGAAGAAGTGATGCGCACCGACAAACAAATTCTGCTGGTCGCGCAAAAGAACGCGAGCGACGACGAGCCGTCGACCGATGGCATCTACGCCATGGGCACGCTCGCCTCGGTGCTCCAGCTGTTGAAGCTGCCCGACGGCACCGTGAAGGTGCTGGTGGAAGGCACCGTGCGCGCGGCGATCAAGCGCTACACCGACAATGAGAACTACTTCGAGGCCGAGGTCGAGCGGGTCGAGGAGACGCTCGGCACCGAGGAGGAGATCGAGGCGCTTTCGCGTTCGGTCGTGTCCCAGTTCGAGAGCTATGTGAAGCTCAACAAGAAGATTTCCCCCGAAGTGCTCGGCACTGCGGCGCAGATCGAAGACTATTCGAAACTCGCCGACACCATTGCCTCGCACCTCGCCATCAAGATCGCCGAGAAGCAGCAGCTGCTCGAGGTCACCACCATCACCGAGCGGCTCGAGCGCGTGTTCGCGCTGATGGAGAGCGAGATCTCGGTGCTGCAGGTCGAGAAGAAGATCAGGAGCCGCGTCAAGCGTCAGATGGAGAAGACGCAGCGCGAGTATTACCTAAACGAGCAGATGAAGGCGATCCAGAAGGAGCTTGGCGACAGCGAGGAAGGCCGCGACGACCTCGCCGAGATCGAGCAGAAGATCGAGAAGACCAAGCTCTCCAAGGAAGCCAAGGAAAAGGCGCTCGGCGAGTTGAAGAAGCTCCGCCAGATGAGCCCGATGTCGGCCGAGGCCACGGTCGTGCGCAACTATCTCGACTGGCTCTTGTCGATCCCGTGGGGCGTCAAGAACAAGATCAAGCGCGACCTCGACGAGGCGCAAGTCATCCTCGATCAGGACCATTACGGCCTTGAGAAGGTCAAGGACCGCATCGTCGAGTACCTCGCGGTGCAGAACCGGACCAACATGCTCAAAGGCCCGATCCTTTGCCTGGTCGGCCCTCCCGGCGTCGGCAAGACCTCGCTCGGCAAGTCCATGGCGCGCGCCACGGGCCGCGAATTCGTGCGCATGAGCCTTGGCGGGGTGCGCGACGAGGCCGAGATCAGGGGCCACCGCCGCACCTATATCGGCTCGATGCCCGGCAAGGTCATTCAGTCGATGCGCAAGGCGAAGAAGATCAATCCGCTGTTCCTGCTCGACGAGATCGACAAGATGGGCGCCGATTTCCGCGGCGACCCGGCTTCGGCTCTGCTCGAAGTTCTCGACCCTGAGCAGAATCACACCTTCAACGACCACTATCTCGAGGTCGATTACGATCTGTCGAACGTGATGTTCGTCACCACGGCCAACACGCTCAACATCCCGCCGGCCCTGATGGACCGCATGGAGATTATACGCATCGCGGGTTACACCGAGGATGAGAAGATCGAGATCGCCCGGCGGCATTTGATCCCGGCTCAGACCAAGGCGCATGGATTGACGGCCGAGGAGTGGGCCCTCGACGACGACGCGTTGAAGGAAATCATCCGCCGCTACACCCGCGAGGCAGGGGTCCGCAATCTGGAGCGAGAGATCGCCAAGATGTCGCGGAAGTCGGTCAAGGAGCTTCTGACCACTAAGAAGACGTCGATCCAGGTCACGCTCAAGAACCTCGAAGACTATCTCGGCGTGCAGAAGTTCCGCTACGGCGAGGCGGAGCTCGAGGATCAGGTCGGCGTGGTCACGGGTCTAGCCTGGACCGAGGTCGGCGGCGAGTTGCTCACCGTGGAAGGCGTGATGATGCCCGGCAAGGGCAAGATGACCGTCACCGGCAATTTGCGCGACGTGATGAAGGAATCGATCCAGGCGGCCAACGCCTATGTGCGCTCGCGCGCGGTCGAGTTCGGCATCAAGCCGCCGCTGTTCGAGAAGCGCGACATTCACGTGCACGTGCCTGAGGGTGCAACCCCGAAGGACGGCCCTTCGGCCGGCGTCGCCATGGTGACGGCGATCGTCTCGATGATGACCGGAATTCCGGTGAAGCGCGACGTCGCCATGACCGGCGAGATCACGCTTCGTGGCCGGGTGCTTCCCATCGGCGGCCTTAAGGAGAAGCTGCTTGCGGCCCTTCGCGCCGGCATCAAGACGGTGATTATTCCAGATGAGAATGCCAAGGATCTCACGGAAATCCCGGACCATCTCAAGAATGCCCTCGACATCCGCACGGTTTCGCGCATGGACGAGGTGGTGAAAATCGCCTTTGTGCGCCCCCTCCAGCCCATCGTCTGGGAGGAAGAGGGCGAGGAGGCCGGCAAGATCGTACCGCCGAAAGACGAGGCCCCGGCTGGCGTAACCGCCCATTAATGGCGGAAAACGGCGGTTTTTGCCGTTAACTTCCCCAATCTTTATGGTCCCGCTCGACTTCTCGGGCCGGACCATTTTTGTTGATTTTCCGCGTTTTTTGGCTCAGTCATACACCACTTGTTTGTGAATCGGAGCGTACCCAAGCGGTCGTGGAGGGATAGGACCTCCGCAAGTTAAGGCCGAGCGAAAGGATGAACACCCGTGAACAAAGCTGAACTTGTCGCCCATGTGGCGAAGGAATCTGATCTGTCGAAGGATGCGGCCGAGAAGGCCGTGGACGCGACGTTCAAGAATATCGAGAAGGCTTTGAAGGTCGGCGATACCGTCCGGATCGTGGGCTTTGGCAATTTTCAGGTCGCGCAACGCAAGGCCTCGACCGGCCGCAATCCGCGCACCGGTGCCGAGGTCCATATCCCTGCCTCGCGCGTTCCGAAATTCCGCGCCGGCAAAGCCCTGAAAGAGGCCTGCAACAGCTAGCCTCGCAAACGATCGATCTTTCTAAGGCGGAGTCCCGCTTTCAAGCGGGCTCCGCCTTGTTGTTTCCGCTAGGCAACGAGCGGGCCGGCGTCTTATCTCGCATCCTTGGCGGGGCGGTTAGCTCAGCTGGAAGAGCGCCTGGTTTACACCCAGGAGGTCGGCAGTTCGAGACTGTCACCGCCCACCATCCTGCTTCGCGCTGAGCGCTTCGCAGGATTTGCTTCATAGCCGATTGCGAAGCAGGATGCCCTCCGAAGCCTTGGCGGAGGAGGGCTGTCAGCATGCACTATGTCTATCTGCTACAGAGCGAATCGGCTGCTGACCAACGCTACATTGGGGTTACGTCCGACCTAAGACAGCGGCTTGTGGAGCACAATGCTGGGAAGTCTGCGTACACGTCCAAATTTGTTCCCTGGACGTTAGTGACCTACATCGCTTTTTCGGATGAGCGGAAGGCCACCGCCTTCGAGATTTATCTGAAATCCGGTTCCGGCCACGCATTTGCTAGAAAAAGGCTGTGGTGACCCCCCAAATCCTGATGCTTCCCTGGTGTAGGGTTGGTCTTTGGTTCCAGGCAAACCTGACTAGGCCGCGGTGCCATGAAAATCGAGTGTCCAAAGAACATGCTCGTCCACGTCCAGAAGGTCCTGGACGGGGAATACGACATTCCTTACCGGCACCCTGCGCCCGTGATCCTGGACATCGGGGCCAATGTCGGGAGTTTCGCGGCCTGGGCGCTCAAGCGCTGGCCAGGCGCCCAGGTCCACTGCTACGAACCGCTTTCCGACAATTTCGCGCTGCTGAAGAGAAACCTGGCCCAATTCCCAGAATCTTCTGTGAGCCTGAACAACTTCGCGATCGGCGACCCGAGCCTGACGCGGCTTTACCTCGGCCGCAACAATTGCGGCGAGGGGAGCTTCTACAAGAGCAACGAGCAGTCGGGGGCGACAGTCGAGGTCGAGACCAGGGCGCCTGACGTTCTGCCCAAGGCGGACATCGTCAAGATCGATACTGAAGGCTCGGAAATCGACATTCTAAGCCGCATGACCTCCTTCGATTTTGACGCCATCTTGCTCGAATATCACTCCGAGGCGAACCGGCGAAAGGTCGATGCGCTGTTGCAGGACTTCGCTCTTGTCGGCGGTGGCATCCGCGAATTGAACCGCGGGACGCTGAAATTCGTGCACAAGAGGCTGCTCAAGGGCCGCTGATCGGGGCTTGCCTTGACTTGGCGAATCCCAACCCGTACATGCCTTGAGGCATTGCCCCTGGCCGCTCTCGCGGCCGGCAAGGGGGTGTAGCTCAGTTGGTTAGAGCGTCGGCCTGTCACGCCGAAGGTCGCGGGTTCGAGTCCCGTCACTCCCGCCATTTTCAAGAATGCCGCGTCTTTCCGCATCTCGTACTAGCCGCTCTTGGAGTTGTCGTTGATCGAGTTCCCCGGACATGCCCCCGGCCATCAACGATTGGAGAGAAGCGGACCTAAAGCCGACCTTGCCGAGTCGCCAGCCCCCAAAATAACCTCTAAAGACGCCCCGGTGACAGCCGATCGCGGAGGAGTGGGACAAAGTTGATTCCGCTGCAGCAGCCATGTGTCGGCGCCGCCGAACTTGCAGCCGTCGGCCAGGTTTTCGAGCTTCGCTGGCTCGGCATGGGTGCCGAGACACGCCAATTCGAGCAGGCGCTAGAAAACCTCCTGAACGTCAAGCACGTGATCGCAGTCAACACCGGCACCAGCGCCCTACACTTGGCGCTGGCGGCGCTAGACTTGCTGAGCGGGGATGAGGTGATCGTCCCATCGCTGACGTTCGTCGCCAGCCCGCAGGCGATTTTAGCCGCCGGTGGAACGCCCGTCTTCTGCGAGATCGACCCGCAAACGCTGAACCTAGACCTCACCGATGTCGCCGCATGCATCACGCCGCGTACCCGGGCAATCATGCCCGTCCACTACGGCGGCGTGCCCTCCGATATGAGACCGCTGTTGGCCATGGCGAAGGAGCACGGCCTGCGAGTCATCGAGGACGCCGCCCACGCATTCGGATCGCGATATGAAGGACAGCTCATTGGCAGCTTCGGCGATGTAACCTGCTTCAGCTTCGATCCGATCAAGAACATCACTTGCGGCGAAGGCGGTGCCATCGCCACTAACGACTTGGCGCTGGCCGAGCGGGTCAAGATCGCCCGCATCCTGGGGATCAGCAACCACACGTGGAACCGTCTACATCAAGAACGTTCGTGGGCATACGAAGTCGGCTCACCGGGCTTTCGCTACCACCTGAGCAACATCAATGCCGCTATCGGACTGATTCAGCTGGGCCGGGCGCATGAGTTCCGCGAGCGGAAGCAGGCGCTGGTGCGCCGTTACGAGCAGTTGCTGCCGCGGCACGAGCTGATCCGGTTGGTGACCCGCGCATCCGACGACGTCTTTCCGTTCTTCTACGTCATCCGCGTGCTCGGCAGCCATCGCGATGAGATGATGCGCCGGCTGAAAGCCCGCGGCATCGACACGGGCATTCACTACATTCCCAACCATCTGCAGCCCCTGTTCCGCGCCAATCAGCGCGCGCTGCCGGTGACTGAGCGCGCCTTCGGCGAGATCCTCACCCTGCCGCTATTCGTTGAGATGGCTGACGACCAAGTGCAGAGGGTGGCCGAGGAGATCGCAAACGCTCTGGACGAACTGCGATCGGCGCCCGCTGCGCTGCCGGCGGCGCTAAGTTAGAAGGATCTAACCGTGTCGCAGAAGCTGTTGATTCTGGGCAACCGCACATTCGCCGTCGAAGTCGCCGACCTCGCCGCCGACATCCCAGGTGTCACGGTCGCCGGATACGTTGAGAATCTGGAGCGTCGCCGCTGTGCCGAGACCATCGATGGCATGCCGATCCACTGGATCGATGACCTCGGCCCGCTGGCAGCGGATCACGTCGCGGTGTGCGCGCTGTCAACCACCCACCGCAGCCGCTTCGTCCGCGAGGCGGCCGACCGTGGCATGCGTTTCAGTAAGCTCGCCCATCCGATGGCGCGCATCTCTCGCTCGGCCAGCGTCGGCGAAGGCTCGATCCTCAATGTCAGCGCGATCATCGCGGCCCATACACGCCTGGGGCGGCATGTTATTGTTAGTCGAGCCGCCCTTGTCGGCCACCACACGGCGATTGGCGATTTCGTCACCATCGGACCCGGTGCCAACATTGCCGGCTGCTGCAGCATCGGACAGGCGACGTACATCGGCATGGGCGCGATTATCATCGATCACCTGAACATCGGTAGCCACTCGGTTATCGCCGCGGGCGCCGTCGTTACCCGGGACGTGCCCGACAACGTGATGGTCTTTGGCGTGCCGGCGAGGGTCGTGAAGCGAGGAATCGACGGCAAATGACCGTAGCTTGGTTCCGTGACCATTTCCATGGATAGCGTTCGGACAGTCGACGTAACGGTAGTGCTCCCGGTTCACAACAACGCTGCAACTTTGGTGCCGCTTTGCGAACAGCTGAAAGCTGTCCTAAAAAGGATGGGCCTGGGTTTCGAGCTGCTTTTCGTTAATGACGCGAGCACAGACGCATCCCCGGAGACAATGCAAGGACTGGCGCGGCAGCATCGCGAAGTGACGTTGCTCAAATTGTCGAGGAACGTGGGACAGCATATTGCCGTCCTGCATGGCTTGAGCAAGGCGAGCGGTGAGGTCTGCATCGTCATGGATGCAGATATGCAAGACCCTCCATCTTCGCTCCCTTCGCTTTGGGCGGCCCGTTCCGATGGCGTCGCGGCGGTTTTCGGTGGCAGGCGTGGCCGCTATGAGTCATTGGCGCGGCATTTCACTTCTCGCCTCTATAAGCGCGTGCAGCACATCATCACGGGCTTGCCGCTCGATGCCGGAATGTTCGTCCTCATCGAACGTCCTCTTGTCCAAGCACTTCTTGAGTTTCCAACCCGGCGTCCAGTGCTGCCGGCAATGATCGGCTGCCTTGCCGTACCGACCATCTCGATCCCGGTGGAGCGTCAAGTGAGGATACGCGGCCGTTCGAGCTACAAGGGGCTAGCCCGCCTGCGCTTAGGTATCAAAGGCATTGCGTGTGTACTCGAGTATCGCTTCTGGTCCGCATCGGCGCCTTATCTGCAGCAGGACGCCTGTGGCGTCGTGACTGAATTCACTCGTGCACAAGTGAGACAAGATGCTCGGCGGTAGCCGTCTTGAAGCGACTCTGGGCTCCTTTCCGGCGTCCAATCGAAGGTGCCCCATGCATGAGGCCGACATGGGCTCGTTACGTCCCTTTGAGCCCCCGGTCGGTCCCACGGCAAATTGCACTGCAAAACCGCGGCAAAGCGCCTATTTTCCAGGCTTTTGCGGGGGCCTTTCTTGCCACGGTCACCTTGCTGCGGTAAGCCTCAGTCATTATTTCCAAATAAGCCGCCGCTGACATCCGGGAACGCCGTTTCATATCAATCGTCAGCGTGAGGCGCAGAAGCCATGAGCCAGCTCCTACAAGCCTATCTGCCGCTCGTCATTTTCATCGGCATCGCCTTTGTGATCAGCGCGGCGCTGCTCGTCGCTCCCTTCATCATCGCGCCCAGCAAGCCAGACCCTGAGAAGGTGTCGGCCTATGAATGCGGTTTCGATGCCTTCGACGACGCGCGCATGAAATTCGACGTGCGCTTCTACCTGGTGTCGCTTTTGTTCATTATTTTCGATTTGGAGGTTGCGTTTCTTTTCCCCTGGGCAGTGGCCTTCGGGGATGTTGGCGTGTTGGGCTTCTGGTCGATGATGGTGTTTCTCGCCATCCTCACCGTCGGCTTCATCTATGAGTGGCGGAAAGGCGCGCTCGAATGGGATTAGGCCCCGAGATCAATTTTGAGCAGCCCAAGGAGGGCAGGGGCTCCGGCCTCATCACGCCGGCGCAAGGACGATTTGGCGACTTTTCCGATGCGCTCGCCGACAAGGGCTTCCTCCTCACCACCGCCGACGAGCTGGTCAACTGGGCCCGCACCGGGTCGCTCATGTGGATGACCTTCGGCCTTGCCTGTTGCGCCGTGGAGATGATGCAGGCCTCGATGCCGCGCTACGACCTCGAGCGCTTCGGCTTTGCACCGCGCGGCAGCCCGCGGCAGTCAGACGTGATGATCGTCGCCGGCACGTTGTGCAACAAGATGGCGCCGGCCCTGCGCAAGGTCTACGACCAGATGCCTGAGCCCCGCTACGTCATCTCCATGGGCTCCTGCGCCAATGGCGGCGGCTATTATCACTATTCCTATTCCGTGGTGCGCGGCTGCGACCGCATCGTGCCCGTGGATATCTACGTGCCCGGCTGCCCGCCAAGCGCCGAAGCGCTCGTTTACGGTGTGCTGCTCCTGCAGAAGAAGATCCGGCGGACCGGCACGATCGAACGCTGAGGCTTTCCTTGTCCTGGATGATTGATGGACGACGCCCTTAACGAGCTCGGCGCTTATCTCGCGGATCGCCTCGGCCCTGCGGTTCTGTCCCGGCAATTGGCCCTTGGCGAGATCAGCATCGAGATCGACCGCGAGCAGCTTCTCTCCGTCCTTGAGTTTCTCCGCGACGATGCGAATTGCCGCTTCGGTTGCCTGATCGACATTTGCGGCGTCGACTACCCTGAGCGCGAGCGCCGCTTCGACGTGGTCTATCATCTCTTGAGCCCCTGGCATAACCACCGCATCCGCGTCCGGGTGAAGACCGACGAGGCGACGGCCGTGCCGAGCGCGGTCACGGTCTTCCCGGCGGCGAACTGGTTCGAGCGCGAAGCCTACGACCTCTACGGCATCCTGTTCTCCGGCCACCCCGACCTGCGCCGCCTGCTCACCGATTACGGTTTCGAGGGACATCCATTGCGCAAGGACTTTCCGCTCACCGGCTTTGTTGAGCTTCGCTACGACGATGAATTGAAGCGCGTGGTGTACGAGCCGGTGAAGTTGATGCAGGAGTTCCGCAGCTTCGATTTCCTGAGCCCGTGGGAGGGGATGGATACTGCCATTCCGGGTGACGAAAAGGCAGGCGAGGCGCCTCCGCGTGCCGACAAGGATGCCAAGCCATGAAGCCGACGTTAAAGGCGGGGCTCAAGCATTCCTTCTCCTACACGGTTCCGATTCGGAAGACGGTGCCGCATCTTTATGAAGAGTCGCCCGAGCTCGCCGCCATGCCGGAGGTGTTCGCCACCGGCTTCATGGTCGGACTCATGGAATGGACCTGCGTGCAGTTGCTCGCGCCTCACCTCGACGCCGGCGAGGGGAGTCTCGGCGTCCATATCGACGTAGCGCACAAGGCTGCCACCCCGGTCGGTTTCGCGGTCACCGTCGAAGCCGAGTGCATCGAGGTAAGGGGGCCGCGCGCCAAGTTCAACGTCAGGGCCCATGACGGCGTCGACGAGATCGGATCGGGCACCCATGAGCGGTTCATCGTCGCCTGGGACCGGTTCAACACATCCGTCGCCGCCAAGGCCGCCAGGGCTTCACCCAAGGTTGACGCATGATGGTACGAGAGCAGCATCTCGCTCCCCGCTCCCCCCTTGTGGGGGAG
Organism: Methyloceanibacter sp.; assembly: GCF_050728395.1. Classification (GTDB taxonomy): domain Bacteria; phylum Pseudomonadota; class Alphaproteobacteria; order Rhizobiales; family Methyloligellaceae; genus Methyloceanibacter. The sequence goes on from NZ_JBOHJB010000066.1 coordinate 10,583, forward strand.
CACGTTCGCGCCTCTTCGCGCGAACGGAGGGGGGTGTGCAGCGTCGCCTTAATCCATACCCCCCTCCCTATCCCTCCCCCACAAGGGGGGAGGGGAGAACAAGCGGCGAGGTCGCGATGATCCCGTCCGACTCAACGAAGAGCGACATTCGCGATGCTGAAGCCGAGAGCGGCCGGCGGGAGGGTGACGACCGCAAGTTCACCATCAATTTCGGGCCGCAGCATCCTGCCGCGCACGGCGTGCTGCGCCTCGTGCTCGAGCTCGACGGCGAGATCGTAGAACGCGTCGATCCGCATATCGGGCTGCTCCACCGCGGCACTGAGAAGCTCATCGAGCACAAGACCTATCTCCAGGCGCTGCCCTATTTCGACCGCCTCGACTACGTGGCGCCCATGAACCAGGAGCACGCATACGCGCTTGCGGTGGAGAAGCTCGTCGGCGTCACGGTGCCGAAGCGCGCCCAGCTGATCCGCGTGCTCTACTCCGAGATCGGCCGGCTCCTCTCCCACCTCCTCAACGTCACGACGCAAGCTCTGGACGTCGGCGCGCTCACGCCGCCGCTTTGGGGCTTCGAGGAGCGCGAGAAACTGATGGTGTTCTACGAGCGGGCAAGCGGCAGCCGCATGCATGCCGCCTATATACGCCCCGGCGGGGTGCATCAGGACCTGCCGCCCGAGCTCGTCGCCGACATCTACGCCTTCTGCGATCCCTTCCTTAAAGTCTGCGACGACATCGAGGGTCTGCTCACCGACAACCGCATCTTCAAGCAGCGCAACGTCGATATCGGCGTGGTGAAGCTCGAAGACGCCTGGGCGCACGGCTTTTCCGGCGTCATGGTGCGCGGATCGGGCGCCCGCTGGGATTTGCGCAAGAGCCAGCCCTACGAGTGCTATTCGGAACTCAAGTTCGACATCCCCATCGGCAAGAACGGCGACTGCTACGACCGTTACCTCGTGCGCATGGAGGAGATGCGCCAGTCGGTGCGCATCATGAAGCAATGTTGCGAGCTTCTGACCACCGAGCTTGGGCCGGTGACGGTGGAGAACCACAAGATGGTGCCGCCGAAGCGCGCCGTGATGAAAAGCTCGATGGAAGCGCTGATCCATCACTTCAAGCTCTACACCGAGGGCTATCACGTTCCGGCCGGAGAGGTATACGCCGCGGTCGAGGCGCCGAAGGGCGAGTTCGGCGTCTATCTCGTGTCGGACGGAACGAACCGCCCCTATCGCTGCAAGATCAGGGCGCCCGGTTTCGCGCATTTGCAGGCGATGGATTTCCTGTGCCGAGGCCATATGCTGGCCGATGTCTCGGCAGTGTTAGGATCGATCGATATCGTGTTCGGCGAAGTCGATCGCTAGGCGTGGTCAGGAGATCGGAGGAGGGGTGATATGAGCAGATTTATCAATGGGTTGCTGACCTGGAGCGCTGCTTGCGCATTCACCCTCTTGCTGTTTTTCGCCCTGCCGCTCGCTGCCGCTCCAGCCGACAAAGACAGCGCTCCGCCGGAAAAGGGAGTGGCCCCGGAAGCCTCCGAGCCGAAGAACGCCGACAAATCCAAGGGAGAAAGCAAGCCCGAAGAAGCTCCCCCGCCGGACGTGAAGCCCGAAGAAGCCCGGCCGCCAGATGCGAAGACTGAGGAAGCGCCGCCACCCGACGCGAAGGCTGAGGAAGCGCCACCTGCAGCCGGAGGGATCCAGTCGGCGGTGAAGATGAAAGACATCCTCGCCCAAGGCTTTCTGATCAGGACCACAGTGTTCATTCCGGCCGATGCGGTCACCCGCCACGTCGGCGAGGTGTCCCCCGATGCCGTCCTTCTGACTCTGCAAAAAGAAACCGCGATTGCGGTTTGCTATTACACGCTCAAGGCCTATGTGAACAAGAAGGACCTGACCGATATCGCGTCCTGTACCGTGTACCGCTAGGAGGCGTCTGTCACGCTCTTGCGCCTGATACACCTACCAAAAGAAGAAACGAGCCTATGAGCGTCCGCCGTCTCGCCGCCGAGCAGCCAGAAGCCTTCGCCTTTACGCCTGAGAACCTCGATTGGGCGAAGGACCAGCTCAAGAAATATCCGCAAGGGCGTGAGGCCTCGGCGGTGCTGCCGCTGATGTGGCGGGCGCAGGAGCAATGCGGCGGCTGGCTGCCCGAGCCGGCGCTCCGCTATATCGCCGACCTGCTCGACATGGCCTATATCCGCGTTTACGAGATCGCCACCTTCTACACCATGTTCAATCTCGCGCCGGTCGGCCGCTACTACGTGCAGCTCTGCCACACCACGCCCTGCTGGCTGCGCGGCGCCGACGCGCTGAAAGATACCTGCCGCAAGCTGATCGGCGAGCCAGGTCACGTCACCAAGGACGGGCTTTTCTCCTGGACCGAGGTCGAATGCCTCGGTGCTTGCGTCAATGCGCCGATGGTGCAGATCAACAAGGACTATTACGAGGACCTGACGCCGGAGAGTTTCGAGCAGATCCTGCTGAAGTTGCGCGAGGGGCGCAAAGTGAAGCCCGGCCCGCAGGATGGCCGGCACTCCTCCGAGCCTGCGGGCGGACCAACGACACTCATCGCGCAAGGACTTTATGCCGAGGCGCCGGCGGGCGACTCTCGCGCAGACGAGGGCGAGCTCGCTCTGGCCGACGACGAGGCAAAAAATCCTGGCGCTGCGGCAAGCGCCCGCGAGGCGGCCGTACCGAAGCCTCCCCTTGGTGACAGTTCCGGCCTGAGACGAAAGTGATGCTGAAAGACTCCGACCGCATCTTCAAGAATCTCTACGGCTTCCATGACTGGCGGCTCAAGGCGGCACGCGCCCGCGGTGCCTGGGACGGCACCAAGGCCATGATCGAGAAGGGCCACGAGGCCATCATCGAGGAGGTGAAGGCCTCAGGTCTCAGAGGCCGTGGCGGCGCCGGCTTCCCCACCGGCCTCAAATGGTCGTTCATGCCGAAGCAGTCCGACGGCCGCCCGAGCTATCTCGTGATCAACGCCGATGAGTCCGAGCCCGGCACCTGCAAGGACCGGGACATCATGCGCTACGACCCGCATCTCTTGGTCGAAGGCGCGCTGCTCGCGTCCTTCGCCATGCGCGCGCATGCCTCCTACATCTACATTCGCGGCGAGTTCATCCGCGAACGCGAGGTGCTACAGGCGGCGATCGACGAGGCCTACGACGCGAAGCTGATCGGCCAGAACAACGTCAACGGCTGGGACTTCGATCTTTATCTGCATCACGGGGCAGGCGCCTATATCTGCGGCGAGGAGACGGCGCTGCTCGAAAGTCTCGAGGGCAAGAAAGGCATGCCGCGGCTGAAGCCGCCATTTCCCGCCAATGTCGGCCTTTACGGCGCGCCGACCACGGTCAACAACGTCGAGTCGATCGCGGTGGTGCCCGACATCCTCCGCCGTGGCGCGACCTGGTTTGCGGCGCTCGGCAAGCCCAACAACACCGGCACCAAGCTGTTCTGCCTGTCAGGCCACGTGAACACCCCCTGCAATGTCGAGGAGGAGATGGGCGTGGAATTGCGCGAGCTGATCGACCGCCATGCCGGCGGCGTGCGCGGCGGCTGGGACAATCTGCTTGCCGTGATCCCCGGCGGCTCATCGGTGCCATGCATCCCGGCAAGCCAGTGCGACAACCTGCCCATGGATTTCGATTCGCTCCGCGATTTGAAGAGCGGGCTCGGCACGGCAGCCGTGATCGTCATGGACAAATCAACCGACATGATCCGCGCCATCGCAAGACTGTCATACTTCTACAAGCATGAATCTTGCGGGCAGTGCACGCCCTGCCGCGAGGGCACCGGCTGGATGTGGCGGGTGCTCGAGCGCATGGCCAAGGGGCAAGCCGAGAAAAGCGAAATCGATATGCTCCTCAAAGTGAGCTATCAGGTCGAAGGTCACACCATATGCGCCCTCGGCGATGCCGCGGCGTGGCCGGTGCAAGGCCTGATCCGCCATTTCCGCCACGTCATCGAGGAGCGCATCGACGCGCAGGCGACGAAGCCGCTCGCGCCTTCAGTCCCCGTGGCGGCAGAGTAGCGACCCATGATCTGGTTCTGGGATAACGCCGTGACGCTCGCCAATCTGGTGATGGCAGCGGCCGCCATCGCCGCGCTGATCTATGCCCATCTGCAGATCGCGGAGAACAAGAGAGCCGAGAGCCGGGCCAATGCCAACGAATTGTGGCGAGAGACGCTTCGACTCGCTTTTGACAACCCGAAGCTTTCCGATCCGGCGCTGAAGCTTGCGCAATTCGACTACGAGGGGCGCACCATCGACGGCAGCATCGAGCTGTTCCAGAAATACGAGCTCTATGTCGACACCATCCTCAACGCCAGCGAGGAGATCCTGGAGGTTTCGCCGACGAAGGAATGGGACGCCGCCGCGCGTATTCAGCTCAAGCCGCATCGCGACTATTTGATGTCGTCCTACTATCGGAACTCCGGCTACCTCGAACAATACGGACCGAGGTTTCGGGAGTTCCTCTACGAAGCGCTGAACGACCCTCGCCACACACCGCCGGGGCCACCGAAAGTCGCCAGGATCGACGCGCCGCAAAGGAAGGCAAGCAAGCGTGCCTAAGCTCATCATCGACGGCAAAGAGCACGAGGTGCCGAACGGCATCACCCTGATCCAGGCCTGCGGGCTCGCCGGCATCGAGATCCCGCGTTTCTGCTATCACGAGCGCCTGTCGATCGCCGGTAATTGCCGCATGTGCCTGGTCGAGGTCGCCGGCATGCCGAAGCCCGTGGCTTCCTGCGCCATGAGCGTCAACGATCTCCGGCCCGGCCGCGACGGCACGCCGCCGACCATCATCACCGGCTCGGAGACGGTGAAGAAGGCACGCGAGGGCGTGCTCGAGTTTCTGCTGATCAATCATCCGCTCGACTGCCCGATTTGCGACCAGGGCGGCGAATGCGACCTGCAAGACCAGACCATGGCCTATGGCTTCGACGCCGGCCGTTTCGCCGACAACAAGCGTGCCGTCGAGGACAAATATCTAGGGCCGCTGATCGACACCTACATGACCCGCTGCATCCACTGCACGCGCTGCATCCGCTTCATGACCGAGGTCGCGGGCGTGGAAGAGCTTGGCGCCATCGGCCGCGGCGAAGACATGGAGATCACCACCTATCTCGAGCACGGCATGATGTCGGAGCTTTCCGGCAATGTGGTCGACCTTTGCCCGGTGGGGGCGCTGACCTCGAAGCCCTATGCCTTCGTCGCCAGGCCCTGGGAGCTGACCAAGACCCAATCGATCGATGTCATGGACGCGCTCGGGGCAAACATCCGCGTCGACAGTCGGGGCCGCGAGGTGCTGCGCTTTCTGCCGCGGGTGAACGACGCCATCAACGAGGAGTGGATATCCGACAAGACGCGCCACGTCTGGGACGGCTTGCGCGTGCAGCGTCTCGACCGGCCTTACCTCAGGCGCAACGGGAAGCTCGAGCCGGTCACCTGGGACGAGGCTTTCCACGCCGTCGCCGAGAAGCTGCGCGGCATCGACGGTAAGCGTTTTGCGGCGATAGCCGGCGATCTTGCCGCGGCAGAGGAGATGTTCGCGCTGAAGGCTCTCGCCGGGCAACTCGGCTCGCCCAATATCGATTGCCGCCAGGACGGGGCAAAGCTCGATCCTGCGCTCGGCCGCGCCACCTATCTGTTCAACGCCACGGTCGAAGGCATCGAGCAGGCCGACGCCGTTCTCCTCGTCGGCACCAATCCGCGCCTCGAGGCGCCGGTGCTCAATTCCCGCATTCTCAAGCGCTTCCGCCAGACGCAAGGCCATCTCCCCATCGGCCTGATCGGTTCGCAAGCCGACCTCACTTACGGCTATGAGCATCTCGGCGCTGGGCCTGAGACCTTGGCGAAGCTTGCAGGCGGTTCGCACCCGTTCTTGGAAAAGATGAAGGGCGCTGAGCGCCCACTCGTGATCGTCGGCCAGGCAGCGCTCGCGCGCGCCGATGGCGCCGCCGTTCTGGCGCTCGCCGCCAAGGCTGCGATGGCGATGGGTGCCGTGAAGCCCGATCTCGGCTGGAATGGGTTCAGCGTGCTGCACACAGCAGCAGCGAGAGTCGCCGGCCTCGACCTCGGCCTCGTGCCAGGCGAAGGGGGGAGGGACGTCGAAGCCATCCTCGAAGGCGCGGAGAGGGGCGAGGTCGATGTCGTCTATCTGCTCGGCGCCGACGAGATCGACATGAGCCGGCTGGGCAAGGCCTTCGTCATCTATCAGGGCAGCCACGGCGACCGCGGCGCCCATCGCGCCGATGTCATCCTTCCAGGCGCCGCCTACACAGAGAAGGACGCGATCTACGTCAACACCGAAGGCCGCCCGCAGATGACGGCGCGCGCCGTCTTCCCGCCAGGCGAAGCGCGCGAGGACTGGAAGATCGTCCGGGCTCTGTCCGGGGCGCTCGGCCAGACTTTGCCGTTCAACTCCGTCGCCGAGCTCCGCGCCAAACTCTTCGCAGCCTGTCCGCATCTTGCCTTGCTCGACCAAGTCACTCCGGCCGACAGCGCCGCCATCGGCAGGCTCGCGGCCCAAGAAAGCGGCAAGATCAGCAGAGATCGCTTCGGCGAGGCCGTCACCGACTTCTATCTCACCAACCCGATCGCGCGGGCGTCCGCGATCATGGCGAGCTTGAGCGCGATGCATGAAGCTGGCGCAGAAGGAGCGACCGGCACCCATGGCTGAGTTCTGGTCAAGCTATGGCCTGCCCATCGCCCTCATCGTCGGGCAGAGCCTGCTTCTGCTCGTCACCCTGCTGATCGTCGTCGCCTTCCTGCTCTACGCCGACCGCAAAGTGTGGGCGGCGGTGCAGATGCGGCGCGGGCCGAATGTGGTCGGGCCCTTCGGCCTGCTGCAATCCTTCGCCGATCTGCTGAAATTCGTGTTCAAGGAGCCGATCGTCCCGGCCGGCGCCAACAAGGGCATCTTCCTGCTCGCCCCCATCGTCACTGCAGGGCTCGCACTCTCCGCCTGGGCGGTCATTCCCGTTGCCGACGGCTGGGCCGTCGCCGACATCAATGTCGGCATTCTCTACATCTTCGCCATCTCGTCCTTGCAGGTCTACGGCGTGATCATGGCCGGCTGGGCCTCCAACTCCAAATACGCGTTCCTCGCGGCGCTC
>NZ_JBOHJB010000067.1:0-16985 GCF_050728395.1 Methyloceanibacter sp.
GTGCCAAAGCACCGGCGTCCACCCTCCCCATCAAGGGGAGGGATAAGGTTGGACGAACGGCCACCGCCATCATCTCACCCCCGGAAAGCTGAAGGCTGCCTCGATGCGCCGCCGCCACCAGCGCGTCAGCGCGACCTCAACCACGCCGAGCTCCTCGACCGCATGGATAAAGTGCCCCACGTCGGTTATCACCCCAGCATGCTTCGCCACGCCGGCCTGCATGCGGAACACGAGAATGTCGCCGGGTCGCGCGAGGCCGGGCGCAATCGGTGTGAGGTTCCTGCGCGCCGCGGCGAGCAATGGCTCAGACCCCGTCACGTCGCCCCAATCGCGCGTATAGGCTGGCATCGCCTCAGGCTCCTCGCCGAGCAGCTCGCGCCATAGCCCCCGGATCAGCCCGAGGCAATCGCACCCAGCACCCTTCACGCTCGCCTGGTGGTGATAGGGTGTGCCGATCCAGCCGCGGGCCGCGGCAACAATCTGCTCGCGCGTGGTCATGAGACTGTGCTTGCCTTGGCGGCTAGGAGATGCAGGACTCATGGTGCCGCGACCCCGCGGCATCCCGTGCATCACGTCCGGTGAGTAGAATGGCTGACGATCTGAGTGCCGACGAGATCCGCAGCCTGCTCAAGCTTGAGCCGAACGCAACCTGCGGCTACGTGCGCGAGACTTACCTCAGCAAACTGTCGATCGCACCCGGCGGGTTGCCCGCGCCCTTCGCCGACGGACGGCCGCTAGGCTCGGCCCTCTACTTCATGATGTCGCCGGCAGCGCCGGTGAAGCTGCACCGTATCAAGAACAACCAGCTCTATCACCACTATCTCGGCGACCCGATCGAGGTGCTGATGCTGCATGAGGACGGCACCCACACTTTCGCCGTGGTCGGCGCTGACCTCCGCGCCGGTCAGCGCGTGCAGCTCTTCATTCCGGGCAGCACGTTCCACACGGCTCGCATCGTAGGAACGCGCCGCTGGTTCCTCGGCGCCAGCACCGAATGGCCTGGTGTCGTTCCGTCGGAAGATGTCGAGCTCGGCAACGCCGATGCGCTAGCCGCGAGCCATCCGGACGTCGCCGCCGAGATCCGCAGTTTTCCTGTGCCGGCCAAGCAATAGCTGCTAATTCATACGCCCCCCGTCATTCTTGCCGCCGCGGTCGGGCACCGCGAGCGCGAAGTCGATGCCCGGCACATGAGGGAAGCCGCGGAAGTTCACGCTGTTGTCGAACTTCGCCTTGCAGGTCTTGAAGTGCTTGTCGCAGCCTGCGGTAACAGTGAATGCGTCGCCGGCCTCCACCTCCTCGGCCATCGCCTGCCACAGCTCGAGCGTCACCACGCCGGCGCGCTTTGAGTGCAGCTTGGCCTCGGCCTTGCGGGCGGCATTGGCGCCGCTGGTCCAGGTCATGAGCCCGCGCGTGAACCAGTCCTCGGCGAAAGAACCAAGGCCAGAGACAGTGAAGGTCCGCTGATCGGCGACAGCCATCACCGCACCGGTCCCTTTGAAGGCCGGCAGATCGAGATCGACGGTGCAGCGCTGATCGCCAAGGTCCGCATCACAGGCGAACTGGATGACGCGCCCCTTCGGCTGCTGCAGCTCATGGGCCAGCCCCCTCACCTCGGCCTTGAAATGCGTGGCCCCGCGCGAGACCTCGCCGAGATTGCCGTAGCGCATCAACACGCGCTGACCGGTGTCCTGCCAGTTGACGCGGAAAATTTCGATCAGCGCGTTGTCGAACAGCCCAGCGACAAGATCGTTCTCGCTCAGCCGGTCGGAGGTGATCGCGCTCTCCACGTCGAGCGTGTCCACATTGAGCCCGACGGCCCCGGCGATCTCGGTGCCGGTGAAGCCGCTCGCCGCCTCGAAGCTCGTGCCGTCGAACTCAAGGTCGCGGTCGTGATCGGTGAAGCCGAAGGTCACCCCGTCGTTCCGCGTGATGCGCCAGCACCAGCAGAGCGTGGTGGCGCCGGAGTCGAGATGGCTCTGCAGCCCGGCAGGCAACACCCTCATGCAGACCCCCTTCTTTCCGCTCCCCCCTTGAGGGGGAGCACGCCGCGCTCTGCGCGGAGGAGGGGGGTCAGCTTCATCTGCAGGCAATACCGAACACCCCCCTCCCTATCCCTCCCCCACAAGGGGGGAGGGGACTGGAAACGCCGTGCGACTGTCACAGCCTGATCTCCACGATGGGAATGTCCGGGATGCTGCCGGCCTCGATCAGGCTCAAATTGACTTCCAGCCTGTCGGTGTCGAAGCGCACCGGCACGTCGAACTCGAAGCCCGCGGTGACCGCCTGTCCCATGGTCGGGATGTTGCCCCCGGTAAAGGTGACCACGCCGGTGGCATGATCGACATTGAAATGCGTGCCTGCCGTCTTTTCCACGCCGGCCACCGCCACGCGAACGCTGCCGGCGACCGGCTTCTTGATCTCCCTGGCCCACGGGTTGAAGGCCGATCCGTAAGTCTTGGCAAGCTGGAAGGTGGCGTTGACGCCATTGCCGGTGCCGATCGCCTGGTCGAGCGCCGTCGTGCTCACACTCGGCGGACAGGATTTGTAGTCGGACCAATCCTTCCAGCGAAATCCATGCAGCCTTCCCCGCCGCTCCTCGAAAAATTCGATCACGGCATGGAGGTCGTCGACGCGCTTGATGCCGTAGCCGGCGTTGTAGCTCCGCTTGGAATCGGCCCAGCGGCTGTTGCGTTCCTCGGCACCTGAGCCGAGCACGACGATCTCTGTCCGCCGCTCAGGCCCGCCCGTGGCGCCGAGCGAGATCCCCGCCGGAAAGCGCACCTCATGAAATGCCATTGGTTCGGACCTCGACGCTCGTTCTCCCCTCCCCCCTTGAGGGGGAGGGATAGGGAGGGGGGTTAATCAAATTGACTCGCCCCTACCCCCCTCCGCGCGCCGAGGGCGCGCGTGCTCCCCCACAAGGGGGGAGCAGAATAAACTCTCACGTTCACAAATTCCGTTGCCCGCGCGTCACTGCCCGATTGAGCATCGCCGCGATTTGCCCTTCCGACCGGCGGAAGCTGTCGGCGTCGGGACTGGTGACGTTGAAGGTGATGTGGACCGAACCGCCGTGCCCCCCAGCCTTGACGCCAAGCCTGCCATCCGCGCCTCGCGACAGCGGCAGGATGGCCTCCGGCCCAGCCTCGCCGGCGATGCCCATGCGTCCGGTTCCGCCAAGGGGAAAGGCGACCGGCGAGGCGATCACCCCGCCGCTCGCGAACGGCACCGTCAGCGCGCTGCCGAACAGCCCAGCGACGCTCTTGCCGAGCACGCTCGTGATTGGCGCAAGCGCGGCTTCGAGCGCATGGGACGAGAGCGAGAGCGCAAGCGATCGCAACACGTCGGCAAGCGAGCGTCCCTTGAGCGCAGCGTCCTCGAAGGCGCGGGTCAGGTCGCTGGCGAATCGGCTGCCGAGCCTGCTCGCCTCGGTGAGCTCCTTACGCAAGGGAGCCGCATCGGCGCCGATCCCGACATTGATTCCATCGATACGCTCGACCATCCGTTTGTCCTCACGTATCGGCGGTATCGGGAAAAGCCGCCATCAGCGCCGTCAGATCGGACCGTGTCATCGCCGGCTGTATCGCGACAAGCCCAAAGGCTCCGCGCAGCGCCGCATCGAGCTCGCGCGTCGTCATTGACCAGAAGGCGTCGGGCGCAAGCCGCAACATCCCGAGGCCGGCGGTCATCGCCGCGTCCCAAGGAAATGGATCTGGCGAACGCCGTTCGTCCCCGCGCTTCACCTCACCTCCGCGCGCTCCTGCAAAGGGTGCGTCCCCTCCCCTGGTCTCAGCGCCGTGAAGGTAGCGGCGAGCAGCCGCGCCACGATGTCGACGAAGCCGGCAGCGCCGCCTTCGCTCTTCATCGCCGCCACCGCGACGTCATCGAGATCGTAGCCCGCACCGCGCAGGCCCGCCCCGATCATGCGGATCGCGTCCTTTGCCGCGATGCGTCCCGCCTCGAAGCGCTCGGCCACGGCGAGCATGTCGTCCTCGCCAAATTCGTGCTCGAGCTCGGCGAGCGCACCAAGTGTGAGGCAGAGACGATAGCTCTTGCCGTCGAGGATTGCCTCGATCTCACCGCGATGCCGATTGACCATGGTCCCCTCCCGTTACGCTGCAGCGGTAAAGTCGAGCGCGCCTGCCGATTCGAGCCCCATGTCGAAGCTGATCTCGCCGTCATGCTGGCCCGAATATTCGAGGCTCGCGATCTGGAACGGTCCCTCGACCGTGCCGAGCTCAGGCACGATCACCCGCCAGTTCCGCACCGTGCCGTTGAAGAAATATTGGCGCACCGTCTCGTCGGTGCTTGCATCCTTGAAGATGCCGCTGCCGGTGATGCGCGCGGTCTTCACCCCGGCGCCGTCCAGAAGCTCGCGCCAGCGCCCGACCGACTCGGTGTCGGTCACGTCCACGGTTGCCGCGTTGAAGGCAAGCGTGCGCGCCCGCAAGCCGGCAACCGTCACGAAGCTTCCTGCCCCATCGGCGTCGACCTTGAGCAGCAGGTCCTTACCCTTCTGCGCCGTCATGCGAGATCCTCTCGTTCGGAAGTGCAGGCAAATAAAAAGGGCGGCCGGAACGCCGCCCCTTGGTGACCGATTGGCTGGGTGGTCCCGGCCAATGTGGCCGCTAGCTCTCAGCCTCCAAGCCAAGCCGGCTCGCGACCGTCTTCCTCAACAGCACGCGATCGCGGGCCGAGACCCCGAGCAGCTCAGCCACCCGCCAGACGAGGTTCGACTCGAACTCGTGCACCACGCGGTCAGCCATGGCGATTTCCCACAGCATCTCGATGATCTGCTTGCGGCCGTCCTGGTCGAGCTGGGCGCAAAGGACGCTGGTGAACCGGTAGAGATCGACGGCGTCTTGCTCGCGGACCTCTGCCTCGCGAATGAGCCGGCGCGTTTCATCGTCGCCGAGCCCGAAATGCGTTTGCAACAGGGCCTTGAGCTTGCGGCGCTCCTCGGGGGCAACCTCCCCGTCGATGGCCGTGGCATGGACGAGCAAGGCCGCTGCGGCCAGCCGCAACTCCTCCTCGCGCAAATTTCCCATATGCGCCTCAGGGTGGGTGAGGCGCTCGAAAAGGTCGGTCAGTGTCGTCCAAGGTGGCATCGGCTAGCGTCACCCCCCCCCTCGCGTTTCGGAGAGCCTCCTATAGCGCAAGCAGACGCGCACCGCGACCTATGGGCGCGAAGATCAGGGGAACGGCTTTTGCCTTGAAAGTCGAGACTAGGCTGCGGCGGCTTGCGCCGGCTCGGTCACCGCGCGGTAGCGAACGATGCCATGATAGGTGTCGCCATCCGGATCGGGACGCGCCTCGGAGAATTCGTGGCGCAGATTGACGAGGTCGTGATCGACGAGCGTCAGAGGCTGGTCGTGCAGGGTCGATTTGATCGCTTCGATGATGTCGTGCACCTGCTTCTTGCCGCCGGCACGCGACCATACATGCAGCGTCAGCAAGTGCTCGGCCCCGTCTTCGGTGCCCGTGCTCCAGTCGCGAACGAGGCTTTGGCCGAGGGTGACGAAGGGATAGCTCGCGGCTTGAGGCGGATCGTCATAGATGCGGGTGCCGCCGAGGAGAGTGCCGAGCTCGGAAGAATTCGCCAGCGCCTGATAGATGCCGCGTTGCAGCGACCAACCTGTACTTGCCGTCATCGCAGGTCTCCATAAGCCACGATTAACCATATGGGGTGGCGGGGCTGCCTCTTCAATGCGAACTCTAGGCTCCCATGATCAGACCTTGGCCGACGCTTTCAAAGCCGCCGCGATTACCTTTCGGACGGCATGGTTAACAGCCGGTAAACGAGCGTGCCAAGCTGGCACAAGCCAAGGGAAGGCCCTCCTCCGGGCCGTGCCAAACTCGAGAAAGAACCCGGCCGGCTCATCGGTGCCCACTGCAAACGCCGGATGATCTCCCGGCTCCAACTCGATGATTTTGATGGACTGCGCCAGCCGGCTCGCGGGATCTCGCTCGCGCAGTGTTTCGCGCGCGGTATCGGCCACCGCCTCGGCCTCGGCGCGCAGCGCCGGCCCAAGGTCCTTCATCGTCCCAAGGGCTGTGAAACGCCTTCGCAGTGCATCGAGGCCGCGAATCTCCAGGGCAGGCCTCACAGCTCACGCTCCTCGCACCAGCATTTGAGCCAGCGCCTTCGCTCCTCGACATCGATCACCGCGATGATCAGGAAGATGCGCGCACCCTTGCGGAAGCGCATGGCCGGCACCACCCCTGCCCGGTAGCGCAACACCACTTCGTGGGTGACAGTGCCGGCCAGCCGGTCGGCCTCGACCGTTTCGCTGCCGCTTATGGGTTGGAGATCGGCCGACAGCGTGGCGACCGTCACCCATGTTTCGCTAAAGCCCCCGCCTTCATCGGCGACGCGGCTCAACTCTTCGAGCGTCAACCGGTGGCGAAGGTCGCTTGAGCGGAGCTCGGTCACAGCCTCACCCGCCGATAGGGCAAGAGCAGACCGGCGACCGTCGCCGGCACCTCTTGCGGTAGCTCACCGAGGACCACAGGCTCGCGGTGCTCGAACCAATGGGCGACGAGCAGCTTCAGCGCATGGCGGATCGGCGTGGGCACATCGGCGGCGTCATCGCCATAGCCAGCGGTGAACGCAACCTCGAAGGCGTTGAGCAGCCGCGCCGGCGAAAGCTGCACGGCGCCCGCCGACAGCGCGAGCCGCGCCGGCTCCGACAGCACGTCGACGGAGTAGGTTTCGCTATTCACCACGGTCGGCGTATCCTCGGGGTCATAGACCCTGACCGCCGTTACCGCCTGCACGGGGTGCAGCGGCAGCGCGATCGAGCCGCTGCGCGGCCAGCCGTCGAGCTAGAGCGACCAGGTCTCGGTGATCAGTGCCAGCGACAGCGTGCGCTCGACGAACATCCGCGCTGCGGTGATCAAGGATGCGAGCAGCGAATCCTCGTCGCTCGCGTCGATGCGTAAGTGCGCCTTGGCCTCGGCCAGGCTGATCGGCTCCGCGGCAGGGGCCGCTGTCATCACCAGTGCCATGGATCGTCCTTGAGCAAAGTCATTTCGCGCTCAAGTAGCGCGAAGCGTGGTAGCGCATCGAAAAAAGTGGCGGCCGCGCCCGCGTGGGAGGGGCGCTAAGGCGCAGCCGCCGGCCCGGCCAGGCTTTACGAAGTGCCGAATTTCAGAAGCTTGATGGCGTCGAAGTCCTGCACGCCGCCGCCGACGCGCTTGGTCGTATAGAACAGCACGTAGGGCTTGGCGGAATAAGGATCGCGCAGCACGCGGATGCCGGCACGGTCGACCACGAGATAGCCGCGCTGGAAATCGCCGAAGGCGATCGAGTAGCTTCCCGACGCGATGTTCGGCATGTCCTCGCTCTCGGTGACCGGATAGTTCATCAGCGTCGGCGAAAGATCCGCACGCTCGGCCGGCTGCCAGATGTAATTACCGTCGGCATCCTTGAACTTGCGGATGGTGGCCTGCGTCGCCCGGTTCATCACCCAATGGGCGTTGGCGCGATACTCGGACTTCAGCGCATAGATGAAGTCGATGAGATCGTCGCTCGGATCGGCCGTATCGAAAGCGCCGTCGGTGCCGGTGGCGATATAGCCGATATTGCCCCAGCTCCACGAGCCGTTGGCGACCTTGGTATAGGCAAGGAAGCCCTTCGGCTTGTTGGTGCCATCGCCGGAGACGAAGGCCGTGCCTTCCTGCTGGGCGAAGGCAATCTGCACCTCCTCAGCCAGCCATTCATCGATGTTCACCGCCGAATCGTCGAGCAGGGTCTGCGTCGCCGACGGCATGGCGTAAAGCTCCATGGTCGGGAAGGTGAGCTCGGCAAGCGTCGGCGAGTTGGTCTCAGGCCTGGTCGCGGTCTCGGCGACCCAACCAGTCGAGGGCCCGGTGATGGCGAACGGCTTCTTGTAGACGGAGGCGCTCACCACGCGGTTGCCGGCAATCGCCCTGATCGGCGAGATGTTCTTCACCCCGCGGATCACGGCGGCCTCGGTCTCCGCTGGCACGAGATAGCCGCCGTCAGGGCCTGAGCCAACCGACAGAGCCTTCTCCTCGAGTCTGTGCAGGCCGTTGGCTTCGCCGTGGCGCACATAGGCCTCGAAGGCGGCCTTGTGCTGAAGCGTGGAGGTCGACCGGAAGGTCGAGGCGCCGAGCTGCGGCCGCGCCGACTTCAGTGCAAGCTCATCGACGATGGCCTTGTGCTCGTCGATCGCAGTGTTGATGCGGTCGAGCTTCTCAGAGGTAAGCACATCGGCGGAAAGGCGCTTCTCGATCTGGCCGATGCGCTCCTCGTTGGTCGCCTTGAACGCCTCGAAGGCGCGCATGAATTCGTCGAAGGCGAGCGCCACGTCCTCGCTCGAGCCGCTCGCGGCCTTGGTCTCGATGTGGTCCACGCGCGCGTGTTGAGCGCGCGAATTTGCGCCATGAATGTCTTCGGTCAAATGCTGTTCGCTCATATCATCCTCTTTCTCGGGGGCCAGTCTTCGCAAGGTGCAAGGAAGCGATGCCCGGCCCTTCCCCGGTCATCTGCGTTTCGAGTGTGTGCAGTTGGTATTTCGCCTAGGGAATGCGCAGCAAGCGCATCGCGACCCGGCTGGCGCGTTCCGTATCGCCTTTCAGGCCGAGTGTATCCCTCTCGATCTTGAGCAAATGGTCCGAAAGCTCTACCGCGGTTGTGCCCTTAGCAAGCATTCGAGCAATCGGCGGTACGTACTCATCGTACTCATCGTACTCATCGTGCGCTTGCGGCACATCGCAAATGCCGATCGGGTCCCAATCGGTAAGGAGCACTTGCCCAACCTTTTTGCCAACTGGAGCCAGACTCGTCATGTTCCACGTTCGATGATCAGGTCGAACAGCTGCTTCTGGTCGTCAAGTACCCTCTCATCGCCGGTGAAACAGCTATATTCGATGTGGCCTTCGAAGAACTCGACCTCAAGACGCACCCCGACAAGGTGAATCTCTACGTTGACGGCGTCATCTCGCAACGAATCGATCCTGAACCAAATTTTGTGGTCCCTTAGGAACTCCAAGAACGGAAGGAAGTCTTTGATGCCGCTGAGCGTCATGGTTTTAGTTTACTTTCTGAACCGATCTTGGCGCAGCAGCTTCAAGCAAGTCCGCGCGGCGGCATCGCCTTCCTTTGCCGCAGCCATGACCTCGGCAATTGTCGAGTCAAGGAATTGGCTGGGCAGTATGCGATGTATGGAGCCTATGCAATAACCAGAGACGAAGCCTTGCACCGTAAGCCCCAATTGATCGTCGGTAAACCCGCCGACGAGCTGAATGCCGGCTATTACCCCCGTCGCTGCATCGCTGCCTGCGGCTGTGCCGCCACCGCCTCCCGCCCACTGCCCGCCGTCGGGATTGCCCGCCGGCACGCGCGGCTGGTTCGGGTTGAAGACAGCCTTGAAGGCGTGAGCGAGCTGCGCGTGCTTGGCCTCGACCACGCTCGCATGCAGGAGCCAGCTCAGGCGTCGGCAGCCCGCGCCGACCTCCCAGCTCGCCGCGAAGGCGTCCATCCTCGGCCCTCGCTTAAGTCGCGCGCATCAGCCGCGCGCCGCGGCGAAGCTTGCTTGCCAGCCGTGCGCTATCGACATCCAAGATGCCCCGCCGCTTCACCGTGCTCACCCGCGCTTCGGGCAGCATGGGGAAGGTGACGATGGAGATCTCCCACAGATCGATTGTGTCGAGGCGGCGCACGCCGCTCTTGGGATCGGTGCGCCCCTTCACTGTGCGGAAGCCGATGGAGAGCCCGTCGAGCGCGCCGGCCCGCATCAGGCTCAACACTTCGCGGGCGCGCGCCACCTCAGGCATCAGCCGCCCGCGCGCGAACAGGCCCTTGGCGTCCTCGTAGAGCTCGAGCCACACGCCGATCGGCTCGTTGGGGTCGTGCTGAAACAGAAGCTTGACCCCTTGCGTACCTCGGGCACGAAGGCTGTCACGGAAGGCACCTGTCATCACCAGGTCCTGGCCAAGATCGACCTCGCCGAAGACACTCGCATAGCCAGCGAAGGTGCCGTCGGCCTCGACCCGTTTCAGGTCGCAGGGCGCGAACTTCACCTCGCGCGCCGGCAGATTCTCGCCGAAGCGTTGCAGCATGATTGTTCTCAGCTGTTTTCAGTACGTCATTGCCGGGCTTGTCCCGGCAATCCAATCGAGACTCACCATTGGATGCCCGGCACAAGGCCGGGCATGACGGTGTTCTTAGGGAGGAGCAGCAGCGACCAACTCGTCTCCGCCCTCAACCGGCTCGTAGCCGACGGCGGCGCGCTTCTCGTTGATGGTAAGAAAGTCGGCGACGCGCACCCGCTCCCACAGCGCCTCGCGCTCGGTGCTCAAGGCCTCGATGGCGTCGAGGTCGGGCCGCAGCTCGAGGCTCTCGCCCTCGTCGAAGGCTGGGCCAAGCCAGCCCGAAATCGCCTTCGCCGTGCGCGTCACTAGCGGCAGGATTGTCTGCCGCCAGAAGCTGCGGTTGGCCTCCGCGTAGTTGGAATAGGTGTTGTCGCCGGGAATGCCGAGCAGCATCGGCGGCACGCCGAGCGCGAGCGCAACCTCGCGCGCCGCGACATGCTTCGCCGAGATGAAATCCATGTCCTTTGGTGAGAAGGCCATGGCCTTCCAGTCGAGTCCGCCTTCGAGCAGCAGCGGCCTGCCGGCGTTCCTCGCGCCTTGAAAGCTTGCTTCGAGCTCGGCCTTCAGCCGCTCGAACTGCTCGGAGGTGAGCTGCCCATCCTTGGCGCTATAGACGAGCGCGCCGGAGGGGCAGGCGGAATTATCGAGCAGCGCCTTGTTCCACGCTCCGCTCGCATTGTGAATGTCGATCGCCGCGGCGGCAGCCTCGAGCGGACTCATGCCGTAATGGTCGTTGAGCGGGTGGAACAAAGCCATATGCAGGATAGGACGCACGCCGTCACCGGCCTCCTGGCGGAAGCGCACGGTCTGGCCGCCAACCGTGTAGTCGTAAGCCTCGGGCCAGCCGTCTGCCCCCGGCACCAATTTCATGCGGTCGGGGCGAAGCACATGCAGCTCGCGCAACGAGCCGTTGACTGAGACGGCTTCCAGATACGCGTTCCCCGCCACGAGCAGATGCCCGTACCAGGCCTCGAACAGATCGGGCGCGCAATGCGCCGGGTTCGGCTTGGCGAGCAGCGCAAGCAGTGAGTGCTCGTCGACTTCGGTTTCGCCGTCGAACAGGAACAGCGGAACGCTCGCCGCGGCCTCGGCGATCATGCGTACCGAGCGGTAGACCACGGCGTTCTTGGCGAAGCCTTCGCGGGCGAGGCTCGCGAGATCGCGCGGTGTCCACACCGGCTGCCCGCCGGCAGTCCAGGCAATCAGCTTCGCCGTGCGGCTCGCTTTGCCTTCGAGGCCGAGCAGCCGGGCAAGTCTTTCGCGCAGTGTCGTCGGCATAGGACCTTCCCGATTTGCTCAACGTCGCCGCTCGCTCTCCCCTCCCCCCTTGAGGGGGAGGGATAGGGAGGGGGGTTCAATCAAATCAGACGCTGCTGACCCCCCTCGGCTCCGCAAGAGCGGAGCCTGCTCCCCCTCAAGGGGGGAGCGGGGAGCAAGGTGCCGTTCCATCCAAGCAATCTACTACACCCACCGGATGCGGGGCTCAGGCGTCCCGCGCAGCATCAAATCGGTGAGCGCCCAGACGAGCGCATCGACACGGTCAGGGCTCGCGCCTCCAGACAATCCGTCCGGCCCGAAATCGCTCATCTCGTCCTCGAGCTCGGGAAACGTGCCGGCATGAGCGACGCGGCCTTGCTCGTAGAGAGCCGCCACCGGCTCGGCGCGCAGCCACTTGCCGCGCATTGCCCGCACCGAACGCACCGGCACGCTCGCATCGACCTGTCGAATGACGGTCTCGACCAGCTCGCCGCCCTGATTGACCTCGGCCACGATGCGGTCCGCCTCGAAGCGTCGATAGGCGCGGACCACGGCACGCGCCTATTCAAGAGGGCTCGCCCGCTCGCGCGTCCGGTCGGCCAGCACATAGGCCCGTCCGTCTTCGCCAAGTCCGACAACGATGATGCCGCAAGCGTCGGCATGTGCCCCGCTCGACGCCGGCGGGTCGACCGCCACTACGACGCGCCGAAGCTCTGGCGCAGCCCGCACCCTGGCCCGCTCGATCAGATCGCGCGGCCACAATGCGTCGGGACGGTCCTCAAGCAGCTCGGCATCGAGCTCCTGCCGCCCGAGCCGGGTGCCGCGATAGCGGCCGACGATCGCCTCGAGAAAGCCCGGCGCGAGATTGGCTTCATTGGCCGAAGTGGAGACGCGCGTCACTGCTGTGAGCGGATCGGCGATCAGAGCTTTCAGCAGCTTGGTCGGCCGCGGCGTCGTGGTCACGACCTGGCGCGGGCGCGTCCCCAGGCGCAGGCCAAATTGCAGCATGTCCCAGGTCTCGTCCGGACGGCGCCATTTGCACAGCTCGTCGCACCAGGCCGCTGAGAATTGCGGGCCGCGCAACGACTCAGGATCGTCAGCCGAGAACAGCTGCGCGATCGCCCCGTTCGGCCAAGTGACCTGGCGCTTTGACGGCTCGTAGAGCGGCTTCGCGTGCGGAGGATGCACGGCAAGAAGGCCTGAGACGCCCTCCACCATCACGGCGCGCGTATCGGCGAAAGTCTCGCCGACCAGTGCCACGCGCATGGAAGACGCGTCCTCGTGGGAGCCCTGCACAGTAGCGCGCACCCATTCAGCCCCTGCCCGCGTCTTGCCGGCGCCGCGGCCGCCGAGCATCAGCCAGGTGATCCACGATCCCCCTCCGCCAGCAAAAGCCGGCGGCAATTGATCGTCGCGCGCCCAAAGCTCGAAATCGTAATGCAGGCTTGTCAGCTCGTCCGCGCGCAAGCCGGAAAGAAAGGTCTCAAGCGTGCCGAGCCTGATTGAGTCGGTGAAGGCGGAGCGCAAGATGGCGGCGGAGTCGGTCCGCATCGTCGGTCGCCTCCGGCTTCATCACGCTCTTGTCTTGATCGGGCTTTCCCTTGGCGCTCGCGCTGTCGTCGAGCTCGACGAGCTTCGCGTAAAGGCGTGCGAGACCGCTCAACGTCCGCGCATCGCGCTCTGCGTCGGCCGCGCTTTGCGGGATCTCGCCGCTCTCTGTATCGGGGGCCATACGCTTCTCCAAATGGATGAGCCTCTTGTCGAGCGCTTCAAGCAGCCGGCGGATGATGTCGCGGCGGCGAACGTCTTCCACACTCGCTCGCTTCGCCTTGGGCTCGCCCGGTCCGCGTGGTCTTGGTCCAGGCCGGAGCCGCTTGGTGCCGACGAGCCGCACCCAGCCATGCTTCTTGGCGTGCTGAATGAGCGCGCCTTGGCTAACGCCATGGGCGTCGGCGATGCGCTGCAGCGACCAGTCGCCATGGACAAAGTCGTACTTGACGCTCTCCCAGTCGGGAAGAGCCGTTTGGATCTCATCGGTAATGGTGAAGGCCTTGTCGCGGACGGCGCGCTGCGCGTCACTTTGCTTTGGGAGCGGGCGTGGTGCCGCAGGGCACGGCGGTGATGGTGCAGTTGCTGTACAGCCCCTGGCTGGCGCACATGATCTTGGGATCCTTTGCCGTCTCCATCGTCGCGTCGCTGAAGATCTCGGTCGCCTTCTTGAGCCATTCGGTCTTGGCGGCTTCCATCGATGTCTCCGGCGACGGAGTGAAGGTCGGGCCGCGCGCGGAAATTTCCGTGTCGGCGCATTCAAGCGCAGCCGCTTGACTGGCGGCCAGCGCGACGGCGAGGCACAAGGCGGAGCGCAAGATCGAGGCGATCTTCGGCATCGGGTCCATTCCCCCGTCAAGCGAGGGCTAGACACCTAGCATGGAAGGGCGCGCGCCCGCCACGGCGAGGGCTGCCGCACAATGCCGCCGCATGAAATAGGCGCCGGCTTTGAAGGCGGCGCCTGGCGGAGAAACCAACAGCGCCGAGGCTCGCTCCGGCAGACCCGGGAACACTCGGCGCTTCAACGCAACTGTCGCGTTATAGCCAAACTCTAGCCTCGGAGCGCTACGCTGGGTAGTGTCTCAGTTTGAATTTCAGAACCAATAACTTAGCCATCTGCGCCGGCGGGGTGGCTGAGTTCCACGCATCCACCACACCATCTGTTCAAACTCTTGATAAATAGCCTCATTTTTGAGTTTATCGCGAAGGCGGGTGATGAATGGCGCGGCAAAATTCCAAGATCGGATTACGCCTGACCGTTTCCAACGCTTGTAGAGTTCGTAATCAATAATGCCCCGCTGGATGCCGATAGCGACAAGCTCTAGCTCGTTCAACACAAGCCGAATGCACTGTACTTCTTCGCCAGAAGTCACTTCGGCCCAAGGGCCCAAACCACCAGGCGCAGTCGCCAGCTCAACAAATTTCTTTTGGGCGTAGATAAGATCGCCGTCGGACTCACAGCGAGCGATATGGTCCAAGGTAGCACGCCTGCGCGCGATGGCCCGTTGGGTTACAACTCCCCAAATGGCTATCAGCGCAGCCACACCGCCGACGGTTAGGGTGACCCCCGTTTGGTCCATCGGACCTTTATAACTGGGGGTTGTACGGACTCACAAGTAGTTGTTACGGAAGGCCTTCCCAGCCTTCAATCTTATAGCGAACCATCACATCCTCCATGATGTTGGTGGCCCTTTAACTGAACGCTTCCTGGGGTAGCTTTGTTCGCCCCCGCTCCCTAGTCGAGGCGCCAATATGGCGATTGTGGAGGTAAACGGCAAGTTACAAGTTAGTCGCATTTCCCAACTTTTTCGTGCGGTAGCGGCCTCGGGGCTTCGGAGGCAGTGCCGCCAACTCGATCAGGGCGGCTATGTCCTCCATGCTCATAAGCGTGTCGCACAATCCCGCTTCCATCGCCGGGGACACGCCGCCAAGACTCTTATGCTGGCGGCAGAAATTGTACCAAACGAAATAGAGTGCGAGCGCGTGACAGTGGTTCAGGAATTTCTTGCTGAACGCATTTGTCAGGCGAGTGAAACGGCGCATGCTCATTCGCATGGTGAGGTTCTGACGCTCGATATAAGACGTGCTGATATGCTTCGGATCGGGACCACCGTTTATCTCAGTCTTGATCGCGCCAACGCATACTGGCGGACTGTAGCGGCGCGGCCCTTCGGAGGAGGGGCCATAGATTTTTACGAGCTGCGCGAAGTCCACGTCATCGCCAAACGTCTTGCCGACTGCGTCAATGTAAGCGCGTAGGCCGTCACTGGTAAGCTGTACGCGGTTCGCCAAGCGTCCCTTTAGGTCGCTCATGAAGTCAAAGGCCGTGTCGCTGTTGCGCGGCCCTACGCGCCACGTCACGATCAGCTTGCTATCGGCATCCAGCGCGGACCAAGTCCAAACATCGCCACGCCGATCAGTCTGCTTTTTGGTCTTGGGCGCGTTCGCCTGCTTGCAATAGTTGAAGGTCCAAATTTCGTCGCACTGAATGCGCTCGGACTTCACCGCGCGGACCTTCTCATTGTGGAAGGCTGCGCATGCCTCGCCAGCATCAACCAACAACTTTGAAACGGTGTTGATCGAAACATCGGCCACGCGGGAAATCGACCGCATGGAACTGCCCTCGCAGAGCATGGAGAGGATTTGAACGCGCTTCTCTAGGGGCAATTTGTTCATGCCCCATATATATGAACTTTTATGCTTAGCGTCAAGCACAACGGTTCAATTTAAACGATGCGTAGACTAGTAGGTTTACCGGCCCTATCCGGGCGAACCATTGGCCCAGCAAGCCCCCAAATAAGCCCTTCCAGCTCGTCGGGCGGAAGGTTCACCGTCGCCGCAATCTCATGCTTGGTCGTGCGTTCGTTCCAAAGCTGAGCGAGCACCTTGCGCCAAATCGCAGAAGTCTCGCGTTCGATCCCTCCTGGTTCGCCAGCGCGGAATCCCCGCCGCCCTAGCTCAATACATGCGGACTTGTACTGCCAGTCCGTCATCAGCTCCAATGAGTGAAGCCGATAGGCCATCGCCATTGCCGATACTCGCCAGCGGGACTTGGCCTTAATGATTAGGTCCACGGTGATGAAACGCGGCATTCGCGACCGAACGTCATTCGCGGGCATTAAGAATGCTGAGGCAAAGCCATTAGCTTCGCGCTCCGCAGCGCGCGAGGTTTGCGAACCAGCGTGCCGATGCATGACTAGATGGGCGAGTTCATGCGCGGAGTCATAGATGCTGTGTTCGGCTGTCTTGAAGTTGTTGAGAAACACGAATGGACGGTCGTCCCGCCAGAACGAAAAGGCGTCCACAGTTCTTGTCGCCTCGGAAAGCGAGAACACACGAACGCCCTTGACTTCCAATAGGCCAAGCATGTTTGGAATCGGACGCTCTCCAAGCCCCCAATAACCCCGCAATGCCTTCGCCGCTGCCTCAGGGTTGGTCTCATAGCTCAGGTCAATCAGATCTGATGCTGGTAGGTTGAACTGCCTTTCAAGCCAATCACTAACCTCCAACCCCAAGCGTCCCGCTGCTATGGCTGCATCCCGCTCCTTAGCGCTCATTTTGGTCAGGCTGCGGAAGCTGACTGCCGTGGTGTCTAGCTCCTCGGGATCGTCGGCATAGAAGAAACTAACCGGATACCTGAGCGACAATGCCAATTTGGCGACCGTAGCCTCGTCTGGCTCGTTGTCGTCATTCTCCAGTCGCGAGATCGTCACAGCCGAAATACTGGCGGCTAATGCGAGTCCCTTTCCCGTCAGCCTTCGCCTTTGTCGGGCGAGGCTGAGCCTCTTCGGATTGAACTTGAGTTCCATGGTTACTTGCGAGCAACCTGCGGGTCGAAATTGTCCGTCGAGATTTCCTCGTCCAACAGCTTCGGCTCGGCATCCAGATCGCTGCCATCCGAAAGGTAGAGGCGTTGAATGAACTTGTCGAAGCGACCACCCTCGACCGTGGCGCGGGTGAGTTCAACCGCGCCGTTGGGCGCAACCATCAGGTAATAGGTTACCCAACCCTCGTCTTTGCCGTCGTCAACGCTGGCGTAACGCGGGAGATCCTCAAAAAGGCCA
>NZ_JBOHJB010000068.1:0-16563 GCF_050728395.1 Methyloceanibacter sp.
TGCCGCCGTCGGCCGCGGCGAGCTGTCGTCGGCCGACGTCCTCAAAGCCGCCTGGCCGGAAGACGCGCCGAGCGAGGCGCCGAAGCGGCGGCGCAGGGTCAAGCGCGCCGAAGAAGGCTGGTTCGGTCTCGGCAAGGTCATGGGCTTGAAATTCCGCTGGCCTGGCTCGAGCGCCAGCAGCGAACGCGAGCCCCCTGCCGGCGCAAACAGCATTCCGATCAGGGGCTTGCGCGGCGATCTGCCGGTGAGCTTCGCCGCTGACGGCGCCGTCCCCGGTGACCGCATCGTCGGCATCCTCACCCCTGGCCAAGGCATCACCATCTATCCAATCCATGCCGAGGCGCTGAAGGCGTTCGACGAAGAGCCCGAGCGCTGGATCGACGTGACCTGGGACATCGACGAGGACAATGCACAACGCTTCCCCGCCAAGATCGCCGTCACCGCGCTCAACGAGCCGGGCAGCCTCGCCCAAGTTGCCGCCGTGATCGGCGAGGCCGATGGCAATATCGACAATATCAAGATCATGAAGCAGGTTCCGGACTATGCAGAGATGGTCATCGATCTTGAAGTCTGGGACCTCACGCATTTGAACGAGATTCTTGCCGGATTGCGCGCCAAGGACGTTGTCTCCTCCGCTATGCGGGTGAGCGGTTAGGGGAGGGCGGCTTTCGTCGCCAGCTGGCCTTGACCCCCCTGACGAATAGACAAACCCACCCTAATTGAGGGAACGTCCCCGGCGCGGCTCGTGCAAGCTGAGACTGGGCCCAAGAGGTATTGATGCTGTTCAAGCGTCGTCAAACCGAGAGCCTGCTGGAGCGTGTGCGCATCCATATGTGGCCGCGCCGCAGCTGGGGCCGGTCGAGCCGCTACGTCGTCTATCGCCTGCGGCGTCTCAGCGCGACGCCCCATGCCATCGCGCTCGGCTTCGCCGCCGGCACCTTTGCCGCGGTCACCCCCTTCATCGGCACGCACATGGTCATGGCCGCATTGCTCGCCTGGATCATCGGCGGCAGCATCGTCGCCTCGGTTCTCGGCACTTTCCTCGGCAATCCGCTGACCTATCCCTTCCTGTGGTACGCGAGCTATGCAGTCGGCAATGCCTTGCTCGGCGGCAAGGCGACGAAAAAGACCATCGACCTGTCGCACGGTGTCTTCCAATCCTCCTTCGAGCATCTGTGGCCGATCCTGAAGCCGATGTCGCTCGGCTGCCTGCCGGTCGGCATTGCCATGGCAACCGCCTGCTATTTCCTGGTGAGGCCGATGGTGGAAGCCTACCAGCACCGCCGCCGGCGCGAGCTTCACTTGCGGCAGCGCCGCGCCGTCGTCGGCCCAAGGGGAGCAGCGCCATGACCGCACCGCTCCCCATCCGCCTCGGCATCAACATCGATCACGTGGCGACGCTACGCAATGCGCGGGGAGGGCACCATCCCGATCCCTTGCGCGCGGCGGTGGTCGCGATCGAGGCGGGCGCCGATAACATCACCGCGCATTTGCGCGAGGACCGGCGCCATATCAGGGATGACGACGTCGAACGACTCATCAGGGCGCTGAAATACGACGAGGCGGTCGAGCAGTCTTACGAGCGCCGCCGTCACACCATGAGCGAGGAGGTCGCGCGCGAGGTTAAACCGCTGAGCTGCGCCATCAATCTGGAAATGGCGGTCACCGACGAGATGCTCGACATCGCGCTTCTGCGGCGCCCGGACGATTGCTGCCTCGTTCCCGAGCGGCGGCAGGAGCTCACCACCGAAGGGGGCCTCGATGTCGTGGGCAACGCCGCCAGGCTCAAGCCGTTTATCGCGGCGCTGAGAGGCGCCGGCATCCATGTTGCTTTGTTCGTTGATCCCGACCGGGAACAAATTTCCGCGGCGCAGGAGGTCGGCGCCGATGCGGTCGAGCTGCATACCGGCACCTATTGCAGAGCCTTTTCCGACGGCCAGGCTGACGCCATGCGCCACGAGCTGACGCGCCTTCAGGACGGCGCACTGTGCGCCGCCCTAGCTGGGCTTGAAGTGCATGCCGGCCATGGGCTCGACTATGATAATGTCGGACCCGTGGCGGCGATTCTCGAGATCGTCGAGCTGAACATCGGACACTTCCTCGTCGGCGAGGCCCTTTTTATCGGCCTCGCCGAGAGCGTCCGTCGCATGCGCGCCAAGATGGATCGCGCCCGTGGCATCCTGCGGCATAGCGACACGGAATCTGAGGTCAGCGGTTGATGATCCTCGGCCTGGGCAACGACATCATCGACATCAGGCGGGTCGAGAGGACCATCGAGCGCTATGGCGACAGGTTTATCTCCCGCGTGTTCACCGACATCGAGCGGCGGAAGTCCGACGGCCGCGCCGGCCGCGCCGCCTCCTACGCCAAGCGCTTTGCCGCCAAGGAGGCCTGCGCCAAGGCCCTGGGCACTGGCTTTCGCCAGGGGGTGTTCTGGCGCGACATGGGCGTCGTGAACTTGCCCTCGGGCCGGCCCACGCTTGAGCTTACCGGCGGAGCGCTCCAAGCACTGGTCGAACTCACCCCTGAGGGGCACGCCGTGCGCATCGACCTTACCATCACCGATGACTTTCCCATGGCTCAGGCGATCGTCATCATCTCGGCCTTTCGCGTGCCCGTGCGCGATTGAGCCATTTGCCTCCCAATGAGGGACGGGCTATAGGGGCCGCGGACGGGTCCCCGCATCGATCAGCATGCAGAGGAGAGCTTCCGCATGAGCGTTGAGGCCGAAGAGACGCAAGACAAGAGCGGGTTCAAAGACACCATCCGCGTGGTCATCCACGCGCTCATCCTTGCGCTCCTGGTGCGGATATTCCTGTTCCAGCCCTTCAACATTCCCTCTGGCTCCATGATCCCGACGCTGCTCGTCGGCGACTATCTGTTCGTGTCGAAATACAGCTACGGCTACAGCCGCTATTCCTTCCCGTTCGGGCCCAACCTGTTCTCCGGGCGCATCTGGGCCAAGGAGCCGAACCGTGGCGACGTGGTGGTGTTCAAGCTGCCCCGCGACAACGAGACCGACTACATCAAGCGCGTGATCGGCCTGCCCGGCGACGAGATCCAGATGATTCACGGCGTGCTGCACATCAACGGCGAAGCGGTTAAGAAGGAGCGCGTCGACGATTTCGTCATGCGCGATTCTGGGGGCGGCGAGCGGCAATTGGCCCGCTACATGGAGACTCTGCCGAACGGGGTGACCTACCCCGTGCTCGACCTCGTCAATGAGGGCATCGGCGACAACACCGAGGTGTACAAAGTCCCCGAAGGCCATTTCTTCATGATGGGCGACAACCGGGACAATTCGACCGACAGCCGCTTCCTCTCCGAGGTTGGCTATGTGCCCTTCGAGAACCTGGTCGGCCACGCCCAGATCATCTTCTTCTCAATCGATGAGGGTGCGAGCTTCTGGCAAATATGGAAATGGCCGGCTGACGTCCGTTGGTCGCGCATTCTGCAAAGGGTACATTGAACCGTGCCCGATCGGCGCGATACGGCCCTCACACAATTCTTCGAACGATTGGGTTATGTCTTCACCGACCGCACGCTGATCGAGCTTGCGCTCACACATGCGAGCGCACGTCCCTCGCTCAAGCCGAACGATGACAATGAGCGGCTCGAATTCTTGGGCGATCGCGTCCTCGGGCTCGCCATCGCCGAGCTCCTGACCGCAAGCCTTCCGGACGCGAGCGAGGGGGAGCTTGCCCGCCGCTACAATCAGCTCGTGCGCGCCGAGACCTGCGCCGAAATCGCGCAAGACTGGGAGCTCGGCAAGCTCATCCTGATGAGCGGCGGCGAGGCCGAGAGCGGCGGCCGCGGCAAGAAGACGATCCTCGCCAATGCCTGCGAGGCGGTGCTCGGCGCCATCTTCATCGACGGAGGCTATGCGGCGGCGCGCGATATCGTCCACCGCTTCTGGGCCGCAGAGCTGAGCGGCTACGGCCTCGCCACCCCCGACGCGAAGTCTGTCCTCCAGGAATGGGCGCAAGGACGGCGCCTGCCGCTGCCGCGCTACATCGAAATCGCCCGCGAGGGGCCCGATCACGCCCCGCGCTTCACCTCCGAGGTGCAGATCGACGGCGTGGCACCTGAACGCGGCCATGGCGCCAACAAGCGCGCCGCCGAGCAGGCTGCGGCGCTCGCCATGCTGCTGCGCGAAGGGGTGTGGCAGGCTCCCACCCATGACTGACGCCAATAGCAGCGGCGATCGGCGATGCGGCTTCGTGGCGCTGATCGGCGCGCCGAATAGCGGCAAGTCCACGCTGATCAATGCTCTGGTCGGCGCCAAAATCGCCATCGTCACCCACAAGGCGCAGACGACGCGTGGGCCGGTGCTTGGCATCGCGATTGAGGGCACGAGCCAGATCATCCTGGTCGACACGCCTGGCATCTTTCAGCCGAAACGGCGGCTCGACCGCGCCATGTCGGGAGCGGCCTGGACCCGCGCTGCGGATGCCGATCTCGTGGTGCTGGTGATCGATGCCGAGCGAGCGCACACCGGGCGCGGGCTCGATGCCTGGCTCGACCCCGTGTTCGAAACTCTCCCCACCATCAAGCGGCCCATCATAGCCGTGCTCAACAAGATCGACCTCGTGGCGCGGCCCGAGCTCTTGGTACTCGCCGATAAGCTCGGCAAGCGTCACGACTTCGCGCGGACCTTCATGATCTCGGCGCTCAATGGCGATGGCGTCGCCGACCTCAAATCCTATCTCGCGGAGACCGTGCCAGAAGGCCCGTGGCTCTATCCCGAGGATCAGCTCACCGACGCGCCGATCCGCCAGGCCGCCGCCGAGATCACCCGCGAGAAGCTGTTCCTGCGGCTCCACGACGAGCTTCCCTACAGCCTCACCGTCGAGACCGCCGATTGGAAGGAGCTGAAGGACGGCAGCGTCCGCATCGAGCAGACCATCTATGTGATGCGCGAGAGTCAGCGCAAGATTCTGCTCGGCGCATCCGGCGCGACCATCAAGGAGATCTCGATTGCGGCGCGCAAGGAGATCGGCGAGATGATCGACGCGCCGGTCCATCTCTTCCTGTTCGTGAAGGTGCGCGAGCGCTGGGGCGAGGATCCCGAACGCTACCGCGAGATGGGTCTCGATTACCCAAAGGAATGATACCCTGCCTTCGCAGCGTCATTCCGGCGCAAGCCGGAATCCAGCGCGCGAAGCGCAAGGAAAAGACTGGATACCGGCTTTCGCCGGTATGACGAGTGCCAGTTGCTCCTGTATGCAAGGCCATGGACTTTAGCGACGAGGGCATCCTCATTTCGGCCAAGCCTCTCGGCGAGGCGAACACCATCGCCGAGCTTCTCACCGCGCGGCATGGACGCCATCTCGGTCTCGTGCGGGGAGGGCGGTCGCGGCGCATGCGCCCGCTGATGCAGCTCGGCAATCGCTTGAGCGTGACCTGGCGGGCGCGACTCGCCGACCATCTCGGCGGCTTCAATGTCGAGATGCTCGAGCCTCACGCAGCGCGGGTTCTCGACGATCAGGCGGCGCTTGCGACAATAGGCTCGCTCACCGGGCTTGCCAAGCTTCTGCCCGAGCGCGATCCGCACCCGCAGCTTTATTACGGCGCGCTTGAGGTGCTGACCGCGCTGGACGATGCGAACCTATGGCCGGCGCTCCTGGTGCGCTGGGAGATGATGCTGCTTCAGGATCTCGGCTTCGGCCTCGACTTGAGCGAATGCGCCGCCACCGGCACGGATGCCGATCTGGTCTACGTCTCGCCAAAATCCGGCCGGGCGGTGTCGCGTGACGCCGGTAAGCCTTATTGCGACCGCCTGCTGCAGCTCCCCCGCTTTCTGCTGGAGGAGAATGCCTCGCCCACGCCCTCCGACATCCTCGCCGGCTTCGCCCTCACCGGCCACTTCCTCGAGCGCGACGTGCTTAGTCCGCAGGGGCTTACATTGCCAGCGGCGCGCACCCGCCTCCTCGAACTTCTTGGGCGCAGTCAAAAGGATGATGTCATGCCCGCGAAAGCGGACATCCAGTAAACGCCGGCGCTCGGGATTACTAGATCGCCCGGTCAAGCCGGGCGATGACAAAGTGTGGGTGGATGCGGCCTCGCAAACCCCTCTCCCCCCGTGGGAGAGGGTGGATCGCCGCTTCAGCGGCGAGCCGGGTGAGGGGGACAGTCGCACGCGGCTTGAGCCGACTCTTCCGATGCGCTAAGCGCAAGCATGGGAAAAAGACCGCCGCCGCCTGATTCGCAAGGGCCGATCGAGCCAGTGAATCTGCGCGAGGCCTTGGAAGAGCGGTACCTCGCTTATGCGCTCTCCACCATCATGCACCGGGCGCTCCCCGATGTGCGCGATGGCTTGAAGCCGGTACACCGCCGCGTGCTCTACGCCATGCGCCAGTTGAGACTCGAGCCCCAGGGCGAGTTTCGCAAATGCGCCAAGATCGTCGGCGACACCATGGGCAACTTCCACCCCCACGGCAATCAAGCGATCTACGACGCGCTCGCCCGCCTCGCCCAGGACTTCTCAGTCCGCTACCCGCTGATCGACGGCCAGGGCAATTTCGGTAATATCGACGGCGATAACCCCGCCGCCGACCGCTATACCGAGGCGCGGCTGACCGAGATCGCCGCCCAGCTTCTCGACGGCATCGACGAGGACACCGTCGACTTCCGCCCCAACTACGACGGCCGCGAGCAGGAGCCCTCCGTGCTCCCAGGCAATTTCCCCAACCTGCTCGCCAATGGCTCCTCGGGCATCGCCGTCGGCATGGCCACCAACATCCCGCCGCACAACGCCGGCGAGCTGTGCGACGCGGCGCTGCATCTCATCAAGTTTCCCAACGCCACCGCCGACAAGCTGGTCGACTTCGTGCCTGGGCCTGACCTGCCCACCGGCGGCGTTCTGGTCGAGCCGCGCGAACAGATCGTGCAGGCCTATAAGACCGGGCGCGGCAGCTTCCGCCTGCGCGCGCGGTGGGGACGCGAAGACACCGGCCGCGGCACCTACCAGATCGTGGTCACCGAGATCCCCTATCAGGTGCCGAAGGCGCGGCTCGTCGCCCGCATCGCCGAGCTGCTTCAGGCGAAGAAGCTGCCGCTGCTCGCCGACGTGCGCGACGAGTCGGCCGAAGACGTACGCCTGGTGCTCGAGCCGAAGAGCCGTAGCATCGATCCCGTGCTGCTCATGGAGCAGATGTTCAAGCTGACCGAGCTCGAGACGCGCGTGCCGCTCAACATGAACGTGCTCACCCGCGGCCAGGTGCCGAACGTGCTGAGCCTTCGGCAGGTGCTGCGCGAATGGCTCGATCACCGCAAGGAGGTGCTGGTCCGCGGCTCGAAGCATCGCCTCGCCAAGATCGACCACCGGCTCGAAGTGCTCGAAGGCTTCCTCATCGTCTATCTCAACCTCGACAAGGTGATCAAAATCATCCGCGAGACTGAGGAGCCGAAGCCTGCCTTGATGAAGGCCTTCAAGCTCACCGAGGTCCAGGCCGAGGCGATTCTCAACATGCGGCTGCGCTCCTTGCGCAAGCTCGAGGAGATGGAGATCAGGCGCGAGCACGATGCGCTGACCAAGGAGCGGAAAGAGCTGAAGGCGCTGCTCGCCTCCGACGACAAGCAGTGGAAGAAGATCGCCGACGAGATCAAGTCGCTGAAGGAGCGCTTCGGCCAGAAGACGGAACTCGGGCGGCGGCGCACCAGCTTCGACGTGGCGCCCGAAGGCATCGCCGAAGATCTGGCCGATTCCCTGATCGAGAAGGAGCCGGTGACTGTGGTCCTCTCCGAGAAGGGCTGGATCCGCGCCATCAAAGGGCATCTCGCCGAGTTCGACGGCCTTGCCTTCAAGGAGGGCGATCGGCTGAAGCGCGCCGTGCGCACAGAGACCACCGACACGCTGCTGCTCTTCGCCACCAATGGCCGGTTCTATACGCTCAGCCCCGACAAGCTGCCGAGCGGCCGCGGCCACGGCGAGCCCTTCCGCCTCATGATCGACATCGAGGAGACGGCCGACGCGGTCGAGCTGTTCGAGCACGCGGAAGGCCGCAAGCTACTGGTGGCGAGCTCGAGCGGTCACGGCTTCATCGTGCCAGAGGACGAGGTCGTGGCCTCGACCCGCAAGGGCAAGCAGATCCTGAACGTCGGCGCCGGCGACGAGGCAGCAATGTGCGCGCCGGCCGAAGGGGACAGCCTCGCGGTCATCGGCGACAACCGCAAGCTCCTGCTGTTCCCGTTGAAGGAGCTGCCTGAGATGCCGCGCGGCAAGGGCGTGCGGCTCCAGCGCTACAAGGGTGGCGGCTTGGCCGACGCCAAGACCTTCACCAAGAAAGAGGGCCTCAGTTACATCGACTCGGCCGGGCGCAGCTTCACCCTCACCGATTTGCGCGATTGGTGGGGCGTGCGCGCCCAGGCCGGCCGTCTGCCGCCAAAGGGCTTCCCCAAGTCAGGGCGCTTCGGCCCGAAGTTCTAAAGCGGACGCTTAGAAGCCAGAACCGACCTACTTCCGGCATCCGGCTTCTGGTTTCTCTGCAGTGCGCACCCAGCCCTTCGAGGTGAGGTGCTCCTGCGGCCGGAAGCGGTTCTTGTAACGCATCTTGCGCGAGCCATCGATCCAGTAGCCGAGATAGACGAAGGGGAGCCCGAGGCTCCGGGCGAACTCGACTTGGTCGAGGATCATGTAGGTGCCGAGGCTCCGCGCGGGCAGCTCCGGATCGTAGAAGCTGTACACCATCGAGATGCCGTCGCTTAGGCGGTCGCACAGCGAAACGCCGATCAACGGCGCGTCGCCGGTCTCGGGGTCGGGCCGCTGGCGGTATTCGGTGACGTTCGTCTCCACCACGCTGTCTTCGACCATGAGCGAGTAGTCGAGCACCGACATCTCGGCCATGCCGCCGTCGCCGTGCCGGGCGTCGATATAGGCGCGGAACAGCGAATATTGCTCGGCGCTCGGGCTTGGCTCCATGCGGGCGGTCACCACGTCGCGGTTGGCGCGGGCGATGCGGTTCAGCGAGCGCCGCGGCCGGAAGGCGTCGACGAGAATCCGCACCGGCACACAGGCCGAGCAGGCGTCGCAATAGGGCATGTAGGCGATGTTCTGGCTGCGCCGGAAACCGCCCTTCAACAGGTTGTCGATGAGGAAGCCGGGCTTCTCGCGGGTGAGGTGGGTGAACAGCTTCCGCTCGAGCTTGCCCGGCAAATACGGGCAGGGCTGCGGCGCGGTGATGTAGAATTCCGGGAAGTTGCTCTTGTGCTCGGTCACGACAGTTATTCCAGGCGAATCTGCCCCCTCGGCACCAAGCTTAGTGGATCAAGTGAGCACAGTGCAAATGCGGAACGAGCAAAGATTGGGTTGCGCCAGACGCTCCTAACCACCCGTCCCGGAGGCCGGCTCACCGCCGGTTGATGGCAACGATCCCTGCGAAAATATCGTGCAGGCAGCGTTTTTGCGGATCGAACAGGGCCCAAAGAACGTTCGGCAGCCAAAGCACTGCAGATCCAAGCGAAACCCAGAAAAGGAGCGCGTGAAAGGCCGCGATCAAGGGCGACACTTTGCCCCCGAACCAGGTGCGCCACTCAAGGCCCATCAGGCGCTGGCCGATGGTCGCCGAGTTCGGTCCGCCGATCGTGAGGGCGTTGTAACCGAGGCCCACCACGGGAAAAACCAGAGCGAACAATAACCATCCCAGGCCCAACGTCACAATTCCGAGTATCAAGACGGCAACGAATCCCAAGACTGTCAGGAGTGTGATGATGGTGGCGTCGATGAGGAAGGCGACGAAACGCTTGCCGATGATGCCATCGAACAACTGCGGCTGGGTCACTGGATTGTAGGAGGGAGAGGGACTGGCGAAATCGGCGCCGGAACGGGGCGGAATGGTTTTCTGCTCTGACATCTCTCGTGCTCTCTCTCGTGCTCTCTTGAATTGGCATTCGACGTGTAGATGGTGGCTGCCGCCGCCTCAGGCAAGCGGAACCGCGTGAATCGGGGCGCCCGCGGCGCCGACCACGGTTGCCGAGGGCTGGCCGACGCGATAAGGATTTTTTCGTGGGGTTGCGCACGAGGCCTGCGACCGAGGGACCCACTTATGGCGAGATCCGGACTCGGAGTTGCGGCCGCGCTGCTTTGCTGCGCGGGTTTGTTCGAGCCGGCGTCGGCCTGCGAGGGAACCGACGTCGTTTTCGAGGACAAGTTCGCCGACGACGCCGGCGGCTGGGCGATCAACCAGGACGTCGAGGTAAAGGATGGAAGCTTCACCTTCAACCTTCCGCCCGATGCCATGCAGTCCGACCTCAACGTCACCTACACCGTCAACGACGCCGACATTTGCTCGGAGACCGTGTGGCCTGATGGCGGTTCGACCATTCTCGGCGCCGGGCTTCTGTTCTGGGGCGAGGACAACCGGAACTATCTGCAGTTCGGCATTCTCAACAACGGCAAGTTCTGGATCGCGCGGCGCCAGGACGGCAAATGGTACACCATCGTCGAGAACGTCGATTCGAGCGCCATCAAGGTGAAGCCCGGCGAGTCGAACATGCTGCGGGTGAAGGCCAGCGGCGGCGTCGCGACCCTCTTCATCAACGGCACCAAAGTGCGCGATCTGCGCGGTCAGGCGCCGAAGGGCGGCTGGCGCTTCGGCCTCTCCGGCGACAATTTCGACAAGGCGAAGGACGCCCGCGTGGTGTTCAAGAGCGTCAAGGTCACCGACTGAAGCGCACAAGCACGCTCCGTCATTCCGGCGAAGGCCGGGATCCAGCACACCCTCCGTCATTCCGGCGAAAGCCGGAATCCAGCAAAAGATCATCTTCATTTTGGTTCTGGATACCGGCTTGCGCCGGTATGACGCGCAATCAGCGGCCTTCGCTGAGCAACTGCGCCGCCTCGATGGCGAAATAGGTGAGGATGGCGTCGGCGCCGGCGCGCTTGAACGCCATCAGGCTTTCCAGGATGACGCGCTCCCGGTCGATCCAGCCGCGCTCGGCCGCGGCCACGATCATCGCGTACTCGCCCGAGGTCTGATAGACGAAGGTCGGCACGTGGAATGCGTCCTTCACTCGGCGCACGATGTCGAGATAGGGCAGGCCAGGCTTCACCATCACCATGTCGGCGCCCTCGGCGATGTCCTGGCCGACCTCGCGCAGCGCCTCCTCGGCATTGGCCGGATCCATCTGATAGGTGAGCTTGTCGCCGCGCAGCATGGCGCCGGAGCCGACCGCGTCGCGGAACGGTCCGTAAAAGGCCGAGGCATATTTCGCCGCATAGGCAAGGAGCTGGGTGTTGGTGAAGCCGTTCGTCTCCAGCGCCTCCCTGATCGCGCCGATGCGGCCGTCCATCATGTCGGACGGCGCGAGGATATCGCAGCCGGCCTCGGCCTGGTTCAGCGCCTGGCGCACCAGCACCTCGACGGTGCGGTCGTTGTCGACCTCGCCCTCGATAAGGAGCCCGTCATGGCCGTGACTGGTATAGGGATCGAGCGCCACGTCGCAGATCACCCCGATGTCGCCGACTTCTCCCTTGATAGCGCGCACCGCGCGGCAGACGAGGTTGTTCGGGTTGAGGGCCTCGCTCGCCTCTTCGTCGCGGAGCGAGGGATCGGTGTAGGGGAAGAGCGCGACCGCGGGAAGCTTGAGCTCGGCGGCAGTCTCGGCGGCCTTGACGGCAAGGTCGATGGAAAGCCGCTCCACCCCCGGCATGCTCGCGACCTGCGAGCGTTGGTTCTTCCCTTCGATGACAAAGATCGGCCAGATCAGATCGTCGGCCGACAGCGTCGTCTCGCGCACCAGACGCCGCGACCAGTCGGAGCGGCGGTTGCGCCGCAGCCGCGTCGCCGGGAAGCCAGGCTCCGGCGTGGCGGGCGTCTTGCCCCGCGCGCGCTTGATGCGCTCGGTGCGCAAGGCGACGGTTTTCTCTCTTGGTGAGGACATGAGCCGATCGATCTCACACGCCTTTGAGGTGCCGGCACGCTAGCACCTGGCGTGGGCAGGAGCCAGCAAACCCCTAATTATGGTTTTGCGACAGCGAATGCCACACGTGGCCACTGCCACTCGTAGCGAAGGCCGCACGTAGCGGCTGCTACTCGCAGAAGCCTTTGCGCCGTTTCTTCATGTCGAGGTGGAAATGGTTTTTGTGGGCGGCGTTGGCCTCAGGTCCCAGCACGGTGCCGAAGCGGCGGCAGGCGTCCTCGTGCAGATACGTCACGAACTGAGCCTCGCGGTCCATCTCAGGCTCCTTGGCGACCGGCGGCGGTGAGGGTGCCGGGGCAGGCTCGGCCTTCGCCGAGGCGATGGCGCTTGTCTTGGTGGCCGTGGGCTTTGCCGTCTTGCCGTCCTCCGCGTGTTTCGACGCCGCGACGCTTTCCTTGTCCTCAGGCGCTCGGTTCGGATTTGCCGCTGGCGGAGGAGGAACCTCCACGACCTTCGGCCAGTCGTCCAAGACCGTGACGCGCTCGCCGTTGGCAAGGACAAACTCCGACACGTCGAGGGCGTTGGCCAGCGCGTGCTCGCTCAACGGCGTCGTGCCGCCTCCGTAGCGGTTGCGGCAGACATAGGAGCTCGCGTTCTGGATCTTGGCCACGGTCGAGCCGAACAGCTTCTTGGCCTTCGGCTGAACGGTGTCGCGCAACCACTCACCGAGCACATCGGCCATCGGGCAGCTCAGCGTCGCCGGCGGGTCGATCGAGACCTTCGGGTCGGTGCCGACCGCGCGCAGCAGGACCGGCGCCGGCGTTCCGCAAATGCCTTCCTTGATTGGCGGCAGGACCTCGTAATCGAGCGGGTCTCCGGTCAGCAGCTCCTTGCATTTCGCACGTGCCGCATCGATCTCAGCTTCGCTCCACGGCACGGTCGGCTGCTCGCCCGGAAGGGGCGGTGGCGGCGGCTTCACTGGGGCAGCGACCGGCCCGGTTGGCCTGAGCGGGTTCCGGTCAGGCAGCGGCGGCGCGTCGCCCTCGGCCCTTGCGAGCAGAGGCGGCAGCCAGGCGCAAAGCGCAACAAGAGCAAGGATGCGAAGCCTCATTCCGGACGATCCAAAACCGCCTGCTTGTGGTTTCCAAGATTGGATGCTAGCAGCCCGCGGGCGCCCCTTAAGGGGCATACACGGATTCCTGCAAGGGGAACACGCATCGTGGGCGAGCCGCTCGGCATCGAGTTTAGCGAGCAAGACCGCGCGGGCATCGTGACGCTGAACCGGCCCACACGATTAAACGCGCTCAGCCGGGAAATGTTCGACGCGCTGAGCGAAGAGTATCGGCGCTGGGCGCCCAATCCTCACATCTATGGCGTGGTGATGGAGTCGACCCATCCCACCGTGTTCTGCAGCGGCGGCGATCTCAAGGTCCTGCACGGATGGATCGAGCAGGGAGCGCTCGACACCATCCGCGACTTTTACCGCGCGGCCTACACCCATTGCTGGGTGCTCGAGAAATTCATCAGGCCGAATGTGCCCCTCATCAACGGACTACTGCTCGGGGGCGGCATCGGCATCACGCTCTATGGAACACATTGCGTGGCGGGCGAGGGCTACAAGGTGGCCATGCCTCAGGTCGGCATCGGCTTCCTGCCTGATATCGGTGGCACCCATTTTCTCTCGCGACTCGAGAACCACTTTGGACTCTATCTCGCGCTCACCGGCCGCGCTATCGGCCCCGCCGATGCCTATCGCCTGCGCCTGATCACGCACTACATCCCGGCTGCGCATTTCCACGTCATCAAGGACGCGGTGAGTGACAACCATCCGATCGATCGCTTGCTCGACGGCCTGCATCGCGATCCCGGGGAAGGGGAGCTCGCCAGACTGACGCCGGCCATCCATCGCATCTTTGGATCGTCCTCGGTCGAGGAGATCCTGGACCGGCTCGATGCCGAGCAAGGTCAGGATGAGGCTTGGGCCAAGGCCACCGCGGCCGAGATCCGCAAGAAGTCGCCGACATCGCTGAAAGTGGCCTTCGCGCAAATGCGGCGGGGCAAGACGCTGGGCCTCGCCGAGGCGTTACAATTGGAGTTCAGACTTGCCTCGCAACTGATTGCGCGCCCGGACTATGGCGAAGGCATCAAGTCGCGTATTGTCGGCAAAGGCAGCAAGCCGCGCTGGAGCCCCGCGACGCTTTCTGAGGTTGGCGACGCCGGGATTGAGAGTCTCTTTGGCAGTGCGCCGCACGGCGAATTGCAGCTTGAAGAGCGCAATTGAATCAATTGCACTGCCTCAACAAGTAATCTAAACTTAATGATGGTATTTCACCCAATCTTAAGCGTCCTGATTAAGCGGATTTTAGTTCGACATGCCTATAGTTCTCGATAAGTTGGGGATAAACAACAACTGCGAGGGTAGGCGATGACTGTGGTCCTGGATATAGGGACTCGTACCAATGCTGAGCAGCCAGAAGATCTCAAGGGTCGCTATCTGGTATCCTTGAAGCTCATTGAGCGGCTGCATCGATTGCTTCTGGATGTCATCAAGGACGAGTTCGAACGCTTGGGCCGTTCCGATGTGAACAGTGTGCAGGCGTTGCTCTTGTACAATATTGGCGACGCCGAACTGACGGCGGGAGAGCTGACCAGCCGCGGTTATTACCTCGGCTCGAACGTCTCCTACAACCTGAAGAAGCTGGTTGAGTCCGGTTATATCAACCACCAGCGGTCCAATACCGACCGCCGCTCGGTGCGCGTGCGCCTCACCGAGAAGGGTCGCGAGGTGTGCGACGTGGTGAGCGCGCTCTACCAGCGTCAGCTCAAGTCCCTCCAGCAGGTCGGTGGCATCGAGAGCATCGATCTGGAAATCCTCAACAAGTCGCTGATCAGGCTCGAGCGGTTCTGGACCGATCAGATCCGCTACCAGCTCTAGCGGGCCCAACCAGCGTCAAAGCCCCGGTGAAATCCTCGCCGGAGCAGGTTTTTCTTGCGGCGCGAAGCTCAAAAACGCCCTATTCGGCGTTTACCCCTTGATCGCCGGTCCACCCTGCCTCATGTTTGGAGTGCAGTTGTGGGCTCGACTGCGGAGGGGAATCATCGTCCTTACCCTTTTGTCTTTACGGCCATTCTCTCGGTCGCTGCTGAAACTTCCGGGGGACTTGCCAGTCGATGCGACGGGTGGGGCTTTGCTTGCTCTGAGACGGGATAGAGTAGCAAAGGCAAAGCGCCGGCAGCATGGAAGTGGCGCGACGCCGCGAAAGACGGGAGCGGCACATGGCAACATGGACAGGCCTCGCAAGGACGGCCGCTTTTTGCGCGACTGTCGCCTTGGCGCCAGGGTTGCTCATCGCCACCAGCCACAGAGCTGACGCCGGTATCTTTTCCTGGCTCGGCGGCCGCAACCAGAACAGCAGCGGCGACTATCAGCAGTCCCCTCCGAGTGGCGGGATTTTCGGCGGTCGTGGCGGCGGCGGGATATTCCAGCCCGCGCCTCGAGCCCCGCAGTCCGGTGCTTTCCATGGCGACGAGCTTCCGCCCGAGGAGGGCACTGAAGCCACCAGGCAGTGGATCACCAATCCTGCGCTTGGCACGCCGACGCTCTCCACGCGCAACATCGAGGCGACCAAGGCCGCGATCCAGCACTACCAGGGCATCGTGGCGCAAGGTGGCTGGCCGACCGTGCCGGCCTACGCTATGAAGCCCGGCTCCCACGGGGAGCCCGTCCAGATCTTGCATCGGCGGCTGGAGGTCAGCGGCGATCTCGCCGGGCAGAGCATCCCCGACCAATACGATGAGGCGCTGACCCAAGCCGTGCGCAAATTCCAGTCGCGCCACGCTTTGCCGCCGACCGGCCTCATCGACCGGGCCACGATCGACGTGATGAACGTGCCGGCGAGCGTTCGGCTGCTCCAGCTCCAGTCCAATCTGAAGAGGCTGCAAACCTTGGCGCCGGCCGCGGCCAACCGTTACGTCACGGTCAACATCCCCGCCGCGCAGGTGGAAGCGGTCGAGGGCGGACAGGTGGCCCAGCGCCATGCCGCCGTGGTCGGCAAGTTCGAGCGGCAGACGCCCGAGCTCTCCAGCAAGATCATGGAGATCAATTTCAATCCCTATTGGTACGTGCCGCGCAGCATCGTCTACAAGGACCTCGTGCCCAAGGCCCGCGAATTCGCCCAGCGCGGCCAGGACATGCTCGCCGCCTATCACATGGAAGCCTTCGACGCCTCCGGCGCGCCGCTCGACTCCCGCTCGATCAATTGGATGGGCGATGCCGTCTATGGCTACAACTACCGGCAGCTCCCCTGGCAGCAGAATTCCCTCGGCTTCGTGAAGATCAACTTCCCGAACAAGGACTCCGTGTACATGCACGATACCCCGCTCAAGAGCCTGTTCGGCCGCAACGTGCGGTTCGAGAGCTCGGGCTGCGTGCGGGTCAGCAAGATCGAGACGCTGGTGGCTTGGATCCTGCGCGATACGCCGGGATGGGGCCTGGATCGCGTGATGTCCATGCAGCAGACGAGCGAGCAGGCTGACGTCAGGCTCGCCAAGCCCATTCCAGTCTACTTCGTGTATTTGAGCGCCTGGGCGACGCCTGACGGCGTGGTGAACTTCCGTCCCGACATCTACAACCACGACGGCGCCGCCGAGACCGCATCGGCCCAATAGCGGCGTTCGAATTAATTGCTCGGACCGCCTCGGAGG
>NZ_JBOHJB010000069.1:0-16436 GCF_050728395.1 Methyloceanibacter sp.
CAGGTGAGCCGAACCGGATTGATGCGGTGAAGCTGGCGGAAGGGCCCGCGCTCGTCCCACCATTGCCCGCTGAGCTTCGCAAAGCGGGCGACCTCGTCGCGGTCGAGCGTCGGCGTGTCATGTGGCGCTTGAGGGGCGTGAGCCATGGGTCATTGACCGTGGCCCTTAACCCGCTGTCAAGAATGCCGAGAGAGGGTGAGGCGAGGTTGCGGCAAGGGCCGCCAGTCAGTATGAAGAACCGCTTTCTGGCCGGCCCCGGGGCCGGCCGTGCTGTTGCTATGGGCCAGTGCTGCCTTCGATGGCGGCTCGAGGCCTAGGAGGGGCAAGTGTCCCTGTTGGTGCTCAAATTTGGCGGGACGTCGGTCGCCGACGTCGAACGCATCCGCAACGCCGCCGCGCACGTCAAGCGCGAGGTCGACGCAGGCCACGCTTGCGCCGTGGTGGTCTCGGCCATGGCCGGCCAGACCAATCAGCTGGTGACCTGGGTCGAGGACGCCTGGGGCTTCAAGCTGAACAACGGCAACCAGGTCTCGGCCATGTACGACGCCCGCGAATATGACGCGGTGGTGGCCTCTGGTGAGCAGGTGACCTCCGGGCTGCTCGCCATCGTGCTCCAGTCGATCGGGGTCAAGGCACGGTCCTGGCAGGGCTGGCAGATCCCGATGACCACCGACGGCGCCCATCGCGCCGCCCGCATCACCGGCGTCGCCGTGGATATGCTGAAGGCCCACATGATGGGTGGCGAGGTGGCGGTGGTGGCAGGTTTCCAGGGCATTGGCCCCGAGAACCGCATCTCGACCCTGGGCCGCGGAGGCTCGGATACCAGCGCCGTGGCCTTGGCGGCGGCGCTCGATGCCGACCGCTGCGACATCTATACCGATGTCGACGGCGTCTACACCACCGACCCCAGAATCGTGCCGAAAGCCCATCGGCTTGACAGAATCTCCTATGAAGAGATGTTGGAGATGGCCTCGCAGGGCGCCAAGGTGCTGCAAACCCGCTCGGTCGAGCTTGCCATGCAGCGGGGTGTCCGCGTGCTGGTGCGGTCGAGCTTCGAGCCGCCGCACTTGAACGGCGCCAAAGCCGCCGAGGCCTGTGGAACGCTGGTTTGTCATGAGGATGAGATCGTGGAGCAAAATGTCGTCAGCGGAATCGCCTATGCGCGCGACGAGGCCAAGGTGACGCTGCTCAAGATCGCCGATAAGCCTGGGGTGGCGGCACAGGTGTTCTGCCCGCTCGCCGACGCCAATATCAATGTCGACATGATCGTGCAGAACGTCTCGGAGGATGGCTTCACCGATCTCACCTTCACCGTGCAGAGCGCCGATTTCGACCGCGCCATCGAGGTGCTGAAGAAGTCGCGAGAGGCCATCGGCTATGCCGATTTGCGCGGCTCCTCCGATATAGCCAAGGTGTCGGCCATCGGGGTCGGCATGCGCAGCCATGCCGGCGTTGCCTCGCAGATGTTCAGCGCTTTGGCCGAAAAAGGCATCAATATCGAGGCGATTTCCACCTCGGAGATCAAAATCAGCGTATTGATTGATGCGGCCTACGCCGAGCTTGCGGTGCGGACCTTGCATTCGCTGTTCGGATTGGACAGCCGCTAGACTGATAGCGCGGCCACCTCAAGCCTTTCGCCAGCTCAGGTCCGCCGCTAAACCGGCCGGCGAGGACTCGACTTTATGCCACTTTCAGTTGGCGCCCCGAGATTGCTGCTCCGCCGCTTGCGCGAGGTCATGGCCGAGCGCGAGAGCGCGCAGGCGCGTCTCGACAAGGTCGTGGTGCTGGTCGCCTCCAACATGGTGGCCGAGGTGTGCTCGCTTTATCTCCGCCGCCGCGACACCTCGCTCGAGCTGTTCGCCACCGAAGGCTTGAACCCCGAGGCGGTGCACAACACGCATCTGAAAGCCGGCGAGGGCCTGGTCGGCCTGATCGCCGAGCATGGCGAGCCGATGCAATTCGCCGACGCCCAGACCCACCCCGCCTTCTCCTACCGGCCGGAAACCGGAGAAGAGGTCTACCACTCCTTCCTCGGGGTGCCGATCTTGCGCGCCGGCCACACCATCGGCGTGCTCACGGTGCAGAACCGCACCCAGCGCCACTACAGCGACGAGGAGGTGGAGGCGCTGC
Source organism: Methyloceanibacter sp. (assembly GCF_050728395.1). Taxonomy (GTDB): domain Bacteria; phylum Pseudomonadota; class Alphaproteobacteria; order Rhizobiales; family Methyloligellaceae; genus Methyloceanibacter. The sequence continues at coordinate 2,131 of NZ_JBOHJB010000069.1, forward strand.
AGACCACGGCCATGGTCATCGCCGAGATGATCGCCTCCGGCGGGCTGGCGGTGAGCGAGGAGGGCGGCCAGGAGGCGCGCCGCGAGCAGAGCGCCCGCTTCACCGGCGTTACCATCTCCGAAGGCGTGGCGCTCGGCCATGTGGTGCTGCATGAGCCGCGGATCGTGGTCACCAAGCTCATCGCCGAGGACGTCGAGTTCGAGCGGCGGCGCCTGGCCCAGGCCATCGACGAGCTCACCGGCATGATCGACGGCATGCTCGAACGCGGCGACCTCCAGCGCGCTGGCGAGCACCGCGAGGTGCTCGAGGCCTTCCGCATGTTCGCGCATGACCGGGGCTGGCGGCGCCGCCTCGACGAGGCGCTGCTCACCGGCTTGACCGCCGAAGCCGCGGTGCAGCGCGTGCGCAACGATACCCGCGCCCGCATGCTCCGGCAGATCGATCCTTACGCGCGGGAGCGTCTGCACGACATCGACGACCTCTCCAACCGCCTGCTGCGCGTGCTCGCCGGAGGGGTCGGCACGGCGGCGGCCGGCAACCTGCCGCAAGACACGATCCTCATTGCCCGCACCATGGGCCCTGCCGAGCTGCTCGACTACGACCGGCAGCGCCTGCGCGGGCTCGTGCTCGAGGAAGGCGGCGCGGCGAGCCATGTCGCCATCGTGGCCCGCGCGCTCGGCATTGCCGCCATCAGCCAGGCCAAGGGCGTGCTCGATGCGGTCGAAGCAGGCGATGCGGCAATCGTCGACGCCGAGGGCGGCGAATTGCACGTGCGGCCGACGCCGGAGGTGGTGGCGGCCTATGCCGACAAGGTCCGCTTCCGGGCAAGGCGCCAGGCCCAATACGCGGCCTTGCGCAACGTGCCGGCGGTCACGCTCGACGGCGAGCGGGTCTCGCTCAACATCAATGCCGGCCTCGTGTTCGACCTGCCGCATCTCGATCAGTCGGGCGCTGACGGCATCGGCCTGTTCCGCACCGAGCTGCAATTCATGATCGCCTCGACCTTCCCGCGGCTCGAGCAGCAGACCCGCATCTACAAAGCAATCCTCGACGCCGCGGGCGAACGCCCGGTCACGTTCCGCTCGCTCGACGTCGGCGGCGACAAGGTGCTGCCCTATTTCCGCGTGAACAAGGAGGAGAATCCTGCGCTCGGCTGGCGCGCCATCCGCATGGCGCTCGACCGGCCGGCGCTGTTCCGTACGCAAGTTCGGGCGCTGCTCCGCGCCGCGCATGGGCGCGAGCTCAGGATCATGCTGCCGATGATCGGCGACGTGGCCGAGCTCACCGCGGCCCGCGCCCTGATCGACCGCGAGGTCACCATCCTCAAGCGCCATGGACGGCTAGAGCCGAGGAAGCTGCTGGTCGGGGCGATGATCGAGGTTCCGGCGCTTCTTTTTCAGCTCGATCGCGTGCTGCCGCTTGCCGACTTCGCCTCGGTGGGCTCGAACGACTTGATGCAGTTCCTGTTCGCCACCGACCGCGGCAATATGCTGGTCGCTGACCGTTTCGACGCGCTCAACCCCGCCGGGCTCATGGCGCTCCGCGTCATCGTTGAGGCGGCGGCGCGGCATGATGTGCCGCTCAATCTGTGCGGCGAGATGGCCGGCAAGCCGCTCGAGGCCATGGCGCTGATCGGCCTCGGCTTCCGCTCCATCTCCATGGCGCCGGCTTCCGTGGGGCCGGTGAAGGCCATGGTGCTGTCGCTTGACAGGAGCGATCTGTGGGTCCGGCTCCAAGAGCTACTGGCCTGTAAATCCACGTCCGTGCGTGAGGAGTTGAAGAGCTACGCTGCCGAGAAAGGTGTGCAGATTTGACGCGTGGCGACGAGGAACTGCCATTTGCCGCTCCCGCGGAGGCTTGCAAAGCGTGGGCCGATGGGCTTGTGTGTGGCGAGAGTCGCAGGTCACAGAATGGCAACTTCACCGCGCCCGGCGCCGGGAAGCTTGCCTCCGGACGGTGGACCCGGAGGCCGCCTGCATATTCACGGGATTACGGAAATGCCAGCCGGCTATGACGCTGAGGTGGCGGAGTTATTTAGGGATCTTCGCTCCGCGAGCGGACTGTCGGAAGCAGATCTCGCGGCCCAGCTCGCGACGCGCACCGAAGTGGTGCAGGCGCTGGAGCAGGGCGCGCTCTATGCCCTGCCGCCGTGGCCCGAGACCTACCGCGTGGTGGCCACCTACGGCACCCTGCTCAACCTCGATGTGCGGCCGTTGCTGCGGCGCATTTATGCCCAGGTCGACGCAGGCGTGGTCGGGCTCGAACCAAAGTCGATGCCCGATGTCCCCTTCATGGCGCCCCCTGAAAATGTCGAGCACGAATTCCAAGGCCAGCCGCCCAAGGCCCAGCCTCAGGCCGCCGAGTCCTTTCCCATGCAGCCGCGTCAGCCGGCGCCAGTCCCGGCAAGGCCGCCGCAAGCGGCGCCCGACCAGCGGGGACCAGGACCGCGCCAGGCTCAAGGACCCCAACCCAGGCTGCAGCCTCAGCAGCCGCCGCCTCTGCCGCATCAGCAGCAACCGCCGCCATGGGCGCCGCAGCAAAGAGGAGCGCCACCGGGACCTCCCCGCGGCGTCGCGCCGCAGCCGGCACAGCCGCCACAATCCCGCACGCCGCCCGGACCGCGGCGTGAAGCCCGGGTCCCGTCGCCGCTTCAGCAGCCGCAAGCCCGCGTGGCCGTGCCGCTTCCGGCGGCGCCCCTGGAAGAGGAACCGGCCAAGAAGAAGTGGCCGTGGAAGGCGCTCATCAAATGGGGCGTGGCTGCCCTCGTCATCCTCGGCATCGCTGCCGGGCTGTGGCTGTGGCTTGCCAAGCCTGGTGGCCTGCTCGGCTCAGGTCCTGCGCGCCCAGGCGCCAAATCCTCCGACACGGGGGCGCCAACCACTGCCGATCCGAACGACCCGCGGAGCCGGAAGGCAGACCGCCTGCCCGGCCCCTCCTAACTAGACAGCCCAAGCTCGATCTTCGAACATGACGACGATTCCCGCCGATAAGCTCGACAAGCTTGTCTCCCGATGGGAGACGGTGCAGGGCGCGCTCGCCACAGGCTCCGACCAGGAGACTTATGTCCGCCTCTCCCGGGAGTTCGCCGAGCTCGATCCTATCGTGGCGACGATCACCGCGCTCCGCTCCGCGCTGCGCGAGCGGGAGGGCCTTCAGCATCTGATCGACGATCCCGCCTCGGAGACGGACATGGCGGCTCTCGCCGAGGAGGAGATGGGACCGCTCGATAGCAAGATCGAGGATCTCGAGCAGCAGCTGAAAGTGCAATTGCTGCCCAAGGATACCGCCGACGAGAAGAGCGCCATCCTGGAAGTGCGCGCCGGCACCGGAGGCGAGGAGGCGGCGCTGTTCGCTGCCGATCTCTTCCGCATGTATCAGCGCTACGCCGACGCCCATGGCTGGAAGGTCGCCATCATCTCGGCAAGCGAGTCGTCGACGGGCGGCTACAAGGAAATCATCGCCAATATCACCGGCAAGGGCGTGTTCGCCCGGCTGAAATTCGAATCCGGCGTGCATCGCGTGCAGCGCGTGCCGGAGACCGAGGCGCAAGGGCGCATTCACACATCGGCGGCGACGGTGGCGGTGCTGCCGGAGGCGGAAGATGTCGACATCAAGATCGACGACAAGGATTTGCGCATCGACGTGTTCCGGGCGAGCGGGCCTGGCGGCCAGTCGGTCAACACCACCGACAGCGCGGTCAGGATCACCCATCTGCCGTCGGGCCTCGTGGTCAGCCAGCAGGATGAGAAGTCGCAGCACAAGAACAAGGCCAAGGCGATGAAGGTGCTGCGCGCGCGCCTCTATGACCTCGAGCGGGCGAAGCTCGATGCGGAGCGCTCGCAGACCCGCCGCAGTCAGATCGGCACCGGCGATCGCTCGCAGCGCATCCGCACCTACAACTTCCCGCAAGGGCGCGTCACCGATCACCGCATCGGCCTTACGCTGCACAGCCTCGACCTGGTGCTGGAGGGCAGGGGCCTCGACGAGATCATCGATGCCCTGATCACCGAGCATCAGACAGGCCTGCTCGCCGCCGTTCAGGAAGAGGGCCATGGGTGAGTTGCCTGAGCGCTCCAATTTGCACCCCGCTCCCCCCTTGCGGGGGAGCAGGATCGGCGCAGCCGATCCGAGGGGGGTGAGGTGTGAGTCATCTGTTCAACCCCCCTCCCTAGCCCTCCCCCGCAAGGGGGGAGGGGAGAGCCTGTTGCACGGTCCGCAAACACCAAGCGAAGCGTTCCGGGTGGCGGCGCGGGCGTTTCGCGAAGCGGGGATCGAGACGCCTGAGCTCGATGCGCGGCTCTTGCTCTGCCACGCCGCTGGCTTGAGCCACGAGGCTTATGTCGCCGGACCGAACGATACGCTCACGCCTGACGCTGCAGCTAGGCTTGGGGCTTATGTGGCGCGGCGGCTTGCCGGCGAGCCGGTGTCGCGCATCATCGGCTTCCGCGAGTTCTATGGCCGGCCGTTCCGCATCGACGCGAGCACGCTCGATCCGCGCCCCGATACCGAGACGCTGATCGAGGCGGCACTTGGCCTCGTGGACCGCGAAGCGCCGCTTGACATCCTCGACCTCGGCACCGGGAGCGGCTGCATCCTGATCACTCTGTTGGCGGAGCTGCCGCAGGCGACCGGCGTCGGGCTCGATCTCAGCTTGCCGGCCCTAGCACTGGCGTGGGCCAATGCGCGTGCCCTCGGGGTCGGCACCCGCGCGTGCTTCATCGCTTCCGACTGGCTTGAGGCCGTCGAGGGCGCCTTCGACCTTGTGGTGGCCAACCCGCCCTATCTCACGTCAGCCGACATGGCCGGGCTCGCCCCCGAGGTGCGCGATCATGACCCGAGATCCGCCCTCGACGGGGGGCCTGACGGGCTTTCCGCCTATCGCCGCATCTTGCCAGGCCTCCACAAAGCCTTGCGCCCTGGCGGATTCGCCCTGTTCGAGATCGGCCCTGACCAGGCCGACGCGGTTCTGCCCCTCCTAGGCGGGGCCGGCCTTGTCGTGGAGGAGGGGCAGCACCTCTGGCACGATCTTGCCGGCCGCCCTCGCGTGGCCGGAGCCCGGAGGCGAGGCTAAGGCGCCGTGGGAGCGGGAGGCCGCATCCGAAAAATTGGACTTGGAAATTTACGAGGTTCGGGCTAGGTTCGAGGTCAGCGAATTGGAAATTCTCGGCCATTGGCGTTAAGAGCGCTGGCCGGTTGCAGACGGCAACACGAGCGACACCACTGGAACCTCGATCGTAGGGCGGCGTGCCTCTCGGGACGTTCAGGTGACGCTCAATCGCCCATCTATTTTTAGGCTGGCTGCGCAATCAGGACGTTTATCGGCTCGGCGCCGGGTGATGCGCAAAGCAGCAGGATCGTGTTTGCCGATCGCGGCCTAGGTCACCTGGACCCGGCGGGGCTAGACTGAGCGAATAGCGAACTTGGACTTTGAAGATCCGAGCAGACAACAACACCGAGGGCAGGGAAGAAGTCGCGGCATGAGCCGCTTATCAGGGTTGCAATAGAAGCCTATGAGGCAAGGACAACAGAATCGCCGGGGTCGCGGCCGTGGCCGCAAGCCCCAAAATCCGCTGGCACGGAACTACGAATCGAACGGCCCGGACGTCAAAATCCGCGGAACCGCGGTTCATGTCGCCGAGAAATACATGTCGCTCGCCCGCGATGCTCTCGCGTCCGGCGACATGATCGCGGCCGAGAGCTATTTCCAGCACGCCGAACACTACAACCGCATCATCATGGCGGCGCAGTCGCAGTTCGGCCCGCAGCATGGCGGCCAGCCAGGCGAAGGTGGAAATGGCGGCTTCCGGCCACGCTGGAACGCCGACGGCTCCGAGGATGATGGTGGCTCGGACTTCGACAGCACCGATGGTGGCGGCGGCGACGTTCGTGAGACGCATGGCGGCGGCGGGCAAGACCGCGAGCGTCATGCCGGCAACCGGGAGCATCACGGCGGCGGGCGTGACAATTATGGCCGGCGTGGTCCGAATGGCGGCGAGGGGCAGGGACGGGACACCAACGGTTCCGATCCGGCCGATGCCGCCCAATCCGACGAAAGCACCTCCGACCCGGTCGGGTAGTTCCGAGCGCCTTTGACGGCTCCCGCCCATCTCGCGCGCCTATGGGCCCGGGATTGACGCCTGCCATTCTCGTTGGATAAGCCCCGCGCTATATCTCCGTTAAGGGGTCGGCTTATATTGGCTGCCTCGTGCCGGCCGGGTCCGCCCGTCCTGCCCGGTTGGCCGATCAGCGTGCTCAACAGGAAAGCGTCCCATGGATTTCGAGAAATTCTCCGACCGGCTGAAGGGCTTCGTGCAGTCGGCGCAAACCCTCGCCATCCGCGAAGGCAACCCGCAAATCACGCCGGAGCACCTGCTGAAAGTGCTGCTCGACGACCCGGAAGGCTTGGCGTCAGGGCTGATCACCAAGGCCGGCGGCAGACCCAAGGAGGCGCTTGAGCGCACCGAAGCAGCGCTCGCCAAGCTGCCCAAAGTGTCGGGCAGCGGGGCGCAAGTGCACATGGCCCCGGCCTTGGGGCGCGTGCTCGACCAGGCCGAGCAGATCGCCACCAAAGCCGGCGACAGCTTCGTCACCGTCGAGCGGGTGCTGCAGGCGCTTTCCATGGCCAAGGAGGCCGAGGCCTCGCGCATCCTGACCGATGCCGGGGTGACGCCACAGACGCTCAATGCCGCCATCAACGAGCTGCGCAAGGGCCGCACCGCCGATTCCGCCGGCGCCGAGCAGGCCTACGATGCGCTCAAGCGCTACACCCGCGACTTCACCGAGGCAGCCGCCAAGGGCGAGCTCGATCCGGTGATCGGCCGCGACGAGGAGATCAGGCGCACCATCCAAGTTCTGTCCCGCCGCACCAAGAACAACCCAGTGCTGATCGGCGAGCCTGGCGTCGGCAAGACGGCGATCGTCGAGGGTCTGGCGCACCGCATCGTCAATGGCGACGTGCCGGAGAGCCTGAAAGACAAGAAGGTGTTGTCGCTCGATTTGGGCGCCTTGATCGCCGGCGCCAAATATCGCGGCGAGTTCGAGGAGCGCCTCAAGGCCGTGCTCTCGGAGATCCAGTCGAGCCACGGCCAGATCATCCTGTTCATCGACGAGATGCATACGCTGGTCGGCGCCGGCAAGGCCGACGGCGCCATGGACGCCTCGAACCTCTTGAAGCCCGCACTTGCCCGCGGCGAGCTCCATTGCGTCGGCGCCACCACGCTCGACGAATATCGCAAGCACGTGGAGAAGGACGCGGCACTCGCAAGGCGCTTCCAGCCGATCTTCGTCTCCGAGCCGACGGTCGAGGACACCATCTCCATCCTGCGCGGCTTGAAGGAGAAATACGAGCTGCATCACGGCGTGCGCATCGCCGATGCGGCCCTGGTCGCCGCCGCTGTGCTCTCCAACCGCTACATCACCGACCGCTTCCTCCCCGACAAGGCCATTGACCTCGTCGACGAGGCTGCCTCGCGCTTGCGCATGCAGATCGACTCGAAGCCAGAGGCGCTCGACGAGCTCGACCGGCGCATCATCCAGCTCAAGATCGAGCGCGAGGCGCTGAAGAAGGAATCGGACTCGGCCTCAAAGGACCGCCTGGCCAAGCTCGAGAAGGAGCTTGCCAATCTCGAGGAGGAGGCGAGCGTGCTCACCCGCCGCTGGCAGGAGGAGAAGGAGAAGCTTGCCGGCGCCCAGAAGCTGAAGGAGCGGCTCGATGCCGCCCGCGTCGAGCTCGAGCAGGCCCAGCGCAAGGGCGACTTGGCCCGCGCCGGCGAGCTCGCTTACGGCGTGATCCCCGACCTCGAAACCAAGCTGAAGAAGCTCGAAGAGGCCGAGGACAAGGGCGGCGCCATGGCGCAGGAAGTGGTCACCGCCGACCTCATCGCCCAAGTGGTCTCGCGCTGGACCGGCATCCCGGTCGACAAGATGCTGGAAGGCGAGCGCGACAAGCTCTTGCGCATGGAGGAGGAGATAATCAAGCGCGTGGTCGGCCAGTCAGAGGCCGTCACCGCGGTATCGACCGCCGTGCGCCGCTCCCGCGCCGGCCTGCAGGACCCCAACCGGCCGATCGGCTCGTTCATGTTCCTCGGCCCCACCGGCGTCGGCAAGACCGAGCTCGCCAAAGCGCTTGCCGAATTCATGTTCGACGACGAGCACGCCATGATCCGCATCGACATGTCGGAATATATGGAGAAGCACTCCGTTGCCAGGCTGATCGGCGCGCCCCCCGGCTATGTCGGCTATGAAGAGGGCGGCGCGCTCACCGAGGCCGTGCGCCGGCGCCCCTATCAGGTCATCCTGTTCGACGAGATCGAGAAGGCGCATCCCGACGTGTTCAACGTGCTCCTCCAGGTGCTCGACGACGGCAGGCTCACCGACGGCCAGGGCCGCACCGTCGACTTCCGCAACACGCTGATCATCATGACCTCCAATCTCGGCTCCGAATATCTGGTCAATCAGCCCGAGGGCGAGGATTCCGACGCTGTGCGCGACCAGGTGATGGCGGTGGTGCGCGCCCATTTCCGGCCGGAGTTCCTCAACCGCGTCGACGAGATCATCCTGTTCCATCGCCTGAAGCGCGAGCAGATGACGCGGATCGTCGACATCCAGATGCGCAGGCTTGCCAAGCTGCTCGCCGACCGCAAGCTGACCATCGAGCTCGACGACAAGGCCAAGGAGTGGCTCGGGCAGAAAGGCTACGACCCTGCCTATGGCGCGCGGCCGCTCAAGCGCGTCATCCAGAAATATGTGCAAGACCCGCTCGCCGAGATGATCCTGCAAGGCAAGATCCACGAGGGCGAGAACGTGAAGATCACCGCCGACCAGAACGGCCTCGTCGTCAACGGCCAGGCGGTGAAGCAGGCGGCCTAGTCGTCCTCATGTAGCGAAGCGATAGGATATTATAGACTCAAGCAACCTCAGGCTGAGGAGCGCTGCGAAAGCAGCACGTCTCGAAGCCTGACCTTATCCCTCGAGTCGTGGAGCGATAGGACAGTGTAACTGCGTCCGCGCTCGCTCGGGTCCGCTCCAACAAGAAAGGGCCGGCGACATGCCGGCCCTTCAGGAGACACTCCGCGCAAAAAGGGAAATTAGGCGGTGCAGTCCTTCATGCCTTGCATGGCCTTGTGGGCCTCAGCTTTGGTCTTGTAGGGGCCGCCCATGTTCTTCATCGAGCCGGACGGCATGGAGTGCATCATGCTGCATTTGTGGCTCGCCGGATCGAAGGCGACGTAGAATTGCTCGGCAAGGGCAGGGGTGACGAAGCCGACGATGAGAGCGGCGGCTACCAGATATTTCTTCATTGTCTCGCTCCTTGGGCTGAGGGGGGCGCGTTTTGCGCCTGCCAGCGCCGTTAGACCACGGCCGAGGGGCGGCAATCGATCAACTGTCCGCGACTTGCGTGCGACAAAACGAAGCCTGTCCGCCGGGCAAGCCCGGCGCGTGGTGCCGGAGATGCAAGACCGCTTGAACGCTAGTCCGGATTGGCGCCCTCTTTGGCGTTCTCGAGAAGCTTTCCGGTCTCGGCATCCACGCCGACTTCGTAGAGCGTCTTGCCGCTCTTCACCACGAAGGAATAGCGGAGGCCGCTGCCGCCTTTTTCCTTTTCAAGCTCCTCCGAGCTTATGGTGCCCTGGCGCGCCTTGAGGGCAATCGCGCGGGCGTCGTCTATCTTTATCTTCGCCGATCCGGCGAGCTCCTGCCCGTCATAGGCCGATGCGCCGGTTGCGACCGTCGCCATCAGTCCGAGCATCGCCAGTCGCAGGGTAAGGGTTTGCAGCACCATGAACGCCTCCATTGCCAAACGCGGTGTGACCCGCCACCGCGCGGCAGCTTACCCGAAATCAGGGACAAGGGGATCGGCGGTTTTCGCGGGTTGCTTAATCTTTTCCGCACCGGGGTGTGGGGGGACGGCCTCAACGGCCAGGCGGTCAGGGGTGCAGGGGATCGCTAGCGCCGCCCGATCGGCGCCTGCTCCAGGCGCGCAATCTCGCGTTGGAACATTTCCATCATCTCGGCGGCTTCTTCCGCCGGCAGATTGCTTTGCGCGAGTTTCGGGAAGCGCTCAATCCACAAACGGGCTTCCGCCGGCTGCCAGGGCATGAACTGAGCGCCCGTAACGAGGCGGAGAACACGCATGAGATGCTTACGGATGAAGGCGGGGTCAAGCGGTAGGCTCTCCGGCACTGAAGGCCGTGTCCGGAACAGGTGCAATTGGCTCATGGGCCAATCATGTCCGATTCGCGGAAATGCTTCGACCTCGCCCGTCAGTTTCCACAAGGAAGCGCTCCGAGTCCGTGAGGCCATATAGCTCGAACAACCTCTCGTTGATCGCGCTTTCGAGCACGCCGATCTCCCCGATCTGCTGAGCCAGAGCGTCGACCCGCTCGATGAACTGACGGGCGGCGGGGGCGCCCGTCTCCGCAGGCGGGCGACGCAACGCCTCGGCGAGACGGGAGGCGTCGCGCCAGTCCTGGCTAAGCAAAAGGAAGCGCCAGTAGTGCTCCGCAAGCTGGCCTACATCTTCATCCAGATAAATGCGATCGAGCAGGTGACGGCCACCTCCGTGTAGCACCAGCTCGCCATCGCGGAAGTCGGCTTCTGCGGCATCTTCCCCATCGAGGGCTGCCTGCAGCGTCTCGACTTGTTCTGCGATCGCCTCTCCGAGCTTCTGCTTCGCCCACTGTTGCCGTTCGTCGGCCACGTTGAGGGTTCGCGGGGCGGCGCCCTCCAGATCCTGCAGGGCTGGGAGGTCAGGCCACAGCCAATGTTCGTTGTGACGAGCCCGCGCCAGAACCGAGAGGCGATTTTCGGCGGCCGCAAGAAGCTCGCGCCGACGCGTCCACCCGTCCTGCAGTGCCCGGGCCAGACGAGCGATTTCGGCCTGTTCTTCAGGCGAGGCATCGGGCACCGGAAGCGGGGCAATGAATTGCCTGTTAGCCTCGAAGTATCCGCCGCTTTTCGGCTTTGCAATCCGCTTGAAAACGAAATTTGCCAATGCGCCATTGAGCGCACCAAGCAGGTAAAAGGGATCGGTCCCCTCCGACGGCAAGATGCCGTTCACGCGCACATTGTTGAGATATTTGTTAGCCGCCCTGTCTGCGCAGACGCGCATCTCGGGTACGGTCTGAGCGACGATGAGCTTCTCGATATCCTGCTTGTCGATGTTCTGATTCCGGCCGAAGCGCCACCAGGTTCCGTCGTCGAACGCTCCACGCTCGCGTGATCTTAGCGCTGCTTCCCATGTTTTCAGATATGCCCAAGCATTTGGAAACCTCCGAGCCATCGCTTCTTCGCCGATCAGCTGCATATTCCCTCGCGCGTCGCGCGCATAAGGGAACAGCAGGTACGTGTCGGTCTCGGGCTCCTCATAGCGTTTCGCCTCTGCCCCCGAGATCAGTGGCTTCATGATCTCATCTTCGATCTCGACCAAGTAGGGCGGCGCGCCAACTGGATTGCAGCGGTACTGCCCACGAGCGATGCGTTCCAAATGATAGATCTTGTCGGCGCTTGTAATGAGGCCTTGAAAGATCGCGCTGGTCAGCCTTCCATCATTGAGCCTCAAACAAGTTGCCGAGAGCCGCGCGATAAGCGCCCGCTCGGCGCCGGTCGCCATGAGCCATTGGCCGTCCTCCGGAATATCCGCATAGGGCACGCTTAGTGCCGGGTCGGACCAGTCGATGTCCTCGACCTCGCCCTCCGGGGCGGCAGCGACACGGATGTTCTCAGTCGCATCGTGTGTGAAAAATTGGAGGGCCGTGTACGTGGTCACGTCCGCAAACACCTGATGCGATTTGAAGTCGATCCAGCGGTCGAGTTGGCGTCGTTGGCGAAGAAGACGCCGCAGGCCCTCGCCATACTCGTTCACCGTCCAAAGGCTTGGCGCGATGTACGCCATGCGGCCGCCCGGCGCGAGCAGCCGCAGCCCCTGTTCGATGAACGGCAGGTAAAGGTCGAAATTACCCGTACGAGCGCTCTCAAACGTCTGGCCGCCCCGCTCCGCCTGCAGCCAGTCGGCGATCTCAGGGTCCAGCTTCCGTATGTTCTGTAGCTTCACGTAGGGCGGGTTGCCGAGGACAATGTCAAACCCCCCAACCTCCCCCTCTGGCCACACTTCCGGGAAGGCCGCGCGCCACGTCGTGATCGCGTTGACTCGGTCACGAAGCGCCTGATCGTTCCTTCGTCCGGTCCAGAAATCCGGACCAATCAGGCTGTTGAAACAACGCATGGTGTGATCGAGCGAAGAAAGCGGCGCATCGGCCCGGGATGAATGCAGCCAGAGCGCAAGCTTGGCGATTTCAAGCGCCGCTGGATTGATGTCGACTCCGTAGATGTTGTTTCCGAGGATTTCGGCGGTGAGCGCCGCCTCGTTCACTGCGCCACGGATCGCACGCCGACCAACACGATCCTTCTCCCGCTCGACAGCGACACGTTCGTCGAGCAGGCGGCGGAATGCCGAGATCAAGAAGGCGCCCGAGCCGCAGGCTGGGTCAACCAGACGGAGAGCCTTTAGTCGGCGTTCGTAGGCTTCCACTTGGTTCCTGTCGGGGAGCCGGTCGTCTTCCGGGGGCCAGCCGCATTCAGCCTTAACAGCCTCGAACCATGGATCGAGAGTCCGCTCGACTAGATAGTTGACGATCTTCTCGGGTGTGTAATAGACGCCGTCGCGCTTTCGCTTCGACAGGCTGGCGGCGCTTTCGCGCCCCTCCAATTCACCTGCGCGATATTCGAGTTCGATGATCGATTGCTCGAATATGCGGCCCAGCGTGTAAAGGCTAAGACTTTCGCGTGCCGAACCTCCCGAGGCATAATTATACCGCGCACTCAGAAAGAAGATTGTGGTCTTGTCGCTATCGAGCGACGCGTCGTTCTGCCCCTGACCAGGCGCCGCAAAGACATGATTCGGCACGCTGAGCGCTTCGATCTCCGGGTCTGGCGCGAACAGGCCTCCATTGATGTGGGGGACCTTTACCTGGCCAATCTGCCCGCCGACGCTCATTTCGGCGAACAGGCGCTTGAAAAAGCCCCATAGCTCCTCGCCGTTGGGATCATAGAAGCGCTCGATGCTACGTGCCTTCAGATGGTCCCGAATGAACTGCGGAGGGAAGGTCATCCGCTCGCCCATGTCTTCGCAGTAGAACGCGAAGATAAAGCGGTCGAGGAGTTTCTGTGAAAGTCGCAGAAGTTGGGTTGGAGTCGCTGCGTAACGCCTATTGTTGACGGACAGGACATTGAACAGACGTTCGCGCACGGCCTTGTAGTGACCATAGAATTCATTTTCCAGCCGCTCATCCCGCACCCACTGCCGTTCGACCAGACGCAACAGCGGCGGCCGGCCAGCCTCTGACAGGAGCTGGTCGCGATGAAACAGCTTTGAGAACAGGAAGCGGTCGAAACGCGCTTCCTCCGTATCACTCAGCAGGTCGTAATCACCTGCAAACAGGTCATGGCCCCGCTTAATGACAAACCGCAGAAACTCATTGGGCGCGCGGTCCCACCAGTACAAACGGAACTCGTTCATGTCCGTGACGAGTCCCCACCAAGGCTGGACTGGCTCGTTTCCGAAGAGTCCGCGCCGCGCGCCGCGGACGTAGTTCAGGCACTGTTCGACAGGCGAGCGCGTGCTTCCCTTACGGTTCTGGCGCGCATCGAGAGCAGAACGGATGTCCTTGAACTCGCAAAGTACCTGTGGAATGGCCAGCGGATTATCACGGAACCATCCGAGGGCGAGGTCGGCTTCACCCGACCCGCCGCCTGCCCCTTCACCTTGAATACGTAGCTTCGGGATCAGTGTGACCAGGTCCCTGTCGATCCGTCCCGCCTCTCCGTACCCCCAGGTGTCGACAAAGAACGTTTGCGTGAAGGCCCCTTCGGCGGCGGCTTCGTTCAACTGCAGTCGATCCGCCCAGGCCCGGAGCCGAGCAAGCAGTTCCGCATCCTTGGCATCGTCGTACGTCCGGAACTCTAGATCGAGTTCGGCGCGCAGGAAGGAACGCGTCACGAATGAGCGGCTATCGTCAAACATGCTGAACCATCGCCTAGTTGGCTTACCAGTAGGACTATTGCCGACCTTCGCTGTCTCGTCCACATTCGCCACCTTCGGTGATTTCGCCAGAGCGACGATGAGAAACTTATCCCCGCTGTCCGAACCTGCCGTAAACTCCCCCCATCCCTGCCCCATGAGGGATGCGTGACCTAGGACCGTCCTGGCATGAGAGGGCAGGGATGCGGCGCCTGAGGAGAACCGCGAAGCGGGCGTGCGACCTCATCTGACAAAGAGTGGTCTCGCGTTTCGCGGCCGGTGTAACGGC
>NZ_JBOHJB010000070.1:0-16120 GCF_050728395.1 Methyloceanibacter sp.
GCGCCTCTTTCGGCGAGAGCCTCGTGCTGTCGCTCGACTATGGCGCCGAGGGCCGACGCGGGCCGTCAACGCTGTTCGCCGAACCCGCTCATTGGCCGGAGCGGATCATCGCCATGAGCCTTGACCGCGTCGGCACCGGCAACGGTCCCGACGTCGAGCGCTTGCGGGGCGTAGTGGAGCAAGCCGGGTCTCGCTCGGTCTATGCGTCAGGCGGCATGCGCGATATCGGCGACCTTGAGGCCGTCGCCGAGGCTGGTGCCGGAGGGGCGCTGATTGCCACGGCGCTGCATCGGGGCGCCGTGAGCCAAAAAGAAATCGCCGCCTTCGACGGAAGACGGCGATCTCGATCAGACTAGATCAGAAACCCAGCTGCTTGAGCCACCGCTGAATCAGGCCCGGTTGAGTGCCGGGTTTGTCCCGACCTGGGGGTTCTCCTTTTCAGCCGGCGGCAAACGGATGATGCGCAGAGTCCTTCTTGGCAGTGACCTCGGAAGATTTCGGCTCGCCCTTCACGGCGCGGGCGATGGCTTCCTTGGTGGCGCGATAGTTGAAGTCCTGGATCTTCTTGTCGTCCTTGGCTTCCCAGTGGATGAACACGCCGACGGTGATGTAGACGTCGTCGGCTTCGTTGGCGGGGATCACACCTTCGGCGACTGAGTCGGCAACGGCCTTGGCCACGGCGTACTGCGCCGGACCGAACATCTGCACCGCCTGGCGCGCGTCCTTGATCGTCACCTTGTTGTAAAGGATCGTTGGGGGTTTCGTGAGCAGGTTCGGCGCGATCACCGCGAGAAGCGTGGTGAAGCCGTCCTTGTTATTGGTCAAAGCATTGCAGAAAGCGGTCTCCACAGCGCTGCCGCGGGGACCGATCAGCAAATCGACGTGAGCAACTTCATTGCCGTCACCGACGAGCGATTCACCTACACCGACACCACTAATCTTGGCCATAAACCAAACCCTCCCTAGTTCGCTGAACTTATGTCACACCAGCTTGCGCCGTTACGGGGACCGTGGACGGCAAGCCGACGAAAGTGCTCTGGATGAACATGCCTCCGTCCGCAACTCCTGGTCGGAGCTAAGCGGGGAGAAGATAGTCCGGGCTTCCAAGGATCGGCAAGTCGATTGTTCGCCTCAAAAAGGACTTTAGCAGCCTGTTTCTGAGGCTTGCAGTGAAGCTGCGAACAAGGTGGCGACGGTAAGATCGGCGGATGTTCCGGGATTGAGGCCGCGTGACTTCAACGAGCGATCGAAGGCCATGAGCTCGCGATTGCCGACCTGCTCGTCCGCGTGGCTGCCGAGCCTCGCCGCCACAGCCTTGGCTTCTTGTTGCACTTCAAGGGCTTGGGCCATCCCGAATTTTCGCGTGAGGAGGGTGTCGGGAATGGCCGCGAGGAAGCCGAGATAGACCGATGTGGTGGCCAAGGGCAGGGAGTCAGAGTGCGCCATCGCCTGTTCCAGCCGCGGTAGGCCGAGATCGAAAACATCCGCAAAGTCATGGGTATAGTTCCAGGCGATGCGGTCACGGC
Organism: Methyloceanibacter sp.; assembly: GCF_050728395.1. GTDB lineage: Bacteria > Pseudomonadota > Alphaproteobacteria > Rhizobiales > Methyloligellaceae > Methyloceanibacter. The sequence continues at coordinate 1,527 of NZ_JBOHJB010000070.1, forward strand.
CTTCCGCCGCTTCCATGGCTTCGAGCAGGGTGATCTCGGGCTCCTTGCCGACATCATGCGCCGGCGCTTCACCCAATCCGCCAGGCTTGGCATGACGGATCGCCGCGTAGACCTCTCTCGCATCTGCCACGCTCAGCCCGGCAAGAACCTTGGCAAGTCTCTCGCGCAAATCTCCGCTTGCGGACTCAAGTGCCGCGGCGGCAAGCGGCGCGCCGAGCACAACGATGCCGAGATTGGTGTTGCGACCGACAGCGTCGATGGTCGCCTCGACGCTCGCGCGTATGCGTTCCCCGACAGAGGCGCCGGCCGCCGCGAGAGGCGCTGCCGCGACCCGGGCGCTGGTCTCGAAATCGGCGACGCTCATGCGTGGGTCGTCGCCGAAGCGATGCACATTGCCTGGCTTCAGCGCATCGAGTTCGGCGAGGCAGGCGTCATGAAAGGCTTGGCCAACCTGTTCGGCTGTGAGCGGCCGCCTCACGCGCCCTCTTGACCTTGTGGCGCGCTCGCTTGCTCGGTGCGCCCGAGGCAGGCGTCAAGGAAGGGCGCCACGATGGAGTCGGCGATGCGCGTGCGCGTGACACGCTGCAATCCCTGCCACGCCGGCATCGAGTTCACCTCGAGCACGAGAGGCGCGCCCGAGCGATCCTGGATGATGTCGACGCCCGCATAATCGGCGCCGACGCAAGAAGCGGCGCGCAGGGCAAGATCGGCAAGCTCTAACGAGGGGATCGCGGCCTCGGCGCGGGCGCCTTGCTTGATGTTGGTGACCCAGCCGGCGCCATGGCGGATCATGGAGGCGACGACGCGGCCGGCGGAGACGAAGATCCGCCAGTCGCGATGCAGGCCGTCGGCCGGTGGGATGAACTCCTGCAAATAATAGGCGCCGCTCACCTCTTCCGGCAGAGCGAGATCGCGAAGCGCGGAGATCAGGCGCAAGCCTTCCCCTTGCGCGCCGAACAGCGGCTTCTGCACGAGCTTGCAGCCTTGTGCGAGCTTGCTCCGAACGATGTCGAGCGCCGCCTCCAGACTGGTGCCGGTCCAGGTCCAGGGTGTGGGGATGCCGGCCCGTTGCAGGAAGAAGGTGGTGGTGGATTTATCCACGCAGCGCTCGATGGCGCGTGCATCGTTCCACACCGTGACCCCAAGCTCGCGCAAACCATGAAGCACGCCGAGATAGGTCGTGACCTGCTCGAAGCTTCCGCCCGGCACGAACAGCACGAGCGCACCCTTCGGCAGATGGTCGCCGAGCCCGGGGATGGCGAGCCCGGTCTTGGTTTCCGTCGAAAATCCACACGAAGCGAGCGAGACGGTCAGCGGCCTGATCCCCCGTGTCCGGAAGGCACGCGAGATGCTGCGCCCGTGCCACTTCTTGCGCTCGCAGAAGAGGACGATCTCGGCCGCCATGGCGTCAGGAGGAGAACGACCGGGACAGGATCGCCGTGTCGATATGGCCGGCCTCGAAGCTTTCGCCCGATTCGAGCGCCGTCACGGTGACCTTTGCCGGACTGAACAGCATGCGGTCGATGGCGTAGAAGTCTCCCTTCACCGCGGCGAAAATATCGGCGAACGGCTTGCCGTAGTCCTTGGACTTGAGGCTCGGCAGTTGATCGGCGAGCGCCTTCGCCGCCTTCGCCGAACCCGAGACGTAAAGCTGCACGCGGCCGCCATAGATGATGGCGTCGTTGGTGCGGCCCATGGCGGCGACAAAGCCTGGGGCCGGCGGCGGCAATGGCGCCGTCGCCATGCCGTCGACGATGTGATGCAAGGGGAAATGCAGCTCGTGCGACTTGTGCAGCGCGACCTCTAGGCAGCGCGCGGCGATCTGCACGGTCCCGGCGAGGCTCGACGTCGGCGCGTAGATGATGGTGAGGGCGTCGGTCGAGAGCTTGCAGGCCTCGGCGATGTGCTTCACGAGCGCGGCCGGAGGAGCGCGGTCGGCCTCGAGCACGAGGCAGGCGCTGTCGGCATTGTCCCGATAGCCAAGCTCTTCGAACAGCTTTTCGGTCGAGCCGAGGGCGCGCGCGGGACCCGATCCCAGCACGTGGTACTTCTTGCCTTTGTCCTCGACCGAAAGGCTCCAGCCCGCATATTGCGAGCCGAGGCAGGCAAGGACCGGCTGATCGGTATGCACGGTGACCATGAAGGGCCAGGCAGACGAGGGATCGACAGTTTGGAGCGAGACCCGTCCAAGGCCGCCGAGGCAGATTTCGCCCATGCGGCGGCCTGCTTCGAGCCCGCCGACCGCGCGCACGCCGCAATCGATGAGGGTCTCCCCGAGCTGTCCCTGTGACACGTTGACCCGCAAAGCCTGTGCGTCGCGGATCAAGGCGTCGACGAGAGGTGCGACCTCCCGATTGACGCTCGGCAACTTGGTTTCGCTCCGTGCCTCCAGGGTTTCCTCGTTCATCACGTCCACTACGTCCCTCCTTCGAGGCCGGCGCAGGCGGCCAAGATCGTTGAAATCCGTTCCTCAACCAGGCGTCTTGCTTCGACTTTAGTCCTAGACCGCGCCGACACAGTGCATATCGGGCCGTTCTTGTCGATGCAATCCCCGCCTCTCGGCTGATCGGCACTCCAGTCCGGCCAATCCAACGTCCGCGGTATCGTCACGGGTTCGGTTGCGTAGACGATGGCTGCTGCGCGCGCCCCGGGGAGGCTGAGCGGGCCGTCGGGGAGCAGGCGCTCCAGCACCGCATCGAAATGGAGGCGAAGCAGCGGTTGCGTGTCGCTCTCGAAAATATCGAGGGTCGCGCCTGGACGCGGATTGACCTCAAGCAGCAGTGCTTCGCCCTCGCTCACCAGAAAGTCGGCGCTGCCGAGCCCTTTCAGCTGAAAAGCCTCGGCCACACACTCGACCGTTTCGGTCATTCGGCTTTCGAGCGCCGCAGACAGGGTGGCCGGGGCCACCGCGCCGCCATAGCGCCACTTGGCGTGGTCGGTGGGCATTGCCCATTGCTCGCTGAAGCCGAGCACGCGGGCTTGGCTGCCATTGCCGACGAACAGGGCGGAGACGGCGCCGCCGGCACGCTGCTCCTGGAAATAGACCCGGGGTCTTGAGGTTCGCCGTGTCCCGGTCGCCAAATGGCCCGCCACGATGTGGCTGCCGCCGGCGCCGCCTTCGCGCTTGGCGAGCCATCCACGCCCCGCCGCGGCAGGGTCCATGACGGTTCTCGGATGCGGAATGCCAAGCCGTGCAAGCTCCGCGAAGAACATCCACGGCGCTTTGACCCGTGCCACCGCGCTTGGCCCATTGCCGATGAGGGGCCAGCGCTCGGCAATCTTCGCGAGCAGGGCGGTGCGATCTTCGAAGCCTGCGCCATAGACCACGCCGATTGGCGGCGACGGCGCGGCGAGAGCGAGCGCGTCCAGCGCGGCAGCGAGAGCCTTCCAGCGGAAGCCACGCTTCAAATCGTCGAGCTTGCAGCAAGCTTGCGCGATCCGGCTCGTGTCGGCATCGGCGAAGAAATCGGCGACCAGCGGCACATAGCCCGCGCGTCTCGCCGAGGCTGCGAGCGCGCGGCCCGAGACCGCCGCCACGAGCAGGGATGCGCCCTCAGCCGGCGAGCTTCTGGGCAAGGGCGTAAGCGTCGCGGAAATCGAGATAAAGCGGCTTGTCCGACTTCATCATCTGATCGAACAGGCCGGCCTCGGTCTTGTATTTGATGTTGCCGACCGCGAGTGCGCCGATGCCGACCGCCTTGGTGCCGGGGATGGGCACGCCGTTGTCGTTCACCCCGACGCCCTCGACGCCGGCAGGCGGCACCGCGTTCACGTCGGTGGCGACGAGGAGGGTGCTCGCCTGCGCGAGCTGACCGGTGGTGAGCAGCCTCTTCCCGGCGGGGCCGGCCGAGAAGATCAGTTCGGCGCCGCGAACGAGCTCGGTGTTTTGCTCCTCGGTCGAGCCGTCGGCGTAACCGAGATTGACCTCGAAGCGCGCGTTGGCTTCCTCGGCGAGCTTGCGCACGCGCTCAGGGCCATCGTAGCCGACCAGAACCGCCTCGGCGCCCTCGACGGCAGAAATGACCGCGGAGGCGAATGCGACCACGCCGGTGCCGCCGAACACCACCACGCGCTTGCCTTTGAGCTCGGTCGAGAATTTGTCCTTGAGCGCCTTTTCGGCGCAAGCCACCATGGCCGCGGCGGTGGTGAATGAGCCCGCCGGATCGGCGAATACGGAAATCTCGAAAGGCGGGACCATCGCCGCCTTGGCCCGCTTCATCATGTCGAGGGCCTCGATGGCGCGCTTGCCGCCGATGAACATGGCAGTCCGCTTCACCCCCTCAGGCCCGCGCGAGAAGATCGCGTCTTGCACGAGCCCTGCCACGTCCTCGACGGTCACCGAGGTATAGGGAATGGCGGCGTCGTAGCCAGCGTCGAGCGCCATGTTCACGTCGAACGGGCTCATATGCTTGAGCGGCGTGATCATGTGCAGGATGCTGGGATGCGCCATTTCGCGAGATCTCCATTCTGTTGGGCGGGTTCGCTTTACCACAAGGGACGTGGCGGCAAAGCCTCTCGATGGGGGTCAGGCTCAAGAATCCGGCATCAGCGCGTCTCGATGACGGCCGGCTCGTTGCGGCCCCGCGCAAGCTCAAGACGGAGCTTGCCGCTGCCTGCTGTTGCGCGCGCCGCGGCGAGCAGCTCTTGGCCCTCCGCCTCTGACGGCGCGAAGGCAAAGCCGGTCGGACCCCAAGAGCTTTGGCCAAGTCCGGTGACGCCCTCCACCGCGAGGCCCTTGAGCACAGCGGCGACGCCGGCGCTGACATAGGCGCCCCCCTGTATCGGTGCGAAATAGGCGCCCATCTTTCTTTGCAGATAGCCGACCTGATCGCAGAAGCTTTTGAAGTCTTCCTCGGCAAGCGCCGGCAACGCCCCAAGCAGCACACGCCTTGTCAGGTCAGCGGTCTCACTTTCCGGGAAATCGGGCAGCGCGGAAAAAGCCCCGGTCTCGTCTGCTCCATGCACGCCGATCTCCGCCGGATCGAAGATCAGCAGCACGCGCCAGTCGCGCGGGAAGGGGACCCGGGCGAGCACCGGCGGCAGCGTGCCGGGACCGGGACCGCCGTCGAGCACGGCACCTCCTTGCCCGAAGGTGCCGATGCCGATGCCCGATCTCTTTCCCCGGTCGAGCCGCGCGGCGATCGCGTCCAAGTCGAGCGGCAAGCCTTCGAGCACCGCAACGGCGGACCCAATGGCAAGCGCGAGCTGCGTGCCGGACCCTAGCCCCGCATGCGCAGGGATCGCTTCGTCGAGATGCAAATGATAGGAGCCGGTGAGGCCGAAGCTCGCCGCGATCGAGCGGAGATAGGGTTCGGCCCGCACGCAGTCCACGCCGCTGACCTCGAATTCGCTGCCGCGTCGCAAGCTCAGTTGGGTTTGCGGCCGGTCGATGGCGAGCCCGAAACTGCCGAACGGCCGCTCCCCCCGTCCGCTTGGATCGAGAAAGCCAAAATGCAAGCGCGCGCTCGTGCTTACCGAAACGAGGTCGCATGGCGCCGCAATCCTGTCGGCGCCTGTGCACGCGGGACGCAAGGCCTCTTCCATTGTTGGCTCGAAGCCTCTGGGATATGCTTGGCGGTGCAGGCAGGACCGCACTGTTTCAAAAGATCGCCCCGATGGCAACTTCCGAGCGAACTTACACCGACGCCGAAGTCGAGGAGCGGCTCAAGAAGGAGCTGCCCCATTGGTATCTCGAAGGCGGCTGGATCAGGCGCAAATACAAGACCAATAGCTGGAAGGGCACGCTGATGGTGATCAACGCCGTCGGCCACCTCGCCGAGGTCGCCTGGCACCATCCAGACATCACCGCCTCCTATGCCTGGGTCGAGGTCAGGTTGATGAACCACGCCGCCAAGGGCATCACCGACAAGGACTTTGTCCTCGCCAAGAAGATCGAGGACGTCGTCCACTGGCAGCCGGCACTCGAAGGCGGCCCGCTCGAAGGCACGCCCGCCGACGACATGCGCTTTGCCTATATCAAGCACGACAAGCCGAAGAAGTAAGGCTCCTGCGGCCCTGGTCTGAGAACCGTCGGGAGGCCCGGCGATCATTCGCGCGCTTGCGCCGGCAATGGCACCTGTTTAATGGTGCGGGCCAATGGCGGTGTACTTAAAGGGGGGGAGGGTCGACGAGCCAAGCGCGCCCCGGCGCGCGGCCAAACTGCTCGGCCACGCGCGGGTGCCATGGCAAACCTGAAGATCAAAGGCGTCGAAATCGTCGAGACCTTCGCCGAGGCCTTTCCCATGGTCGGCACGCGCGTCATCATCACCGCGCCGACCCAGAAATGGGCGCTTATCTCCGCCCGGACCATGACCGGCTTTGCCACCTCGGTGATCGCCTGCGGCGCCGAGGCCGGCATCGAGCGGTTGGTACCTGCCGATGAGACCCTCGACGGGCGCCCCGGTGTCTCCGTGCTGCTCTTCACCATGGACGTCAACAAGCTCCAGACTCAGCTGCGCAATCGCGTCGGCCAATGCGTGCTGACGAGCCCGGGCTCCGCCTGCTTCGCCGGGCTCGAAGGCGAGAAGAAGCTGAAGCTCGGCTCTTCGCTTCGCTTCTTCGGCGACGGCTGGCAGGTGTCGAAGGTCATCGGCGGCCGGCGCTTCTGGCGCATCCCGGTGATGGACGGCGAGTTCGTCTGCGAGCAGAGCACAGGCCTGACCAAGAAGGCCGTGGGCGGCGGCAATCTGCTCATCCTCGGCCGCTCGCATCGCGCCGTGCTTACCGCTTGCGAGCGCGCGGTGAAGGCGATCGGCGGCGTTCCCGACGCGATCGCGCCGTTCCCCGGCGGCATCGTGCGCTCGGGCTCGAAGGTCGGGTCCAAATACAAAGGCCAGATCGCTTCGACCAACGACGCCTATTGCCCGACGCTCAAGGCCGCGGTGAACACGGCGTTGCCCTTGAACGTCGAGGCAGTGATGGAGATCGTCATCGACGGCTTGAGCGCCCCCGCCGTCGCCGCGGCGATGCGCACCGGCATCCACGCCGTCTGCAAAGGCGGCGCGAGTGAAGGTATCACCCACATCAGCGCCGGCAATTACGGCGGCAATCTCGGGCCCCATCATTTTCACCTCAAGGAGATCATCGCGTGAGTGCGTTGACGCTCGAGCTTCGCAGCGAGCCGAACCAGCGGCTCGACCTGTCGCCGCTGACGCCGGCGAGGCTCGCCGGCATGACGCACGCCGACATCTCCTCGATCGCCATCGGCACGGCGCGCGAGGCGGTGACCGTTGGCGATCTGTTCAAGCTCAAGGGTACCGACGCCGCCAAGCTCCGCTTTCTCAACACCGATGCACGGTGCGACAAGATCGGGGAGGGGCTCACCGAGGGCGAGGTCGTCGTCGACGGCGATGCCGGAGCCTATCTCGGCTCCAAGATGCGCAGCGGCAGGATCGCGGTCAGCGGCTCGGCAGGCGCATTGGCCGGCGCCAGCATGCGGGGCGGGACGATCGACATCGCCCGCGATGCCGGCGAGAAGGCAGGCGGCATGGCAGTGGGCGAGGCCCACGGCATGCGCGGCGGCAGGCTCTCGATCGGCGGCAAGGCCGGCGCACTGCTTGGCGAGCGCATGCGCCGCGGGCTGATCGTTGGCCGTGGCGGCGCCGGCGACTATGCCGGAGGCCGCATGATCGCCGGCACCATTCTGCTGAAGGGTCGCGTCGGCCGCTTTGCCGGTTATGGCTTGCGCCGCGGCACGCTGATCCTCGACAAGGAGCCGAAGGACTTGCTGCCGACCTTCGGCGATTGCGGGGTTCTCGATTTCAACTGGCTCCGCCTGCTCGACCGGCAGATCAAGGCGAGCGACGGCCGCTTCAAGCTCGGTTATCGCGCGCGCCGGCTGATGGGCGACATGGCCGTGCTCGGCAAGGGCGAAATGCTGATCCTGGCGTAATGGTTTCGGTGAGATTCGCTCGAGGGCCATCCAAGGTCGTGTGTCATTCCAGCGAAAGCGGGAATCTGGTAACCACCGATCTCACCTATTCCGCGATGCCGTCGGTTACTGGATTGCCCGGTCATCAAGCTTGTGCTCGGGCTGGGAAAGCCAGACCCGAGTGCCGGGCAATGACAAGAGAGAATGATGTATGCTGATGAGCCGAAGCGATCGGCATAAGTGACATGACCGCCGCCCCTTTCATTCTGCTTGACGACAGCCTGAGCGCGACCGCGCCTGGTGCTGCGGGGCGGACTTTGCTGTTCGAGAGGCCCGAGCGGGTCGTTGCCGCCTATCGGCCAAGCGAGGTGGAAGAGGGACTCGACGCCATTGGCGAGGGACTCGCGCGGGGCCTCCACGCCGCAGGCTTCTTCGCTTACGAGCTTGGCTATTGCCTCGAGCCGAAGCTGAACGACCTATTGCCTCGGGACCGGCAACAGCCGCTGTTCTGGATCGGACTTTTCGGCGAGCCGCGCCGCTTCAACGATGCCGAGACGAGGCATTGGCTCGACGCCAATGGCGCGGATCAGCGCTCGACCATCTCTGATCTGCAGCTTTCCTGGACGCGCGAAGAGTACACAAGCGCCTTCTCCCGGGTGCAGGACTACATCGCCGCCGGCGACGTCTATCAGATCAACCTCACGTTCGAATATCGCTTCGCCTTCGCGGGCGAGCCTGTCGCGCTCTACGCGGCGCTCCGGCGCAAGCAGCGGGTCGAATATGGCGCGCTGATCGGCGCCGGCGATTTTCACGTGCTCTCGCTGTCGCCCGAGCTGTTCTTCCGCCGCGAAGGCAAGCACGTGACGAGCCGCCCGATGAAGGGCACCGCGCCGCGTGGGCGCACGCCGCGCGAGGACGCCCGCCTCAAGACCTGGCTGACCGTCGATGAGAAGCAGCGGGCCGAGAATCTGATGATCGTGGATCTCCTGCGCAACGATCTCGGCCGCATCGCCAAGATCGGCTCGGTCGAGGTCACCGACCTGTTCACCGTGGAAACCTATCGCACCGTGCATCAGATGACTTCGGGCATCACCGCCGAGCTCCGCGCCGATATGGGTTTCAAGGATATGCTCAAGGCGCTATTCCCTTGCGGCTCGGTGACCGGTGCGCCAAAGGTCCGCGCCATGGAAATCATCCGCGAGCTCGAAGCCGCCCCGCGCGGCGTCTACACCGGCGCCATCGGCCATATTGCGCCAAACGGCGACAGCCAGTTCAACGTCGCCATCCGCACGCTGTTCATCGATGCCGCAGGCGCCGGCGAAATGGGAATCGGCTCAGGCGTCGTGTCCGATTCAAAGGTCGATGCCGAATTCGAGGAATGTTTGTTGAAGGCGCAGTTCCTGACCAAGGCCGATGCGCCGTTCGAGCTGATCGAGACCATCCGCTGGGAGCGGGGGATCGGCTTCCATCTGCTCGAGCGGCATCTGGTGCGGCTCCAGTCTTCCGCCACGCATTTCGGCTACCCCTTCGATCGCGGCAAGGTGCTCGCCGCGCTCTCGGCCGAAGTCGAGAATCTCGACAGCAACGTGCATATGGTGCGGCTCTTGCTCGCCGAGGACGGCGCCATCACCGTCACCTCGACCAGGATCGAGCTTCCCTCCAAGGACACGGTGTGGCGGTTCGCCATCTCCGATCAGCGCGTGGACGACAAGGATCCGCTGTTCTTCCACAAGACCACGCGCCGCCAGTTCTACGACCGCGAGATGGAGCGGCAGAAGGCGTTGACCGGGTGCGACGAGGTGGTCTTTCTCAACAAGAAGGGCGAGCTGACCGAGGGTACCCGCTCCACTCTCTTCATCGAGCTCGACGGGCGCCTGTTCACTCCGGCGCTGACCTGCGGACTGTTGCCCGGCACCTTGCGCGAGGAGCTGATCGATTTGCCGCGCGCCGCCGCGAGCGAGGCGATCCTGACCCTTGCCGATCTGACCCGCGCCGACCGCATCTATCTCGGCAATTCCGTGCGGGGGCTGATCCGCGCCGAGCCCCTGGGGCTTGCGCGCGAGTCGAAAGCGGCGCGCGAATTGGAACCGGCTGGCTGAGACGTGGATGGCCGGGACGAGCCCGGCCATGACGCGTTCAAGTCTGTTCGGGACCGATCAGTCGCAGTGATCGTAGCCGCCGTGATCGTATCCGCCCTGATAGCCGTAACCGCTATAGCGGTGGACATAGGTGACATAGGCCTTCGGCGTCGGCAGCTGCACAATCTGCGGCTTGGGAGCTGGAACAGCTTCGGCGACCGGGGCTGGCGCAGGCGCTGGCGTGGCGCTTTCGGCGGGCCCGTCGGCAACCGGCGCGGCCTCGGCGGCCTCGGCGGTCTTAGCCGGCTCGGCGGCCGCCTCGTCTTTGGCTGGGGTCGCGGTGTCGCTCGGCTTGGCCTTCGCCTCCTCGACCACGATCTGGCGCGAGGTGTCGGCGGACGCAGCGGTTTCGGCTGCAGGTTTCAGGTCTTTTGCCTCGGCTGCTTCGGCCGTCATTGCCATCATCACGATGATGGCGAGCGCGGCAAAGGCGACGAGTGCGAGGAAAGCATTGCGCAGAAGGCATGTCATGGTCCGACCTCCTTTAGGTCTTGGTTTCAATCTCGCTCAAATTGATGGACGCTTTCTTAGGGGAGGGCGCCTGAACCGGACCTGAGGGCGCCATTCATTCTGCGTTCAGCGCTCGCGAGCGATCCCTTGCCTCAAGCAAGCGCCGGGAGTTGACCCGAAGCCGGAAGCGGCCATGCTGGCCCTGGAGCTTGAAGCGGAGGTTCGCATCCATGCCCGTGCAGGCCTTGAGCGGCAACGGCGGCTATTGGCGCTGGCGCCTGCCTTGCTTTGCCATGCTGCTGCTCCTGGTTTTCGGCGCCGGGGCAAGCGCGGCCGAAGGACCTTATTTGGAGCTCGATACCAAGGGCCATATGGCCTTGATCCGCAGTATCCTCTTCACCCCGGATGGACGCGAGCTGATCTCGGCGAGCGACGACAAGACCATCCGCGTCTGGGATGTGGATTCGGGGCGCATCGTGCGCACCATCAGAGGCGAGATCGGCGACGGCGATCCTGGCAAGATCTATGCGCTCGCGCTCTCTCGTGACGGGCGTCTGCTCGCCGCCGGCGGCCGCACCGGCGCGACAGGGCAGGGGCAGCCGATCAGGCTCTACGACTTGAACGAGAGCACGCTGATCGGCCTCCTCCAGGGCCATGACGACGCCGTGCTCTCGCTCGACTTCTCAGCCGATGGCGAGCGCCTGGTGTCGGGTAGCGCCGACGACACCGCCATCATCTGGGACGTGGCAAGCCGCAAGGCGCTTCACCGGCTCTCCGGCCACAAGGGCGACGTGAATGCCGCGCGCTTCACCGCCGACGCCTCAGGCGTGGTCACCGCGAGCGACGACGATACGCTCAAGCTTTGGGATGCAAGCGACGGGGCTCTGGTCTCAACCCTCACCGGGCATACTGACAAGGTGATCGCCCTTGCCGTCTCGCTCAGGGACGGCCAGGTTGCCTCCGGCGCGCTCGACGGCACCATCAAGTTCTGGGATCTGGTCAACGGGCGCGTGCTGAAGGAGATCAACCAGGGCACGGAGGTGATGAGCCTCGCCTTCAGTCCCGATGGCAGGAATCTCCTCTCCGGCGTCGGCCGCGCGCCGTATCTGTCCCATGTCTGGGACGCAGCGACCGGACGTGAGGTGGCGAGCTATGGCGGTCACGACAACATCGTGCTGGCCACGGCCCTTGCCGGAAACGGCCTCGCCGCCACCGCCGGCGGCAACGACAACGAGATTCATCTGTGGGATGCTGAAAGCGGCAAGCTCTCCCAAGCGCTCCTCGGCGTCGGCCGCGCCATCTGGTCGGTCGGCTTTTCGCCTGACGGCCGCTTCATCGCCTGGGGCGTCGAGCGTCCTGGAAGCGGCGAGCTCGGCAGCCTCGTCTTCAGCCTGAAACTGCCGGCAAAAGACAGCCCTCTCGGCGAGCCAAAGCTGCTTCGCGGCGGAGGCGAAAGCTTCGACCGGGCGGCGACCACGCTCGGCGGCTTGAGCCTGCAAACCCGGGCGAGCGGCGAGTTCGGCTATCTCGACCTGCTCGATGTGGTGGAAGACGGCAACACCCTCGCCACCATCAAGCGTGGCGAGAACGCCGGCTACGCCCATAACGCCTTCACCTTCACGCCCGACGGCAAGACCGTGATCAGCGGCGGAGGCCACGGCTTTCTCACTGCCTATGATCTCGCTGGGCGATCGCTTGGGGAATTCGTCGGCCATACCAGCGACGTCTGGGCCGTTGCCGTTTCCCCTGACGGGCGCTGGCTTCTGTCCGGCAGCGACGATCAGACCGTGCGACTGTGGAACCTGGCGACGCATGAGAATGTGGCGTCGCTGTTCTACGGCAAGAATGGCGAATGGGTGCTGTGGACACCGCAAGGCTATTACGCGGCCTCTCCGTCGGGCGATGCGCATGTCGGCTGGCACGTCAATGAGGGCGACGGCAAGCTCGCCCGCTTCGTCAGCGCCGCCCAGCTGAAACGCCATTTCTATCGGCCCGATATCGTCGCCCGCGCGATTCTGCTCGGCAGCGCCGCCCGCGCCGTCAAGGAGGCACCTGACACGGGCTTTGCCCTTGCCGAACTCTTGCAGCGGAAGCCGCCGGAATTTTCGCTTCTGTCGCCCGCCACCGGAACGCAAACTCAGGCTGACACGGTCGACTTCGCCCTCGATGTTCCGCCCGCGGTCGATGCCATCGAGGGCTTCGACATCACCGTCAATGGACGCCGCGTCGCCTCGCGTGAGAGCGGAACGGTCAAGCCCGGCGAGCGCACGCGCGTGCGGCACTTTTCCGTGCCGCTGTCGGGCGGCGCCAACGACATCGAGATCAAGGGCTACAACGCCATCGGCCAGACCGCGGAGAAAGTGACGGTCCTGCGCTCCGGAGCTGGCGCCCCGGAGAAGCGCGGACGGCTCTATGTGGTCGCCATCGGCGTCGACGACTATCCAAACTTCAAGCAGAACCTCGAATTTGCCGGCGCTGACGCCCGCGCCTTCGACGAAATGCTGGTCGCCAAGGGCGGTCCGCTTCATGCCGAGATCAGTAGCCGGGTCTTGGCCAAAGGCGGCGACCAATCGCCGACCGCGGCCAATATCAAGGCCGCGTTGGAGACCTTTCGCAATGCCGGGCCAGACGACACCATCGTGCTGTTCCTCGCCGGCCACGGGGTCAATGACGGGCCTGACTATCTCTTCCTGCCGACCGACGCCAAGGTCGAGGGCGGAAGATGGGATCAAAGCAGTGTGGTCAATTGGGAGGCGCTACAGGGAGCCATCGAGACGAGCAAAGGCCGCCGTATCATGCTCGTCGACACTTGCCATTCCGGCAACGCCTTCAATGCCCGCCTGCTGAAAGATGCGGCCGACGCGAGCATCGCCGTCTATGCCGCGACCGACGCCGAGACGCTCGCGCAGGAGCGGCCGGCGCTCGGCCATGGCGTGTTCACCTATGCGGTGATCGAGGGGCTGAAGGGAGGCGCCGATCTCTCGCGCGACCGCTTCATCGAAGCACAGGAGCTGTCAACCTACGTGCTGGGCGCGGTGCGCAAATTGACGGAAGACAAGCAGCTCCCCACCTTCACCCAATCGGGACGCTCAGATTTTGTCATCTCGAAGGTCCGCTGACGGCCGGCTACGCGCAGGTCACACGCCGGCCTCGAGCGTCTCGAGCGCCTCGTGCACTGCGCGAAGCAGTTCGCCGGGATTGCGGTTGTCGGCTGGAGGCATGCCTTCCTCGGTGGCGCGCAAGAGCGCGTCGGCGTCAGCCTCCCAACGGATCAGAATCGCCTTCTTGTCCGCGGGCGAAAGCCCGGGCGCGGCAAGCACGTCCTTCGGCGCTCGGAACACCGAAGCCGGATCGAGCTTGGCCTGGTCGAGGTCGATGACCTTCATGGCGGGAACTGCCCCATGAGCGTCAGGCGCTTTTGGTGATCCCCGGCTCCGGCTCGACGGTTTCGTCCATGCCGAGCATCTCGCCCAGACGATTGCGCGCGCGGTTGACGCGGCTCTTGATCGTGCCGACGGCGCAGCCGGAAATCTCCGCGGCCTCCTCGTAGGAGAAGCCCGCTGCTCCGACCAGGATCAAGGCTTCGCGTTGGTCGTCCGGAAGCTTGGTGAGCGCGATGCGAAAATCCTGCATCTCCATATGGCCGTGCTGCTCGGGATGGGTGGCAAGGGTGGCGGCGTAGCTCCCGTCGGCGTCCTCGACCTCGCGACGGCGTTTGCGCCGCTCCGAGAAATAGGTGTTGCGCAGGATGGTGAACAGCCATGCCTTGAGATTAGTCCCTTCACGGAACGAGTCGAGATGGTTCCACGCCTTGAACAGGGTCTCCTGCACAAGGTCGTCGGCGCGTTCACGGTCGCCGCAAAGCGACACGGCAAACGCGCGAAGATTGGTCATCTCGCCTACGAGAGACTCTCGCAGGCTCTCCGACACTCTGCGTCGCAAATCACTTGTCTCCGCTTCGCTCGAGGTCTTTCAGAAGCTGGAGCAAACGATCGGGGATCGGCTCTCGCGCAACCTCATCGAAGACGGCCCGCAGATGGCGGCCGATATGGGCCTGCAAATTTGGCGACAATCCCTCCTCGGTGGAGAGCGTGGCGCCCGGCCGCGTTTGGCTGCTGGTTGCTTGAGTCATGTTG
>NZ_JBOHJB010000071.1:0-14409 GCF_050728395.1 Methyloceanibacter sp.
GTTGGCCGAATAGACGATGGGCAGCTCGAACCCAGAAACGTTGAGATAAACGGTCTTGCCGCTGATGGCCTGACGCAGCTCGTCGCCGGCAAGCGTAATCGATTCGGCAGTGGCCGGAAGCGCCGGCAGGGCGAGGCCAGCGGCCAACACGAGTGCTCCGATTTTCATGACTTCCCCTTGTTTTTCTAAACGTCGCATGAGGGGGACGATAGCGCCGCGCAAAAGCGGTCAATTTGCGGCTGAGGCGGGGAAGTTGCGTGGCGAAGTCAAGCTCGTTAAGGGTTAACCTCAGTTTCCTTCCGCTCTCTTGCCGCCTTCGGCTTGCGCCGGTTGCGCACCGCGATGACGTTAATGGCTTCGACGGCGGCCGAGAACGCCATGGCGAAATAGATGTATCCGCGCGGGATGTGGAAGTGGAAGCCGTCGGCGATCAGGGCCGCGCCGATCAGCAGCAGGAACGACAGCGCCAGCATCTTGGTGGTCGGATGCCGCTCGATGAAGGCCCCCACCGGCTCCGATGCGAAGTACATCACCAGGATGGCGACGGCCACCGCGGCGATCATCACCTCGACATGATCGGCCATGCCGACAGCGGTGATGATCGAGTCGATTGAGAACACGAGATCGATGACCGCGATCTGGATGATGGCCGAGGTCAGGGTGTCGACGACGCGCGAGGTTCCCGCCTCCTCGTGCTCTCCCTCGATGTCCTGATGCATTTCGCGGGTGCCCTTCACCAGCAAGAACAGCCCGCCGGCGATGAGCACAAGATCGCGCCAGGAGAAGTCGTAGCCGCCAATGGAGAAGATCGGCGTGGTCAAATGGATGAACCAGGCGATGCCGGCGAGCATGATGACGCGGAACACGAGCGCCAGCGACAGGCCGATGCGTCTCGCCATCAGCCGCTGCTCGGGCGCCATGCGCGAGACCATGACCGAGATGAACACGACGTTGTCGATGCCGAGTACGACCTCCATTGCGCTCAAGGCAATGAAGCTCGCCCAGATATGCGGATCGGTCAGCCATTCGAACATGAGTCTAATTCCGCCGGTGCCGTTTGATGGGGCCCGATGCCCTAGATCAGGTCAAATAGCCTGGAGGTCAAGGCCGGTGCAGGGCCAAGCCAAGCTCATCGGGCCTTCCGATCGCGGAGCGTATGGAGCGCGCCGGCGCCGACGAGATAGGCGGCGCATCCGAGCAGCAGCACCCTCACCCATAGCGGCGACGGAAATGGGTTGACGGCGGCGCCGATGGCGGCGACCGCCCATAGAACGGTCACGAGCATGGTGACGGGGCGTCGTTCCACCACGCGAACCGGGTGCACGCAGAGAATCGGAACGAAGGTCAGCACGACGAAAAACGCGACGATGAAGAGAGAGACGAAGGGCGCAGGCGTGAAGGCGAAGAGATAGAGCAAGACAACGTTCCAGATGGCGGGGAAGCCGACGAAATAGCCGTCCTTGGTCTTGCTCTCCTGGTCGGCCATATGGAACAGGCTCGACAGGATGACGGCGATGCCTGAAGCCAAGCGAAAGGCTTCCGGCAACAGATCGGACTGGCTGAGCGCGAAGGCGGGAACCGCCACATAGGTGAGGAAATCGACGATCAGGTCGAGACGCTCGCCGCTGAAACGCGGCAGCACTTTGACCACGCCGACGCGGCGGGCGAGCGGCCCGTCGACGGTGTCGACGATGAGCGCGGTGCCGAGCCAGAGGAACATCCATTGCCAGTCGCCGCGCGAAGCGCCGATCAGCGCGAGCAATGCAAACGCGGCGCCTGTCGCGGTGAGAAGGTGAACCGCCGCCGCGCACACGCGCTCGCTCATGCGCCCTCCGTTGCCGGATGTATGCGGCAGAAGCAACGATGAGAAATGCGGAAGCCGGAAGCGGCGCCGGCGGACGGTGCGGTCCTAGAAGTGGCGCTTGACCTTGCCGAGCACGGTAAGGTCTTCATTGTCTTCCGGTGGCGCGACCTGCTGCAGATCAGCGGCCTGCGGTTCGCTGTAAAGCAACTCGAGGCCGAAATCGAGCTTGGGCAGAATGCTGAAGCCGAAGATCTTTGCCCCGCCACTCTTCTCCGGGGCTTGCGCCGCTCCGGTGGCGGGCGTTTGCAACTGCATGGCCGGGTCTTTGGCCTCAGGCGCAAGTTGCAAGATCTCTGGAGGCGCTTCCGGCGTCTCCTGGAAGGCGAATGCGGGCGCAGCCCCGATCGACAGGGCAGCAATAACGCCGGCCGCAAGCGCACGATTCCGCATGGTCTACTCTCCGCATACAAGATGAGCGCGTGCAGGCTCGATTTCAAGCCTGTCGCAAAGGCGGTTAAGAGCCTGCTAAGACTGGAAGATTTCCCATGCCTGGCGAGAGTCTGTGGCAGCGTGGCCACAGCCTTCGGTCCGGCTCTCGCAATCCAGGGGTGCGCAAAAAAAAGACCGCCCCGAAGGGCGGTCTTGGTTCCCGAAGTAGGAGGTGGGTTAGAAGTAGATGCGGCCGCCCGAGTAGATCAGGTCGAAGTCGTCGATCGACACCGGGACGTTCTTCAGCTTTCCGTTCGGAGAAACCGACGGATCCCGCGTCACCAGGCTGACGTCGGCATTGAAGTGCTGATAGGCAAGATAGAGGTGCATGGCAGAGGATTCGAAGCCTTGATCCAAGGCAAGGAACCAGCGATCGACCTCTGAGCCCACAATTTCGGTCGGGACAGTGACGCTGGCGAAGGTCTTGGCCTTCAGAATGCTGTCAGCAGCGACGCCGCCGAGATTGCCGCCATTGCCGTTGCTGCCCGGGGCCCAGCCATCGTTGACCTGGCCATAGCCGCCCCAGAAGGCGGTCTCGCCGGGTGCGAAGAACTTCTTCTGAATGCCAGCCTGAACGTCCCAGGCGGTCATGTCGGGCGCTTTGTCACCGGTATAGAAGCCAATGACATTGGTGTCGTCAGATTGGGACGTGCTGAAATTGCCCATGGCGAAGAGGCCGGTCGGCTTGTGCTTGGCGGCAATCGAGCCGGCCCATTCGTCAAAGTTGCGCTGGAAGAAGGTCTGCTTGGTCGTCGACGGAGGAATGATGATCGGACCCGATGCCTCGCCGCCGCCGCCAGCCTGCAAACGCTCGTCGCGGATATTCTCGTAGGCGGCGTTGGCGGAGAACATCCAGGTGTCGTTGAAGGTTCTCTTGTAGCGCAGAGCAGCGCCCCAATCGTCGTCCTCGAACCAACCCCATTGGACGTTGAAGCCTTCAAACAACCCTTTGAAATCGGGCGTGGAATAGGCGACGCCGTTACGGCGCGTGGAGCAGTTGTACTGGTCTGACGAGCCGTAGCAGCGGGCGATGTTCGACCAGGTGAGGCTCGACAACCCTTCCGCATTGTTGAAGCCAGTGGGCCGCAAGCGGAAGGCTGGGTTCATGCGAAAATCGGAGACCAAGGTGTCCGAAAGGCCGCCGCCTTCGCCTTTGACCGTCGAGATGTACTCCATCGCATTTTTGGTGATGTCGTATTTCGGCGTGGCGGTCAGGCCCCAGTTCAGGGTGCCGTAGTTCTTGTTGGCGAGGTACATCTGCGACCAACGGACCACGAGGTCTAGTGAGCTAGCCCCCGTCTGGTTGTTGTCGTTGAACTGGTTCAAGAACGAAGAGGCAGCGGGGCGGTATTCCCACTCAAGGCGGTAGCCACCTTCCCAGTCGCCGCCGATCTTGGCCTTGCCTTTGATGCCGGTGCGGGTCGATTCATTGTAGTTGTTGACGACGTAGAAGTTCTGCTCGCCGCCATCGTCCCACCACATCGCGGCATAGTTGACCTTGCCGTAAATCTGCACTGAGACTTTCTTGTTGCCTTTGCGCGCCGTGGTTGCCTCGAGATCGGCAACGCGCTCCTCGAGATCGGCGCAACAATCGCCGCCGAGATCGGCCGCCTTGGCCGGTTTGGCAACGAAGACCGTCGCTCCCATTACGCAAGTCAGGGCAGCGATCGCCATTAGGCTGGCGGTCCCCCTCAATCCCCCGGTCATGACCCCTCCAATTTGTGTTGAATACGCTCTATTTGCCGATTTCGGCTCCTTTCCCCATGGAGCCGCCCAGTCCCCTCTGTTCACGCGAGGCCTGCCGAACTCAAGCCGGCAAAACCACTGCGTTTCGTCGGTAAACCTAGAAGCTGAGCAATGACGTTCTCATGACAACCGGACAACGGTGGGTTTTTTCCATCCTAGCGTTGCACTAGAGCAACAGCGATTTGCCGGTGCCAATGAGGCGCCAGAGTGCAGGCGCGGCATTGGCCATGCGCCCGCGTAGGCTTCAGCAATTACATGTTTTCGCTGGGAAAATTCTAGAGACTGCAGCCGGGAAACGAACAGCTGAAGAGTGTCGCGCTCGTAGGACCTACACCCCCAAGCACAGCGACAGGAGCGAAAGGCACTCAGCCTCCTCACCGTCGGAGATCAGGACCAATAGAGCTGCGCCGGCTTTGTGCAGGCGAGAGGCAACCCAATCCATCATGACGTAGAGGCCCGGGCGATAATTGGCCACCGGCACGCCATTCTCTGCCATCCGGGGCGAATCGGATTCGCGTTGTTCGGCCTCGGCTCTGTTGTCCTTCAGGGCAGCCAAAGGCCGGCAGATCAATTCGCGCGAGCTCACGTCGTCCATCGTGGTTCCGTGCAAGTGGAGACCGAGGCCGCCGCGAATGACGGCCTCAGTCTTGGTCCCGGGAAGGGGGACACGAGTTAGAAATAGATGCGCCCGCCCGAATAGATCAAGTCGAAGTCGTCGATCGACACCGGCACGTTCTTCAGCTTTCCGTTCGGAGAGACCGAGGGATCGCGGGTCACCAAGCTAAGGTCGGCATTGAAGTGCTGATAGACTAGATAGAGGTGCATGGCAGCGGATTCGAAGCCTTGATCCAAGCCCAGGAACCAGCGATCGACCTCGGAGCCCACGATTTCAGTCGGGACAGTGACGCTGGCGAAGGTGCCTGCCCTCAGAATGCTGTCAGCAGCGATGCCGCCGAGATTGCCGCCATTGCCGTTGCTGCCCGGCGCCCAGCCATCGTTGACCTGCCCATAGCCACCCCAGAAGGCGGTTTCACCGGGCGCCCAAAACTTCTTCTGAATGCCCGCCTGAACGTCCCAAGCGCTCATGTCTGGCGCCTTGTTGCCGGTGTAGAAGCCGATGACATTGGTATCGTCAGACTCCGACGTGCTGAAATTGCCCATGGCGAAGAGGCCGCTCGGCTTGTGCTTAACGGCAGCCGAGCCGGCCCATTCGTCAAAGTTGCGCTGGAAGAAGGTCTGCTTGGTCGTCGACGGAGGAATGATGATCGGACCTGACGCCACGCCACCGCCGCCTGCTTGCAACCGCTCATCGCGGAAATTCTCGTAAGCAACGCCGGCAGCTAGCATCCACGTGTCGTTGAAGGTGTTCTTGTAGCGAAGAGCGGCGCCCCAATCGTCGTCCTCGAACCAGCCCCACTGGACGTTAAACCCATCAAACAACCCTTTGAACTCGGGCGTCGAGTAGGCGACGCCATTGCGGCGCGTCGAGCAGTTGTATTGGTCTGATGAGCTGTAGCAGCGGGCGATGTTCGACCAGGTCAGGCTCGACAGTCCCTCGGCATTGTTGAAGCCGGTAGGCCGCAAGCGGAAGCTGGGGTTCATGCGAAAGTCGGAAGTCATCGTATCCGACAGGCCGCCGCCTTCGCCCTTGATCGTGGAGACGTATTCCATTGAGCCTTTGGTGATGTCGTATTTGGGCGTGCCGGTCAGGCCCCAGTTCAACGTGCCGTATGCCTTGCTGGCGAGATACATCTGCGACCATCGAACCACGAGGTCGGCTGCGCTAGATTGCTGGTTGTTGTCGTTGAATTGGTTCAACAGCGATGAGGCTGCAGGTCGGTATTCCCACTCAAGGCGGAAACCTGCATCCCAACCGTCGGCGATCTTCGCCTTGCCTCTGAAACCGGTACGGGTCGACTCATTGTAGTTGTTGACGACATAGACGTTCTGTTCGCCGCCGTCGTTCCACCACATCGTGGCGTAGTTGACCTTGCCGTAAAGCTGCACCGACACCTTCTTGTTGCCTTTGCGCACCGTGGTCGCCTCGAGATCGGCAACGCGCTCCTCAAGATCGGCGCAACAATCGCCGCCGAGATCGGCAGCTTCGGCTCGCTGTTCCAAACCGGCCGCGCCGCCCACGGCGCAGAAAATCGCGGCAATTGCCAGCCGCCCTGTCCCGCTCAATCCCCCAATCATGACACCCCACCATTTTGGTTGCTTGAATGCCGCCTTTGAAGCCTGGCGCTTTTTCGTCCCCGACAGCCGTGCTCTCTGTGTACCTTTGAGGCGCGAGGCAACCGGGCATCGCTGCCGGCTTGGCCTTGCGTTCGATGGCGCAAGCCTAAAAGCCGAGCGGTGACAGTCTCGTGACAGCGCAAAGACAGGCCAAGTTTTAGGACTGCCTGTTGCCAGTCAACGACAGGCGACAAAATGGATTAGTCGCCTCAACGGCAAATTCGCGAATAATTTTTCTCTCTATCGACGGCAACTCGATTGCACGAAAGATGCGAAGTTCCCTCCGTTGATCTCCCAAAGTGGCGAAGGTTGTCCTGCACCAATGGGACGAAACCTAGTTGCCGAGCAAAGATGATCTAAACAGAGCGCAAGGATGAGAAGGATCTTCCAAGACACTGTGACTTTCTCGCCACCATGGACGGGGCGGGCCAAAAAAAGGGCCGCGTCGCGGGCGGCCTTAAGGGGAGTTTGGGGAACCCTCAGTCGGAAAAACGAGGCTCAGAACTCAGAAGTAGATGCGGCCGCCAGTGTAGAAGAGATCGAAGTCGTCGAGCGGGGCGTCCACCCTCTTGAGCTTTCCGTTCGGGGATACCGACGGGTCGCGGGTCACGAGATCGACCTCGGGCGTCAGATGTTGGTAGACCGCGTAAAGATGCATGTTGGCAGAATCGATCGCCTGATCGAAGGCGAGAGACCAGCGCGTAACCTCGGCGCTGGTGATCTCGGTCGGGACCTGCACATTGGCAAAGGTGCCAGCCTTGAGAAAGCGGTTGGCAGGAATCTGGCCGAGATTGCCGCCGTCGCCGTTGCTGCCGGCGCCGAGACCATTGTGAATCTCTTCGTATCCGCCCCAGAAGGAGGTGTCGCCCAAGGACGACAGGAAGCCGAGCTTGCGCTGGATGCCGAAATTCATGTCCCAAGAATTCATCAGCGGCGCGCTCGTCCCGGTATAGAAGCCGGCATTGATAGTGTTCGAATCGCCCTGATCGGACCACATGAAGGCGCTGTAGGCGAAGAGTCCGGTGGGCTTATGCTTGATCGAGGCGGAGCCGCCATACTCCTGAATGTCGCGCTGGAAAAAGGTGACGTTGTTCGGCGGCGGGAATGGCGGATTGGCGCCGGAGGCCACGCCGCCTCCGCCGTTCTGCAAGCGCTCGTCGCGGAAGTCTTCATAACCGAAGCCGGCGCCGACTTCCCAGTTCTCGCCCCACTCGTTCTTGTAGCGGATGGCGGCGCCCCAATCGTCGTCCTCGTACCAGCCGGCCGAGGCGCTGAACCCTGCGACCGTCGGCGACCAGTAGGCGGCGCCGTTGCGCCGCGTCGAGCAGACAAACGCGTTGCTCGAGCTGTAGCAGCGGGAGATGCTTTGCCAGCGGAGCGTCGATAGCCCCTCCGCGCTGTCGAAGCCCTCGGGGCGCAAGAAGAAGCTCTGCATCATGCGGTTGTCGCCGTGCATGGTGTCTTCGAGCTCGGTGACGTTGGTGTCCTTGGTGATGTTGTAGATCGGCGTTGCCGTCAGGCCCAAGCGCACCTCACCGTATTTCTTGCTGCTGAGGTACATGTACGAATGGCGCACAAACAGAGGGCCGACGGAATCGTCTGCATTGTCGTCATCGAACTGGTCGAGCCGCGCCGAGTTTGCCCCGGTCGGCTCGACTTCGAGCCGGTAGCCGGCAAGCCAATCGCCATAGCCGGTTTTGGCGTTGCCTTTGACGCCGAAGCGAGAGGACTCGTAGTTGTTGTCGACGACGTAGGTATTTTTTTCAGCTCCGTCGTCCCAGAACAGCGCGGCACGGTTGACCTGGCCGTACAGCGTCAACGTCACCTTCTTGTTGCCCTTGCGGGCGGTGGTGGCTTCGAGCTCGGCGACGCGATCTTCCAGATCGGCGCAGCAATCGCCGCCAAGGTCGGCGGCTTTGACAGGCTCATGTACAAACGAGCCCATGAGCGCCGCGGCTGCGGTGGCGACCAAGACGCGATGGCGCAGGCTCAATCCCCCAGACATTATGCAGTCCCCCCCGGTGCTTCTCGATTCGGGCTCGCGCCCTTCTCTCGCAAACTCTACCGGTCTTGTCGTGATTAGCAATATGGCGGGATTGCTTTGTTTTGGAGGTCGCTAGAACTACTTTTCGGGACGCCCTGCGTGGAAGGATTAAAATCGCTGTCGCAACATTTCCTCGTCGACCGTGGCAAAAAAGCCGCTAATCGTCCGCAAGCTGTGTCCGGTTATAAATCCGCGGGGCGGGGACGAGCCTCGCCTGCAATCGACTTGCGAGCAGATCTTGGCTGAAGAGATAGACATCGACATTGCCGTTGTCGGCACCGGTCCCGCCGGTCTCGCCACCGCGCTTGCGTTCGCTCATGGCGGTTCCCGCGTGGCCTTGATCGGTCCGGCCCCCCTGCCCCACAGCAAGCAGCCCCTCGACACGCGGACCGCGGCGCTTCTGGAAAGCTCGGTCGACATGCTGAAGGCGCTCGGTGTGTGGGAGGCGATCCTGCCTCATGCCGCGCCGCTGAAGGCCATTCGCATCATCGATGCCTCAGGAAGCCTCTTCCGCGCGCCTGACGTCGAATTCAGGGCAAGCGAGCTTGGGCTCGACGCCTTCGGCTACAACATTGCCAACAGCGTGCTCGTCGAATTTCTGTACGCAAAGGCCGCCGGCAGCGTGGCCGCGCTCTATCCCGCAAATGTCGAGCGGGTCGAGCTCACGCCAAGCCACGCCAGGTTGAGGTGCGCGCAAGGCACTGAGATTTGCGTGCGGCTCGTTGCCGGCGCCGACGGGCGGAACTCGATCTGCCGGAAAGCTGCCGGCATTGCCGCCTCCGAGCAGGCTTACGGTCAGGCCGCGATCGCCACGAGCTTCGCCCATCGCGCGCCGCATCGCGGTGTCTCCATCGAGCTACACCGCCAGGGCGGCTCGGTCACCACCGTGCCGCTGACTGACGCTCACGCCTCAAGCGTGATCTGGATCGCCGATACCGAGGAGATCGAGGTGGTCATGCGGCTCGATTTGGGAGGTTTCGCGGCTACCCTGCAAGACAGGCTCGAAGGGCTTCTCGGGCAGGTGGACGAGGTCGGCGCGCGGGCGCGGTTTCCCATTGCGCGATTGGCGACGGAGACCCTTGCCGGGCGCCGCACCGCTCTTGTCGGCGAGGCCGCGCACATTCTTCCACCCATCGGCGCGCAAGGACTGAATCTCGGCTTGCGCGATGCGGCGACGCTCGCCGACTGCGTGGGCGAAGCGCGGAAGCGCGGCGGCGATCCCGGCAGCGACGAAATGCTGAGCGCCTACGACCGTGCCCGCAAAGTCGACGTGCTGACCCGCACCTACGGCATCGATCTCTTGAGCCGCTCGTTGCTCTCGGGCTTCCTGCCGTTGCGGGCCGCCCGTGGCATCGTCTCGCATGGCTTGAACGCGCTGCCGCCGTTGCGGCGTCTCGTCATGCGCATCGGTATGATGCCGCCGACAGAGCTTCCGAGCCTGATGCGTCCTGGTGCACAGTGAAGACATTGCCAACGCGAGCTTGACGCTCAAGCCGCGATTTGCCACGAGGAGCCTCTCACCCTTGCACGCCCCAATCGAGGCCCAAGCAAAGCCAATGGCCGATGCTCCAGCCATCCCGCCGCTACGCGACCTGCGCTACCGGCTTGAGTATCTCGGCCTCAGGATCCTGATCGGACTGGTGCGCCTCTTCCCCGTCGACCTGGCGGGGTCGGTCTCGGCGAAGTTTTGGCGGCTGATCGCGCCGTACAACCGCAGGCACAGCCGCGCGCTCGCCAATCTCGAACGTGCGTTTCCCGACAAGACGCCCGGAGAGCGCGAAGGGATCGCGCTCCGCATGTGGGAGAATCTCGGGCGCGTCATGGTCGAGACCATGAACATCGACCGAATCCTCAAACAGCCCGACCGGCTGCACGTCACCAACGGCCATGTCATCGCGCGCTACAAGGACAAGATGGGGCCAGTGCTGATCGTCACCATGCATATGGGCAATTGGGAGCTTGGCATGTGGCCGATCACGCTCGCTGGCGTGAGACCAGGCGGGGTGTACCGCCTGGTCAAGAATCCTTATGTCGACCGTTACTTGCGGTCGCAGCGCGAAGACCTCTATCCAGGCGGTCTGTTCGGCAGCCGCCATGCCCCTGGCAAGGAGGAAGGACAGAAGACGGCGCGGCTGATCATGGACTATGTGCGCCAGGGCGGACGACTCGGCTTCATCTCCGACCTCTACGACGCGCAAGGGATCGAAGTGCCGTTCTTCGGCTACCCCGCCAAGAGCATGCCGATCGCGGCCATGATCGCGCGCAGGGTCGGCGCCCGCATCTGGATCGGGCGTTGCGTGCGCATCGGCAAGCGTGCCTGCTTCGACATCAACGTGAATGAGTTGCGCATCCCGCGCACCAACAATCAGGCGGAAGACATCCGCAACATTACCGCGGCGATTCAGCGGCATTTCGAGTTCTGGATCAGGGAAAATCCCGAGCAATTCATGTGGTCGAATCGGCGCTGGTCTTGAGGTTCTGCATAAGCCTCATTTGCCGTTGACAGTACCTCCGACCCACAGTCTTATCGAAGACAAAGACTTCGGGGGAAAGGCATCACAACCATGTCAGTCGTCCGCAGCGCCAAGTTTCAGATTGGCCAGGTGGTCCGCCATCGGGTCTATCCATTCCGGGGGGTGATCTTCGATATCGACCCGAGCTTCTCCAACACCGAGGAGTGGTATCGCTCCATTCCCCAGGAGGTGCGGCCGGCCAAGGACCAGCCCTTCTATCACTTGCTCGCCGAGAACGCCGACAGCGAATATATCGCCTATGTCTCGGAGCAGAACCTGATACCGGACGTGTCCGACGAGCCGCTGCGCCACCCTCAGGTGTCGGAGCTGTTCGAGGATCTGAGGGACGGAATCTTCCGCTACCGCTTCGTCCAGGAGCACTGAGCGGGCCGGCCTCGAATTTCTTCTGTCGAGACAGCCACTCTGCGTCATGCCCGGCGCAAGGCCGGGCACGGCGAGTTAACGCGCCTTAATTTTTACTGGAGCGCAACAAACGAAAAGGCCGCGCTTTCGGCGCGGCCTTTGTGTTGAGAGCTGAAGCGCGCGGCGCTCGCCTTATTGCGGCGGCGCTGCCGGAGCAGTTTTTGGCGGCGCAACGGTAGCGTTGGGCGCGGCGCCCTCGGCTTGAGCCTGGCCACCGCCCTGCTCCTTCTTCTGCTGCGCCTCGGCCGCCTTGTTGGCGAGCTCGATCTGACGCTGGCGGAATTTCTCCATCATCAAGCGCCGTGCCTCCTCGTATTTGGCGTTGTCGACCGGAGGCCCGTCGAAGGTCTTGCCGAAGCCGGTGAGCGGAACCGGGAAGGCCATGGCCTTCTGCTGCATATTCATGGCAGCGACGACCATCTGCTTGCCCTTCCGCATCTTGTCGAACATGTCCTTCGACAGCTCCATCTGGACCTGGCAGCTGGTCGGAAAGCAGACGGCATATTGCAACTGGATCGGTTCGCCGTCGTCGATCTTGATCTGCACGCCGGCAGGGATCACCAGCGAATAGGCGGTTGGCAGCCTGACGAGCAAATGCTGCTTGTCCTCGCCTTCGATCGAGCGCACCGCGGCGGCCACCAGCACCATGCCGGTATTGGGCTCGAGCCCCTCATGATTGACGAGGCAAACCTGCTTGTTGGCGGTCTGCTCGTTCTTCAGGCAAAGCTTCACCCATGCCGACTCTTCCGCTGCCGCTCCGGTTCCCGGTGCTGCTGGAGCCGCGGCGGGCGCCGCAGGGGCTCCCTTGGGCGCCGTGGTTTCCTGCGCCACCGCCAAAGTCGTCCCGAGCGCCAAGGCACATGCCGCAAGCAATGCCGGCCCCGCCAACGGGCGGAACGTGTTCCATCGATCCATCGACGAGTTCATAACCGACCTTTCCTCGTTTCTGCGGGCCCCGATTCAGCCGGCACTCGACCTCGGCTTCCCCCGCAGCCCTCTCCTAGGGTCAATACCCGAAATGAGGCGTAGACGTGGCTGGGCGGCGCCCGGAAAGCTTCCCGATACGCCGTCCGGCGCGGCTGCGCTCCTTCCGCAGTTTCCAGCAAGGTCTCTGCCGCCTCGGACCTTTCAGCCTTGCCGCGCCATGCTACCCTGATAACCATGCTGCAATGCGGAAGCATCTATAGCCACACCCCGTCGCCGTTGAAAGCCCTTTCGTTCCTCATTTTTCTCCTCTTGTTGCTTCCGGGTAGCGGCCAGTGCGAGCCAGCCCCCGGCATCGCCATGCATGGCAGTCCCGCCGAGCCTGCAGGCTTCACTCATTTTCCCTACGCCAATGCGGATGCACCGAAAGGAGGGCGGCTCACGCTCGCCAAGCGTGGCTCCTTCGACAGCCTCAATCCGCTCATCGTCAAAGGCGAGAGCGCCGAAGGCATCCGCGACTATGTCTATGAGAGCCTGCTTGCGCGGGCCTACGACGAGCCGTTCACGCTCTATGGCCTGATCGCCGAGAAAGTCGATACGCCGGATGACCGGAGCTTCGTCGAGTTCACGCTCAATCCCGAGGCAAAGTTCTCCGACGGTACGCCGATCACCGTGGACGACGTGGTTTTCTCGCACGCGCTATTGCGCGATCACGGGCGCCCCAACCACCGCTCCTATTATCAGAAGGTCACGAAGGTCCAACAAACCGGCGACCGCACGGTGAAGTTCACTTTCGATGGGAGCGGCGACCGCGAGATGCCGCTGATCATGGGCCTGATGCCGGTGCTGCCGCACCATTTGATCGATCCTGAAACCTTCGAGAAGACCAGCTTCGTTCCGCCCATCGGCAGCGGGCCCTATCTCGTCGGCGAGGTGAAGCCCGGCGCAAGCCTCACCTTCAAGCGCAATCCGGACTATTGGGGCGCCAAGCTTCCGGTCAACAAAGGCCAGTTCAATTTCGACGAGATCCGCTTCGACTATTACCGTGACGCCGGCAGCATGTTCGAAGCCTTCAAGGCCGGCGCCATCGACGCACGGCCGGAGGACGATCCCACGCGCTGGACGGAAGGCTACGACATCCCGGCGGTGCGCGACGGCCGCATCGTCAAGGAGGAGTTTTCCGTCGCGGTGCCGGCCGGCATGTCGGCGCTGGTGTTCAACACGCGGCGCCCGCTCTTCGCCGACAGCCGCGTGCGCGAGGCTCTGATCAGGCTCTTCGATTTCGAATGGATCAACCGCACGCTTTATCACGGTCAATACGCGCGCACTGAAAGCTACTTTGCACGCTCTGAGCTTTCCTCGCATGGGCGGCCAGCTGACGAGCGGGAGAAGGCGCTGCTCGCGCCCTATGCGAGCGAGGTCAAGCCCAAGATCATGGACGGGACGTTCGCCCTCCCGGTCAGCGACGGATCAGGCGAAAACCGCGAGGGGCGCAAAGAGGCGCTGGCTCTGCTCGAAGAGGCCGGCTACCGCCTCGACAAGGGCAAGCTGCGCGACAAGACCGGCGAGCCCGTGAGTTTCGAGATCCTGGCCACCACCAGAGCCGAGGAACGGCTGCTGCTGACCTATGCCCGCGCCTTGCAGGAGGTCGGCATCGAAGCGCGCATCCGCCAGGTCGATTCGGCGCAATATCAGCGGCGCAAGCAAACCTACGATTTCGACATGATCCAATATGATTGGCCGGTGTCGCTGTCGCCGGGCAATGAGCAGTCCTTCCGCTGGGGAAGCGACGCTGCGGCGGTCGAGGGCACGTACAATTATGCCGGGGTGAAAAGCGCCGGCGTCGACGCCACGATCAAGGCCTTGCTTGAGGCGAAAGACAGCGAGAGCTTCGTCGCCGCGGTGCGGGCGCTCGACCGTCTCCTGTTGTCCGGCGACTACGTCGTGCCCCTGTTCCATCTGCCGGCGCAATGGCTCGCTTATTGGAGCAGGCTGAAGCGGCCGGCCGACACGCCGATCTACGGCTATCAAATCGGCACCTGGTGGGCTGGGCCCTGACCGAAGTCATTGCCGGGCTTGACCCACGTTCTTGTCATGCCCGCGAAGGCGGGCATCCAGTAGCCACAGACCTCGGATCGCTTTTCGCACCACCTTGCTTACTGGATTGCCCGGTCAAGCCGGGCAATGACAACCGAGTGATTGGGTCGTCCTTCTACGCCGCCTTCTTCACA
>NZ_JBOHJB010000072.1:0-14320 GCF_050728395.1 Methyloceanibacter sp.
TCGCGAACTTCTCAGGGAAGATCAACGTCGCGCGCGCGATGGGTCTCATCGACGTCGCTACGCGGCGTGATTTGCACGCCATCAGGGGCCTGCGCAACCTACTCGCTCATGCGGATCGGCCGGTCCATTTCACCAGCCCGGAAGTCATCGAGAAAGCTAAGAGGCTTTTCGCGCAGGACTGGGAGGAGGGATCGCGCGTGAGAGTGCTGTTCGATGCCGCCACTGGCAGAGCGGAGATGGCGATCAACGCGAAGATCGACTCACTGAATTACGAGCAGGCCACCAGGGCATAAGTGGTCCTGATCTCCGTCTGTGGTTGCGACGATCTGGTCGGACGGTCACTTCAGCAGCTGCCGCGTGATGCCCTTAGACACCTCCCACCAGAGCGCGGCATCCTCCGTTCCGAGAGTCACGCCCTCGGTGAGTTGCTTCTGTGGGTGGATATAGTTGCGGTAGTCGCGCAATGCGTGACCGATCGACTTCGCTGAGACGGTTATCCAACTCAACTCGTGGGCAACCGATATGAAGTCAAACAGAACCCAATCCTTGAGAGGCTTGGTACCGCCGTTCTTATCCTTGGGCGCTGCCGTCGCCGTAAAGATCGGCTTCTTGTTGGACTCTTGATTTACGCGTGCCAGCAGCAAACCCTCCAACAGGCCCCCCATCATCACCGTTGCTGCAAGCGGGGCGGGCGCGTTTAGACAGTTGACGCACTCAATCCAGCGATCTGTGAGGATCTTCTGCATCACGGCGTCGCCGATGAGCGGAGCGAAGTCCGGCGGCGCTTCGGACTCTCGATTCGGTGGTCTACCGAGCGCGCTGGACCGGAGCTGAACAAGTTTCGACTTGAGACCCTTCAACTCGGTGAGAAATTTCTCCCGCGACGCGTGACGTTCAGAGGACTCCGACAAGCGCACGTAACACTCATCGACGACGCTAAGCTGTTGCTCGTCAACATGGCCGCCGAGAGCGGGACTGTGAGCCTGGAACCAAGCCAAAGCAGTAGCCTTGATGGCAAGACGCTCATCGTTTGAGCGAACCTGCCGCTGCTTGCTTCTGCCTAGGGATTTGCGAAGGCGATCTACCTCGCTCGCTGCAGCGTCAATTTGTTCGATGGCAGACTGGGCCGAAGTCACTTCTTCTTCGTCGTCTTTTTCTTGTTCGTTTGTCTTGCACCCCTCTTTTTAGTAGTTCCCTTTCGAGAGGCGCGCTGCTCACCTTCCGGCAACGCCATCGCTACTAGATTCTCCCCTACCGAATTGATCTGGTAAGCGCCCTTGTCGGCTGCCTTGTCGAGGTAGCCGCTTTGGTGTGCATTGATGAGTGTCTGCCCAGGTTTTGCGAGCCTGCTGCGGTTGCTCTTTCTTGTAGCGTCTACGAGATCTTCCTTTGTAATCGACTCCTTGCGATCACTCGGCGGAGCCTCGAACTTGTAGTAGTAGGCCACGACCGCTGCGAACTGTCTGTCACTTCCCGGTCTCTTCGCCTCCACAAAAGATTTGATGTCCCAGCGCGCGGCGTTTTGTGGGTCCGCATCCTTGCGTGGAGGGTCAGGCATCGAGGCGGGAGAGGCTGGCGGTTTACGCTCCGCTCCCAAGCCCGTCTTCTCCCGCGCCCACCTAAGGATCCGCTCCTGATCGTGCGGTTGGAAGCCATGCAGCGCTTCGACAACTCTGCGTACCGCTTCAAGATCGTCCTTCTGCTCGGAAGCCTCATCCTTTTGTTTCATCCCGTAGCCTTTCGGTCGTGCCGCGATGTGCAGCCTAGCCGAAATAATTGCTACACAGGCGTTACTGCAACTCAAGGGTGAGCGTTTCCACAAGTGGGTTGCTGATGTTCCTATTATGTTCCAAACTAGCCTTATGGCGGCCTCGGGGCACGATCTGCCGTTCCGCGTCGAGGTGTGGGACGAGCGCGACGCGCACGTGGATGAGTTGGTCGCGTTGGTGGGCGATCACGCGGTCGCGCGCGCCGCGTTCGACGGGGCCGTGAGGCGCAGACCGGGCCGCATCGTTACGCTGCGGCAGAGGACGCGTTTGCTGGCCGATAGCCGAGAGAAGTGAGACCGGAGCCCTGCGGCGGCGCGGGACCTCAGGAGTACTCCAGAAACTTTGCGGCTTTCGATTATTCTGATGGTCGGTCGGGGTCAGGCGTCGGTTACGCAATCCATCCGAGCTCGCGCGCCTTGGTGTTCGCGGCCTGCCAGGCTCGAGCGAACAGCTCATAGTCATCGCCCTCGGTGCGCTTGCGCAGGATCAACTGCGGCATGGCGCTCGGCCTCGCATAGATGGCGATGAACTGAGTTTCGGGCGCGCACACGATGATCAGGTCGCCGTCGACGTCAACATGAAGATCGGGATCGCTAATCGCCACATCCCTCGGGATATTGCGGGCCAAGCGAGTAGTCGCAGGGCGTCCAGTACGGATCCGGATGGTAGGTCAAGGCGCCATCATAGTTTTGCACACAGTTGCCTCCCGCCCCACGATGATAGCGCAAGGGGCAGCCGCTGCTCCCTTCCCCTTTTTTGGTCAAAAGGGGCGCCGCCTGTGTCGATGTCGCGAGGCCGAGAGCGAGCACTAAAGCGAGCAACCTCGTCATCCTTCCTCCGTGTCACGCCGTGGAAAAGATACGACCACGGAAGATATCATTTCTTGCGAGGGTCGTCCCATATGCGGATTCGGCCGGCGGGCTCTCAATGCTCGCCGCGTTCGGTGCCAGCATGTTCGTCGCCTATCGCGCCGCATCGGTGGGAGCAAGCGCCAACGCCCGCTTCACCATCGGCGTGCTCGCGGGCGTCGTAGCGTTCCATCTTGTTTCGCTGGCAACTGGCACGCTCGCCGCCTTGGCCACCGGCTATCCGCTGCCGTTTACGGCCTAGCGCGAGGGATCGACGCCTTCAGCATTGCGCCGGGTGCCGCTCGCAAATCGTCGCCCTGACCCAGGCGATGATTTTCCAGATCTCGTCGTCCGTCTTGAAGATTTCGCCGAAATGCGGCATCGGCCCGACCACGTTCTCCGAGCCCTTGCGCACAAAGCCCTGCTTCTGAAATGCATCGTTCGGGCTCAGGCTTCCGGTGCCAAGCGCGATCACCCTGAACAGCGTGTCGTCGTCGTCCCCGTAAATCCAGACTTCGTTGGTGAGGGGCGCCGCCATCCCGCCGCCGCCGCCGCCGCCGTGGCAGCCGTTGCAGTCATGCGACAGGTAAATCTTGTGACCTTCCTGGGCGACGCCGGCGAAGTCCGCATAGGGGCTGTGCAATTGCCCCCTTGGCGTGCCGACCGCGCGGTCGAATGGCGTCACGGTATTGGCGACCACCGCTTCCCCGCCGCCGATCAGCGCGGCGAAGGTGAGGCAGAATAGAATAATGCGGACGGTTCTCGGCATGGCAATTGCGCCTGATATTCGTCGGCTCTCCCTTGCAAAACGTCCGGTCAGTGAAACTGTCAAAAGGTGCCCCTCAGGCCTCACTCAACCTGAGGGGACTTTTTCCAGAGTAGTGACATGTGCGGACGTCCCGATTGAACGCGGGTTTATCGAGAAGCTCCAGCTGAAACGAACTTGCTGGTGTCGACGAGCGCAAGCGTCTCGGCATAGTCGCCGCACTGAAGATTGATCGACTTGCTCTCGGCACTGTCGATGTGGACCATCTGGCGAGGGTTCAGGCTGACGCGGAGGCGCGCCGCCGAATCGCCACTCTCATCGCTACGGTCCCACACCACGACGTTGATGGAGCAATGGCCACCACCCGGCTCGTAGAACGCGATGACGCGCTTACTGCCGACCGACGTGAGGATGGGCTCGTGAGGCCCGACCGGCCCCAGGTTCTGAGCAAGGTCTTCGGCTCGTGCGGGGAGACTGGCGGAGAGGGCGACGAAAGCACCCGCGGCGGCCAACCCCAAGAACCGGCTTCGACTGAGCGTAAACATCGTAAATCTCCTTCCAAGCGCTGGCCCAAGACGATCTTGAGCCTGAAGGAGAGTCTCGCGCGTTTTGGCAAAGTGCGCTGTGGCTTTTGCCACGTGAGATTTGTGGGTTTTGCCACACGCCCTTTTGTCAGGAGCGCGCCGGCCGAAAGCGTCCTATTCGCCGGTCATCTCGTGCAGCATGGCAGCGAGGCGATCGAGATCGCGGACGATGAGCGTCCCGCTCTTGCGCTCGATGATGCCGATGCGCGAAAGGCGATTGAGCTCGCGGGTCACCGCCTCGCGGTGGGTGCTGATGCGGCTCGCGATCTCGGCGTGGGTTGGCGCGGGAGAAAGCCGCGCGCCCTTGCCCTCGCGGGTCGCGAGGCTCGCCAGGCGCAGCAGCTCGGCATGGATGCGATTGTTGACGGCAAGCGTGCTGAATTCGTAGACGCGTTTGGTGAGCGATCGAACATTGCGCACCAGGCCCTTGAGCACAGCCTCGGCCACCACCGGCTCGGTCGTCAACAGCTTGCGAAATTCCTTGGCGGACATCGAAGCGATGAGACAGCTCGTCCGCGCCTCCACGCTGGCTGAACGCGGCCCGCCGTCGATGGCGGCATATTCGCCGAAGATGTCGCCGGCTGCCACAGTGCGAAAGCTCACCGCTTGACCCGCAACCGAGTAGATCGTGACGCCAACCTCTCCGCTCGCCACGAAGAACACGTCATCGGAGGAATCGAGATAGCCGACGATCGGCTCGCCCTGCTCGTAGCGCCGCCAGGCACAGCGTTGATGGATCGCTTCGAGAGCCTTCTGGGCGAGGCCCGCAAATATGGAAATTCCCGCAAGGGTGTACGGGAGAACTGCGATCTGAGACCGTTCCATGTGCCGCTGCCTGGGACGCCAGCCGCGTGAAACAGGCGCGATACCGGCGTCGTCCTTAACGCGCGTAGCCAGACTGTGCGTCATAGCGAACATCCTTCGGTTGACTTGGTCAAGATCCCCTGCGGGCGCCAACTCTCCTAAATCCGCCCGAAGGTTGCGATGGCAAGTAGGTGATAGGACGGGGGGCCAAAAAGGCGCTGTGACATTTGCCACACCGCCGCCGGCACAAGCTGCGCAAAGGCCATTCCTCCGCCGCAAAACCGCCGCCGAGCTTTGCTCCCTTCCCCGCCTCGTTAAGAGGCCAACTCAAGTCGAGGGACACACGATGAGAAAGTATCTGATTGCAGCTATTCTGATTGCGGCGTTCGCTTCACCTGCGGTCGCCGAGGAGTTCTATGTCGGCTATGACGGCAAGCGATGCGAGATGTTCAGCCACAAGCCTGGAGACAAGATGAACCTGATCGGCACCTTCAATTCGAAGCACGACGCCGAGAAGGCCATGAAAGAGATGAAGCAGTGCAATAAGGGCTGAGCCCTCCAGGTTTAGGGGGGATCATTGCCAGTAGCCGGCATGCCGCAAAACTGCCGCTGAGCTTTGATCCCCTATGCCCGCGCCTCCTCCGAGGACGCGGGAGACATAGAGTTGAGACGCTTCCTTTTTGCCGCCTTCTTGTTTGCCGCCGTCCTGGCCCTGCTCGCCATGCCGCAGGCGCGCGCGGATTTGCGCATCCTGTCGAGCCCCGGCGGCTATGTCGGCGATTATCTTCAGGCCTTCGCGCGGGTGCGGCAGTCCGGCGAGCGGGTGATCATCGATGGGCCTTGTCTCTCAGCCTGCACGCTCGTGCTCAGCACCATCCCGAGCAATCGCATCTGCGTCACGCGCAGAGCCGTGCTCGGCTTCCATGCGCCGCGAGTGGTCGACCGCGTGACCGGCCGCTCGTCGCGCGCGCCTGAGGCGACGCGCATCGTGGTCAATTCCTATCCGGCCAGAGTGCGCGCCTGGATCAAGAAGCGGGGCGGGCTTTCGCAAAAGCTCATCCTTCTCCGCGGCCGCGAGCTTGCGAGCTTGTACCCGCGCTGCTAAGGGGCCGGCCCCACACAGCAACATTGTGAGAGCCGCGCCCGCGCGCAAGCTTGGTTTGCCGCTCCGGTCACGCGAAGCGCCGGCGGCGCATCCAGACGCTTCTGTCCTCGTCCCCTATTCGGGGATCACCTGCATCGTCGCCGTGCCGGGCACCGTCGTCATTCCCGGAGCCGAAGCCGGAGCGGCAGCCGGAGCTGGCGCTGGCTTTGCTGCCTGAGCCGGCGCAGGAGCCGGTGCCGCCTTGGCCTGAGCCGGTGCTGGTGCCGGTTGCGGCTGAGGAGCGGGCGGCGGCGCGGCTTTAGCCTGAGCCGGGACCGGTGCTGGTTGCGGCATCGGCGCGGGCGGTGGCGCCGCCTTTGCTTGTACCGGTGCCGGTGCCGGTGGCGGAGCTGCCTTGGCTTGCGCCGGGGCCGGAGCTGGCTTCGGCTTGGCCGGCGCTGGTGCCGGCGCGGCCTTCGCGGTCGCTTCAGGCTTCTTAGGCGTCAACTTTTCCGGTGCCCCGGCAGGACTTGGCGTTCCCGTCGCACCTTGCTGTCCGGCCTGAGACCCGGGAGGCGGAGCGCTCCCCGGCGGCAAAGGCGGCAACACGGACTGAGATTCCGTTGGCGGCGCTCCATACCCGAGGCCCTGATAATCGGCGCACGGCTTCCAGGACCAACACACTGCGTTCGCCGGCAGCGACAGAAACATCAATGCAAACACTGCTAGGGGGACAGTTAGCAGAAGAGATTTTGCTTTCATCGACCCCTCCCCTTTACCCCTGGGTTCTCATGCACGCGCAAGCAGCCGTCTCTTGACCGTGCTTACGTGCTTCGCGTGGGAGCGGAAGCGGCTTCGATACTGACGATGACGCAAACCCCCACAAGCGAAGCTGCCGGCTACCGGCTTCGGTCACCTTGCACCCCCGCGTGCAGACCAATCATAGCTCAACATTTGGGCGCAGCATCATACGGATTTATCGAGCTTTTGAGCCAGATCGGTCGAGCTTTGCCACAATTTCACGCGCCAAATCGGTGAGCGACGGGTCCCGCGCACCCATCACCAAGACCATGTCTCCGGCGCGGGCCTCCTCGGCGATACGTGCGGCGAGCCAGGCGCGGGACGGTGCGAACTCCGCCTTGACGCCGTTCCTGGCAATCTCTCCGACAATGTCGGCCGCGGAAAAGTCGCGGGCAGCGGTGCCGCCGGCATAGAACACTTCGAGCATCCACAGGCGATCGTCGCCCCTGAGCTCGCGGGTGAAGGTGTCGACGAAGTCCTGCCGGAGAAAGCGCGTGGGCCCATAGCCGTGCGGCTGATAGATGGCGAGCACGCGCGCGGCGTTGAGTTTCGCCGTTCCGAGCGCCGCGGCGATCTTGTCGGCGTTGTGGGCGAAATCGTCGACGACAGCGACGCCGCGGGCGGCGCCGACGGTCTGAAAGCGCCGCCCCACGCCTTGGAAGCTCGCAAGAGGCGCAACCATGTCGGCAAGCGGCACATCGAGTGCAGCGGCCGCGGCGATGGCGGCAAGCGCATTGGCGACGTTATGACGACCGGGCGCCGGCAGCGCGAAGGTAATTTCATCGACGACGAAGCTGCTGCCTGACGAAGCAAGCTCGACATTGACCCCGCGAATGCCGGCGCGCGGTCCGAAGCCGAAGCGAAACGCGCCGCCAGCGAGCGCATCGAGATTTTCGTCCTCTCCCACGACCAGCGCCTCGCGGCAACGGGCGCGCAGCGCGGCGAACATCGACGCCACTTCCTCCATCTCCTTGTGGTCGCGCTGAAGATTGAGGATGACGCCGACCGCAGGCGCGTAGCGAACGAGCGAGCCGTCGCTCTCATCGGCCTCGACGACGAGAAGGTCCGAGCTTCCGGCGAACGCGTTGCCGGGCAGGCCGCGCGCCTGCAACAGGCGCAAATCTCCGCCGGTGATGACGGAGGGGTCGCGGCCGGCGCCTTCCAGGATCTCGAAGATCATCGCCGTCACCGTGGATTTGCCGCTCGTGCCGCTCACCGCCACGGTGCGATAAGACGCCACGAAGTGACCGAGCAGCTCGGAGCGGTGGACGATGGGGATAGTCTTGGCGCGCGCCGCAACGACGTCGGGAACCTGCTCCTCGACTGCGGTCGAGAGAACGAGCGCCGCGCAATCCTCGGTGACGCCGCTTCCGTCCTGGGGCATGATTTCGATGCCGAGACGCTGAAGCTGCATGCGAAGCTCGGGGCGCTCACCACGGTCGAAGGCGCGGTCGCTGCCGCTTACGCGCCCGCCCATCATCGCCTGGAATTGCGCGAGCGCGCTCATGCCGGAGCCGCCGAGCCCAGCGTAGTGGAACCGTCCAGGGCCCCTAGGATCGGGAATGACGAAATCCACGGGCTCCGCGATCAGGACGTAGTCTCCTTCGCGCATCTCGGCGGACAGGCAAGAGATGTCGGCGTTGGAGAGGCGCACGCAGCCATGCGACACCGGCCGGCCGAGCAGGCGCTCGTGATTGGTGCCGTGGAGATAGATGTAGCGCTCGAGCGAATCGTGTCCGGGGCCGCGGTTGACGCCCTCCTCAAGTCCATCGAGGGTGAGAATGCGGGTGAGAATGAGATCGTCGTCGCGGGCCTCGCCGCGCCACATCTCGCCGGTCGGCTCGCGGGACACGAACACCGAGCCTTGCTCGGCGCCCTCCCCGATCAGCCGGTGCACGCGATGCCAGCCGGGAGGCGTGCGGTAGGAGCCTTCCGCCCCGCCGATGCCGGCCTCAGCGGTTGAGACCGGCCACAGGGCTTTAGCCGCACCGTGCTCGAGCCAGACGGCGCGCTGGCGCTCGACATCCACCACGAGCAGGCGCGAGGGAAGCTCGGGCGGCGCGCCACGCCGGCTGAGCGCGGCATGGGCAAGATCGAGCGCGCGCGCGGCGAAACTGGGATCGACAGGACCGGTCATGGGCAGCGCACTCTGCCACAGGACACGCGCAAGGGCAGGACGAATTTCGCTGCCCTCAGGGCCGCTTAGCTCGAAGCCTGCGTTTAGTGCGAGCGGAAGGCCGAGCTCGAATAGAGCAAGGCCGGTACATCCGAAGAGGCCGGCGACTGCGGAATGTAAACGCCGCTCGACTGGGCACTGTCGCTATCGATCCCGTAGGCCTCCAGCCCAGGGATGGCCGGCGCCTCGTCAGGATCGGAGAAGCCGGCAGAGCCATCGGGATTTTGCCGGCTTGGGCTATTCGCATCGAAAGCGAGCGCCGCAGAGGGCAGAAGCAGCGCGGCAATCACGGCAAAGATCAATGTTGGTCGCATGGTCCGTCATCCCCCAAGCGGCGAGAGGCCGTACCATAGCCGTTCCCACAAGGCGCGCGCCCCATGACGAATGGACGCAACGACGAATGGACGTAAACGCGCCCTTGCCTCTCCCACAGGACTTAAGCGGGGATGAATTTCATCGACACGCCGTTCATGCAGTAGCGCAAGCCGGTTGGCGGCGGACCGTCATTGAACACGTGGCCGAGATGACCGCCGCAGCGCCGGCAATGAACCTCGTCACGCACCATGCCGAAAGTGTGGTCGGTGTCGGTCTTAACCGCGCCCTCGATCGGCTGGTAGAAGCTCGGCCAGCCCGTGCCGCTGTCGAACTTGGTCTTGGACTCGAAGAGCGGCAGGTCGCATCCGGCGCAGGTGAAAATGCCGTTGCGGTGCTCGTCGTTGAGGGGACTGGTGAAGGCACGCTCGGTGTCCTGCTCGCGCAGCACGGCAAACTGTTCGGGGGTGAGCAGCTTCCGCCATTCCTCCGGCGTGCGGGTAACCTCAAAGGTGCCGGCAATAGCCTCGCGGCGGCCGCCGATCAGGCACCAGCCGAGCACGGCGGCGCCGGCCGCGGCGACGGCGATGACGCCAAGATTGATCTCGCGGCGGGTGAAAGCCATGGTTTCTCTCCTTGTTGTCGGGCAGGCGGGCGTGCCCCGGGCGCGGGCAGTTTCCGCGCTTTGGTTCATCTGAACGCTAAGATGTCGAGCTGCCACCGGCAATTCAACTTGCGCGCACGGGCTTTCACATGCGCTTGACACGAACGGCATCGGCCGCTCGCGCGTCAGCCGCGGGAGGCGACCTGCGTTTCCGGAATCATGATGACGCAGCGCACCCCTTTTGCCGGAAAGGAGAGCTTCACTTCGCCTTCGAGCGCCTTTCCCACCACGCTTTCGATCATGGCGCGGCCAAATCCAGACCGCTCAGGGGTGCTCACCGGGGGGCCGCCCCGCTCTTCCCAGGTCAGCTTAAGCTGGTCGGATTCGCAGAATTGCCAATGGATGCGCACGCTGCCGCGACCGCTCGACAGCGCGCCGTATTTTTGCGCGTTGGTGGCAAGCTCATGCAGTGCGAGGCCGAGATTCTGCACGGCCTCAGGCTTCAGCATCACGTCTTCGCCGTCGATGACGATCTGGCTGTCGGAACGATCCGCGGTATGCATGTTGAGTTGCTGCTCGACCAGCGTGCGCAAGGAGGCGCCGTGCCAATTGTCGGCGACGAGCAAATCCTGCGAGCAGCCGATGGCGACGAGGCGCGCTCCGAAGCGGTCGAGAAAGTCGTCGATCGTCTTGGTGCGCGCGGCGGTCTGCCTGGCAATCGCTTGGATCACCGCCAAAAGATTTTTCGAACGGTGGGTTAGCTCGCGGAGCAGCAGGCGAAGCTGGTTCTCGGCCTCTTTCCGCTCGGTGATCTCGACGGCGACAGAGGTGGTGCCGATGGCGTCGCCCTTGTCGTCATGCAGAGCCTCGGTCAGCAGATAATAGGACCGCCTGCGGCCAGACAGCTCGAAATTGGTTTCGATGGTTTGCGACTCCCCGGTCTCGATGGCGCGCCGCTTTGCCGCCGTGAAGGAAGCGGCTGCCTCCGGCGACAGGATCTCGGCGTCAGTCTTGCCCAGCAAGCAAGCGGGATCGATGCCTGACGGCGGATTGTGCACCCAGGTAAAGCGCATGTCGCGGTCCTGGGTGAACACCATGATCGGCGAGCCGCGCAGCGCGATCTCGAAGCGCTGTTTGGCTTCGGCAAGCTCCTTGGTGCGGGCTTCGACCCGCTGTTCGAGCTGCTGGCGCGTCTCCTTCAGCTCCTCGAGCGTGCGCAGATGCGCCGCGATCTCGGATTGGAGCCGGTCGCGCGAGGGACGCCTCACGAGCTCCGGCGTCAGCCTCCAGATGACGATCGCGGCGGTCAGCGCCAGCAGGGCACTGAAAGCGGTGAGAATGTCGACCACGTCGTGCCCCGGCCCAAACAGCGCCGAAGCGAAATGCGTAAGGCCGGAAGAGGTAAGGAGCAACATGAACAGTATCAGCAGCACCTGGTCGCTTGCTCTGCGCTCTCCCCGGCGCAAGTAGATGACGAGAAGCGCCGCAGGAATGAGGAACAGCGAAGCGGCAATGATGCCGTCGGCCAAAGCGTGCAGCAGGTCTAACCCCGAGGTCACCGCTTGCGGTTGCGTGGAGTCCCCCGTGGCGAAGAGGACGTTGAGTATGTGCGCCATGTTTCCAGTCTAAGCCAAAACCGTTACGCCCGGGCGCCAATGCGGGTGCACCCGTCTCCGGCCACCCACTCCTGATGGCTTAGAACACCGCCAGAACGATTTTGTTCTCGAACTTTCAAGGATTTTCCGCGCGGCGCTGCCACTTTAGGAACTTTTCGGGCGGGAAAGGGTTGGGTTCCGACGTTCGAGCGCTCCCCCAGCCCCACTCCTCCCCGCGGCGATCGAACCAGACGCCCGCAGCCGGCCCCCGGTTGCGGGCGTCGCCCCTTTCGGCCACCCGTAGCCGCTCTGCCGCCGAGACCTGAGGCCCCGGGACCTTCCCCAAACCTGGGAAGGGGAGGAGCTACAGAAGCGCGGCGATCAGGGTGATGAGGAAAATCACGATGAAGATGAAGAACAGGATGCGGGCGATGCCGGCAGCTGCAGATGCCACACCGCCGAAGCCGAACACGCCTGCCACCAACGCAATGACCGCAAAAATGAGTGCCCAAGTGAGCATGTCACACTCCCCATGTTGGATAGCCGGCTTTCAGGGATGCCAACTCGCCCCAACGCTCCCCGGAACGCGCGGTTTTCCGATTCCGTTCCAAGCGAAGATGCGCGGGAGGTTGCGCGTCCGTCAAGAGCGTGTCCAGAAGCGCGCAACCACGCCGAGCAGATCCGGTCCGGTGAAAGGCTTGCCGATCAAGGGGGCTCCCTGGTGTTGCTTGGGCAGCTGCTCACGCCCGTAGCCGCTCACAAAGGCGAAGGGCACCCGTCTCGCAAGCAGAGCGTCGGCGACGCGGCCCACCGGCTCTCCGCCAAGATTGGCGTCGAGCAGAGCGCCGTCCACTTTTTCGCTTTCGAGCGTCCGCAGTGCGTCGCGTACCGACGCCAACGGCCCGATCACGACAAGTCCACCCTGCTCGAGCGCGCCGGCAATATCGAGGGCGATGAGAAATTCGTCTTCGACCACGAGGATGCGTTTGCCCGCCATTTCCTGCCCAGTCCGTACGCCAGCGAGGCCACCAAGCCGCTGCTATGTTTCATCAATTAAGGGCAATTTGATCAAGCCCATTTGCAGCGCGGTGACAGTAATAAGGGAACTCGATCGTGGCAGGCAGCGTTTGATCGATACTAAACTTCGCTTTCCCCCCAAGGCCCGCAATCGATGGCGGGCCTCCCCTAGCGAAAAGGAGCACGCTCATGAACTGGGATCGTATCGAAGGTAATTGGAAGCAGGTGCGCGGCAAGGTCCAGCAACAGTGGGGCAAGCTCACTGACGACGACCTCACCAGGATCGAAGGCCGCCGCGTCGAGCTGGTCGGCAAGATCCAGGAGCGTTACGGCATCGCCAAGGACGAGGCCGAGAAGCAGGTGGATAGCTGGGTCCGGAATATGTAAGCAAGCTTCGGTCAGCCGCACCTCCTCGCCTTGCGAGGAGGTTGCGGCGCGACTGAGCTTCGCGATTTTCCCTCGAACCGATAGAGAACCTTGGGCGCGGTCAATCGTGCGCGTTCCGCTGCCCTAGCCATGAGCCCTCACGGGCCGCAAGGAGCGCGACATGTTGAGCACGATCCTTATCGTCA
Source organism: Methyloceanibacter sp. (assembly GCF_050728395.1). GTDB lineage: Bacteria > Pseudomonadota > Alphaproteobacteria > Rhizobiales > Methyloligellaceae > Methyloceanibacter. The sequence goes on from NZ_JBOHJB010000072.1 coordinate 12,933, forward strand.
TCCTGATCCTCATCCTGGTGGGCGCCTTCCCATCCTGGCCGTATAGCCGCGGCTGGGGTTACGGCCCCTCAGGCGTGGTCGGATTGATCCTGGTGATTCTTCTCATTCTCTTGCTGCTGGGAAAGATCTAGCGCCGAGTCGCGAAGCTGTCGGAAGCGGGCCGTTTCGACCCGCCCCCAAACTTGGGCTAGGCGGCGGACGGGCGGTCGCGCAGCCGCGCGCGGCGCTCGAAGAACAGAGCCTGGCTCACGATCGCCTTCACCGTGTCCGGCTGATAAGGCTTGGTGATCAGGAAGGCAGGCTCCGGCCGCTCCCCGGTCAACAGCCGGTCGGGATAGGCGGTGATGAAGATCACCGGCACCTGGAAGGAGCCGAGCATCTCGTTCACCGCGTCGAGGCCCGAGCTGCCGTCGGCGAGCTGGATGTCCGCCAGCACGAGGCCGGGCTTCCCGTGAGCGATGGCTTTCACCGCTTCGGCATGGGTGCGCGCCACGGCCATGACTTTATGGCCCAGGCCCTCGACGATGCCTTCGAGGTCCATGGCGATCATCGGCTCGTCCTCGATGACGAGCACGTCGGTCGCGACTTGCGCTGCGATCTCGCGGCCGGCCTGATCGATCAGCTCCATCACCCCCCCCTTGTCGAGACCGAGAATGGAGGCGATGTCAGGCACGGAAAAGCCTTCCACGGCGCTCAGCAGAAAGGCCTGGCGAGGCAAGGGGGTAATGGATTCGAGCTTGCGGTCGACAGGGGTGGCGGGGCTCGTCTGCATATCAGGCTTGAGATTGACACCAACCGAGTTCCACAGCCCGGCGAAGGTCCGGAACAGGGCAACCCGCGGATCGAGCTTGGTATCGAACAGCGACGGGTCCTCGATCAGCACTTCGAGCGTGGCGGCGACATAAGCGTCTCCCGCGGCTTGCGTGCCGGCGAGAGCCCGCGCAAATCGGCGCAAATAAGCAAGATGAGGCGCTATCGCCTGGGATATCGACATGCGCTCCTGGCTTTCTAGGTGGGCCTAGTGGTATCCATTGCACCACTGGGATTGATGTTGGCAACTGGAAACCCTCGTCACAGTGTGCTTAAACGCCGCGGAGGCCGAGAAGGTTTCCCAGAGCGCGGAACCAATTGAGGTCTGGCCTGTTTTTACCTAAGGCACGGAGCGTATCCGCCGCTTTAGGAGTATCCCGGCGGATGGGGACGATTGTGGATCAGGCAGAGAAAAAGGAACGCCGGCGGAAGTCAACGAACGCCGGGAAGACCATGACTCAAGCAACCAGCAGCCAAACGCGGCCGGGCGCCACGCTCTCCACCGAGGAGGGATTGTCGCCAAATTTGCAGGCCCATATCGGCCGCCATCTGCGGGCCGTCTTCGATGAGGTTGCGCG
>NZ_JBOHJB010000073.1:0-14167 GCF_050728395.1 Methyloceanibacter sp.
CTTCGACAAGTTCCGCGATGCCTTCATCGAGGCCGGCAAGACCCAATTCGGCTCAGGCTGGTGCTGGCTTACGCTGAAGGACGGCAAGCTCGAGGTCACCAAGACCCCGAATGGCGAGAACCCGCTTGTTCACGGCGGCTGGCCGTTGCTTGGCTGTGACGTGTGGGAGCACTCTTATTACATCGACTATCGCAATCTCCGGCCGAAATATCTCGAGGCCTGGTTCGACAATTTGATCAATTGGGAGCATGTCGAGGAGATGTTTGCCCTCGCCCCGCAATAGCGCGGCAATTGCCAGGATTTAGCAGGATTTGCAGCGGGTGGCGCGGATATGCCACCCGCTTCGCATTTCGGCTCCCATGCCCCTCACGCCCGCTCTATCCCCGCTCGGTACCACCGGTCGCAAGCGATGAGCGCGCGTACCTCACGGAGCGTCTTCGAGGACTAGGGATGCCCCTGGTGCTGTTGCCACCGACCGCAAGCGCATGCCTTTGACCACGGCGTAGATCGCCGGAATGACGATCAGCGTCAGCAGAGTCGAGGACACCATGCCGCCGATCATGGGCACGGCGATACGTTGCATCACCTCGGCTCCCGTGCCGTGGCTCCACATGATCGGCAGCAGACCGGCCATGATCGCGGCGACCGTCATCATCTTCGGCCGCACGCGCTCCACGGCGCCGGACATGATGGCGGCATGGAGGTCGTCGCGGGTAAAGGGCCGTCCTTCCCCCTCTCGTTTCTCCTTCAGTTCCTTCATGGCGCTGTCGAGATAGATCAGCATCACCACGCCGGTCTCGGCCGCGACGCCGGCAAGGGCGATGAACCCGACGGCGACCGCAACCGAGAGATTGAAGCCGAGCCACCACATCAACAAGAAGCCGCCAACCAGCGCGAACGGCACCGACAGCATGACGATCAGAGTCTCGCTGATACGCCGGAAATTCAGATAGAGCAGAAGAAAGATGATCAGGAGCGTCACCGGCACGACGATCTTCAGCCGTGCCTTGGCGCGCTCCAGATACTCGAACTGCCCGCTCCAGATGGCGTAATAGCCCGGCGGGAACGTCACTTGGGCGGCCACAGCTTTCTGCGCGTCGGCAACGTAGCTGCCAATGTCCCGGTCGCGAAGGTCGACATAAATGTAGGTGGCAAGCTGTGCATTCTCGGTGCGGATGCTCGACGGCCCTTGAGCGAGACTGACCTTGGCGACCTGCCGCAGCGGCACTGTTCCTCCGTCGGCCATTGGGATCAGCACCTGATCGGCGATCGCTGCCGGATCGCTGCGATAATCGCGCGGGTAGCGGATGCTGACGGTGTAACGTTCACGCCCCTCGACGGTCGTGGTCACCGGCTCGGCGCCAAGCGCCATGGCGATCACGTTCTGCACGTCGCCGACCATCAATCCGTAGCGGGCGAGCTGCGCTCGGTCCGGATCGACGTTCAAGTAGTAGCCGGCGACAGCCCGTTCGGCATAGGCGCTGGAGGTGCCGGGCACGGTTCTGATCGCCGCCTCGATCTGCCTCGCAATTCTGTCGATCTCGGCCAGGTCCTTGCCGAGCACCTTGACGCCAACAGGCGTTCGGATGCCGGTCGACAGCATGTCGATGCGCGCCTTGATTGGCATGGTCCAGGCATTGGACACGCCGGGGAATTGCAGAGACTTGTCCATCTCGGCGGTGAGCTTGTCGACGGTCATGCCCGGACGCCACTCGCTCTCAGGCTTCAGATTGATGACCGTCTCGACCATTTCGGTCGGAGCCGGGTCGGTTGCGGTCGAGGCACGGCCTGCCTTTCCCCAAACGGATTCGACCTCGGGGAAGGACTTGATGATCTTGTCCTGGGTTTGCAGCAGCTCCGCGGCTTTGGTGACGGAAATCCCCGGCAGCGTGACCGGCATGTAGAACAGAGTGCCTTCGTTGAGTGATGGCATGAACTCGGTGCCGAGCTTGGAGGCGGGCCACAGGCTCGCCAGCATAACGACAAGCGCAATAAGGATCGTGGCTCCCTTGGACTTGAGCGCGAGCTGGATCACCGGCCGATAGATAGAGATCAAGAACCGGTTCACCGGATTTTTGTGCTCGGGGATGATGCGGCCGCGCACGAACAGCGTCATCAGCGCCGGAACCAGCAGCACCGAGAGGAGCGCCGCCGCCGCCATGGCGAAGGTCTTGGTGTAGGCAAGCGGCTTGAATAGCCGTCCTTCCTGCGCCTCGAGCGTAAAGATCGGCAGGAACGAGACCGTGATGATGAGCAGGCTGAAGAAGAGCGCTGGCCCCACCTCGACCGCAGCCTCGATCAGCACGTCGCTCCGCGATTTGCCGGGCGGCGCGCGCTCAAGGCGCTTATGTGCGTTCTCGATCATGACGATGGCGGCATCGACCATGGCGCCGATAGCAATGGCGATGCCGCCGAGGCTCATGATGTTGGAGCTCAAGCCGAGCAACCACATGCAGATATAGGCAATCAGCACGCCAAGTGGCAGCGTGATGATGGCGACGAGCGCGCTGCGCGCGTGCAGCAGGAAGATCACACAGACCAGCGCCACGATGGCGCTTTCCTCGAACAAGGTCCGCCTCAAGGTGTCGATGGCGCGGTTGATCAGGGCCGAACGGTCGTACACCGCTTCGACGGTCACGCCCTTCGGCAGGCTCGGCGTGATCTCGGCGAGCCTGTCCTTTACATGCTGGATGACTGAAAGCGCGTTCTCGCCGAAACGCTGCAGCGCAATGCCGGAGACGACCTCCCCTTCGCCGTTCAGCTCGGTGATGCCACGCCGCTCATCCGGGGTGAGTTCCACGCGGGCAACGTCCTTGAGCAGCACGGGAACGCCTTTGTCCGATTTGACCACGATCTGCTCAAGATCGGAAAGGCTCTTGATGTAGCCGCGTCCGCGCACGGCGAACTCGGTCTCCGAGACCTCGACGGTGCGCCCGCCGACATCCATGTTGCTGTCGCGGATCGCGTCGCGAATTTTTGAGAGCGGGATGCCGAGCGCCTGCAGGCGGCGGGGGTCGATTACGACGCTATATTGCTTGACGAAGCCGCCGACGCCCGCGACCTCGGCCACGCCTTCAGCCTTGGCCAGTCCAAAGCGGATGGACCAGTCCTGGACAGTGCGCAGCTCTGCAAGACTCATCTGCGCGCCGCGCACCACATATTGGTACACCCAGCCTACACCGGTCGCGTCCGGTCCGAGACTCGGCGTCACGCCGACGGGCAAGCGCCGCGCCGCCGAGCTCAGATTTTCAAGCACGCGCGAGCGCGCCCAGTAGAGATCGGTGCCGTCCTCGAAGATCACATACACGAAGGAAACGCCAAAGAAGGAGAACCCGCGCACCACGCGCGACTTAGGCACGGTTAGCATGGCAGTGGTCAGAGGATAGGTGACTTGGTCTTCGACCACCTGCGGCGCCTGACCTGGATATTCGGTGTACACGATCACCTGAACGTCCGAGAGGTCCGGGATCGCATCGAGCGGCACCTTTGACACCGCATAGATGCCGGCGAGCGTGACGAAGATCGTTGCAAACCCGACAAGAAACACGTTGCGGGCCGACCAGCGAATGAGTCCGGCGATCATGGCTGCGTCTCCTGTTGGCTGAAGGTTTGCAGCGCGGCCTTCAGATTGCTTTCCGCGTCGATCAGGAAGTTTGCCGAGGTCACGACGTCCTCGCCCGGCTTCAGACCGTCGGCGATCTCCACGTAACCTTCGCCACGACGGCCGAGTTTGACAGCGCGCGGCTCGAAGCGGCCGTCGCCCTTTGCCACCAGCACCACCTGTCTCGTGCCACTGTCGATGACGGCGTCGTCGGGGACCGCAGTGACCGCTCCCTCCTCGCCGCCGGCCTGGAAGACCACGTCGGCATACATCGAGGTCCGGAGCCGCTGGTCCGGGTTGGGAAGCTCGACACGCACGGGCACGGTGCGCGTCTCCGGCTTGAGTTCCGGATAGATGAAAGTAACCGCGCCTTGCACCGGGTGGGTCGGGTCGGCCCGCAAGGTCACGGTAACCGGGGTGCCGACCTTGATCGAACCGATATCGGCCTCGGCGACGTCGGCAATCACCCAGACATGCGAATGGTCGACGATGCGATAGAGCTCGTCTCCCGCCATGACGCGCTGACCGTTGATGACTTTCTTCTCGATGATGTCGCCGGTCGCCGGCGAAGGCCAGTCGATGGTTCGGGGATTGGTATTCGTCTTGCGCACCTCGTCGATGCGGCTCTGCGGGATGCCCAGGTTCCGCAACCGCAGCATGGCGCCCTCGAGAGCTTTGTCTGCCTCTGGACCGATCCTGCGGCCGTCGGCACGCATGGCGACGATCAGGTCCGACTGCGCCAATTGGATCTGCGAGCTATAAAGGCGGAACAGCGGATCGCCCTTCTTTACATGCTGCCCGGTCTTGTCGACGAACAGCTCCTCGATGTACCCGTCGGTGCGAAGCGCAACGACGGTCAGCAGCGTCTCGTCGTGCTCAACCCTGCCGACGGCGCGCACCTGCTGCACGATGGAGCGCGACTCGGCCTTCTCGGTCCGCACCCCGATGCGCTGCACCTTGTCGAGGCTTATTCTGACCGTGCCGGGTTCATCCTTCTCGTCCTCGTAGACGGGGATGTAGTCCATCCCCATGGGGTCTTTCTTCGGCACCAGCGACGTGTCCGGCGCGCCCATGGGGTTGCGGTAGTACAGAATCTTTCGCCCCGGCTCCGGCGCGGTGGTTTGTTCCACGCTTGCGGTCGCAACGGTCGTAGGTTGCGAGGCTGGCGTCCTGGCTTGCAGGCCGCCATACCAGTAGGTGAACGCCACAACCAGGCTCGCGCTCAGAGCCAAGCTGATCAAACTGCCAAGACGCCTCATGTCGCGTCTCCCAAACGTCCTCATGCATGATGATTTGCTAAGCCGCCTTGCGGCCCAGCGCATGCGCGACGGCGCACTCGCGAGCGAATCCCGCAAAGCGACGACCCGTCAGTGAGGCGTTAGACGCGAGGAGGTGGTAGAGGCGGATTCTCGGCCGGAGAGCGGAAGGCCTGCGTCACGAGATCAGGCTTCTCTAAAGTCGGTGGCATCAACACAGCCGCAACCTGTGCAGCCACTGCGCCGGTAAGATTAAAGCACTTGAGCACGCAGCCCGCGACCGAGCCGCAGCCATCCGTCTTCTTTTCGCATGGCTTGCCGCCAGGGCAGCAGTCGGTCTGACTCGCGGTAAGGGAGGCATCGTGCGGCATGGCAAGCGCCCTCCCGCCCGCCACCGGCAGCAGGGCCACCGAAAGCGCGATAAGAGTGACCAGAATGTGCCGACCGATGCTCATGCTCAAGCCACGTTATGTGCCTGGAATCCAAGGGTCAAGTGACGGGATCGTGAGTTGGACACCAGCTTTTCGGCCGCAGCACCATGCTTCCGCGCTATTCTCGCTGAAGGCCACCAGTCGGTAAGCGAGGGCCTGCCGTTGCGCAACGGAGAGTCTTCAAAGGCAGGAGATGCCGCTCGGGCAACCTCGCTTGCGTTGGTCGAGGCCTTCCGCGACCTGCCGGCTGAGCACCTTGCCGAACTTGAGCGGCTGCTCGTCACGCAAGCCGTCTCCCGCGGCGAGGTTCTCATGCGCCAGGGCGATGTGGCGGACGCGCTCTATCTCGTCGCCTCGGGCCGCTTCGCCATCAATGTCGACGGACGCCGCATCGCCGAGGTGGGGAGCGGCTCGCCCATCGGCGAGATCGGCTTCTTCGCCGACGGCATCCGCACCGCCACCGTCACGGCGCTGCGCGACTCGATCGTGCTCAAACTGCCCAAGGCAGAGTTCACGACCTTCGCCGAGCGGCATCCGATCATTCTCAGGCCGATCGCCGTAACGCTGGCGAGGCGCCTCGCCGACACGCTTGCCGGCGACGAGCAGAGCCTGACCCATCCCCGCACGCTTGCCGTGATCGGCGCGGGCGGCTTGCCCGTACCGGACGACTTTCGCAAGCGGCTTGCGCTCGCCCTCTCTCGCTTCGGCCAAATCGCCACCGTGGATTCGGCGACGCTTGCCGCGGCGCTCTCCGCAAACGTCGATCTCGACTCCGAAGCCGTGACGAGCTGGTTCAACCGGCAGGAGTTTCGCTATCACTACGTGCTCTATTTCGCCGATTCCGAGCTTACCCCGTTCAGCGCCAAGATCATTCGCCAGGCCGACCAGCTTCTTATCGTCGGCGATGCGTCTGAAGGAGCACCCGAGCCAAGCACGCTGGAACGCTTCGCCTTCGACATCCATCCGGTTTCGGCGCGACGCCTCGTGCTGGTCCATGCGGCCCGCAAGCCGCTCTCCGGCACGTCGCGCTGGCTGAACGCGCGGGCCGTCGCCATGCATCACCACCTCGTCGCCGAGGACAGCACCGGATACGACCAGCTTGCCCGCTTCGTCAGCGGCAATGCGAGAGGTTTCGTCGCCTGCGGCGGAGGGGCGCTGTGCGCCGCCCATGTCGGCGTCTACAAGGCGTTCCTCGAGGCGAATATCGGCTTCGACGTGTTCGGCGGCACGAGCGGCGGCGGCGCCATGGCCGCGGCCTTCGCCATGGGCGCGAGCCCTGACGAGGTGAGCGCCCGCACCGCGGCAATTTTCCTGGAAGCGCGGGCTTTGAAGCGATTGACCTGGCCGCGATACAGCCTGCTCGATCACACCGTCTTCGATCGCGCGCTTAAGACCCATTACGGCGACGCCGAGATCGAGGATCTGTGGAATGGCTATTTCGCGGTCTCCACCTGTCTCGCCAGCAACTCCCTCTTCCTCATTACGCGCGGGCCGGTGTGGAAAGCGGTGCGCGCCACGAGCTCGATCCCAGGTCTCCTGCCTCCCGTCTATTGCGAGGACGGCCGCGTCCTGGTCGACGGCTCGCTGCTCGACAACGTTCCGGTCAAATCCATGCGCGGGCTGAAGAGCGGGCCGAACGTCGTGATCGGCCTCAAGTCAGACGAGCTGCGCGGCGACACCGTAGACTATGCGGCGCTTCCCTCGCGCGGGCAGTTATTGCTCCAGATGCTCAATCCGTTTGCGCGCCGGCGCCTCCCCCACGCCCCGGGCGTGGCGACCGTGCTCCTGCGCAGCCTGATGGTAAGGCGCGAGCGCCTGACCGATTCGCTCGAGCGCGACGACCTGCTCATCACCCCGCCGCTCCCCGACGATGTGAGCGTCATGGACTGGCACCGTCACGCCGAGCTTGCCGAAATCTCTTACCACCACACGGCGAAGGTCATCGCCGATCAACGCGCCAGAGGTCATCCGCTGTTTCGCTGAGTCTCAAGAATTCGGGCGCTTGAACGATGGAGGGTCCGATGAGCCAGTCACAACGAAGATTCGTTACCTTCGGCATCTCGCACTATTGCGAGAAAGCCCGATGGGCGCTCGATTGGCACGGCATCGCTTACAAGGAGATCAACTGGCCGCCAGGCGTGCACCTAATTTTGGCCAAAAGCTGCGGCGCGAAACGAACCAGTCTGCCAATCCTGCTGCACGGCCAGGCGGTCATCCAGGGAAGCGGTGCCATCATCGATTGGGCTGACCAACAAGCGCAGGATCCAGCGCGACGGCTCAATCCGCCGGAGGCACGAGAGATCGAGCGGCGCGCCGACCGCGTCATTGGTGTTCACGTGCGCCGGCTGGCCTACTCCGAGCTGCTTCCGCGATTTCCCGAGCTCGCCAAGCCGGCACTCTTTGGCAAAGCTTCGGGCACGCACAGGCTTCTTGGCAATGCGATGTGGCCTTTGACGAGGCGCGCCATGATCCGCATGTATGGCATCACTCCGGAGGCTGCGGCCGAGAGCCGCTCAATTTTGGAATCGGAGCTCGACTGGCTCGACAAGACACTCGCCGACAAGCGCCGCTATCTCGTGGGAGACCGTTTCAGCCGAGCCGACATCACCGTGGCCAGTCTATTGGCCCTCTTTGCGCGCCCCCAGGAGATGCCGACCTATCATGAGATGTCCATTCCCGGCGCACTCCTTGCCGACGTCGAACGCTGGCGCGATCGGCCGGTCATGCGTTGGGTCGTCGCGCAGTATCAGACCCATCGCCTATCGACGCCTGCGGCAGGATGATCAGAGAGCGCTACTTAGAGGAAAAGCATGAGCGAACACCGGCCGCCGCTACCGCCCTTCACCCTGGAGACCGCAATTCAGAAGGTTCGGGCGGCTGAGAATGCCTGGAACAGCTGCGATCCTGAGCGGGTCTCGCTCGCTTACACCGCCGACAGCTATTGGCGAAATCGCGCCGAGTTCCTCAAAGGGCGCGCGGAGATCGTCGCCTTCCTGACGAGGAAATGGAGGCGCGAGCTCGACTACCGTTTGATCAAGGAATTGTGGGTCTTCGCCGGCGACCGCATCGCCGTGCGTTTCGCTTATGAGTTCCACGACGATTCAGAGAACTGGTTCCGCGCCTACGGCAACGAGAACTGGGAGTTCGACGCACACGGACTGATGCGCCGCCGCTTCGCCTCGATCAACGATCTGCCGATCAGCGAAGCGGACCGTCTGTTCAAATGGGATCGCTCCGCTCCGCGCCCGGCGGATCATCCTGGCTTGAGCGATCTCGGACTGTGAGTCCGAGCCTTGTTGAAAGTTCCTGCGAACAACGCAGCCGACATCTCTCCCAACGGCTAGTCGGCCGTCCGATCGTCTAGAAAATCAAGAGTCGCCGCCAAGCGCATTTCTACCGGGTTGTTCAGATCGTTGGCACACTGCACGACATTCGTACCGAAGCGTTCGGCAAGTTGATCGATCGCCACTTCCAATCGGCGTCGCCGGCCCGGCGTGTCGAAGAGTTCGAGCTGCACGAGATCGCCGATTCCCACCAGGTCGTATGCAACCATGCCAACCAGGCGGAACGGACCCGGATCATCAACATTGTCGAGAAGACGCACACCGACTGAGTAAATTGCCTCGGCAACGTCGGTCGGTTCATTGAGCCGATGCTGTCGGGTTATGATCCGAAAGTCGGCGGTCTTGAGCTTTATGCCGACGCCGAAGGCAACGTAGTTCTTTCTTCTTAGGCGCCTGCCGATCGCCTCTGCCGAGAGGTGCAGGTGACGTTTGATGTCCGCCTTCGCGTGCACATCCTGATTGAGCGTATGTTCTGAGCCAATGCTCTTTGATGATCGCCGTCCGATGACTGGCCTCGGATCGTCGGCCTGGGCCAGCGTGTGGAAGTGACGACCGGCGCTTCCAAGCTTCGCAGAAAGAACCCGCACATCAGTGCGAGCCACGTCGCCGATCGTATGCAGGCCGAGACGGTGAAGACGTGCCTGGGTCTTCGGCCCGGCGCCCCATAGGCGGGATACCGGGAGTGGGGCGAGCCAGGCTTTGGCATCTTCCGGTGGCACCACAGTCAGACCATCTGGTTTTCGACAAGCACTTGCGACCTTGGCCACGTATTTGGTCGCCGATAGGCCGACCGATGCCGTCAGACCCGTGGCGTCGCGGATCGCACTCTTCAGTTGACGTCCCATCGATTCAGGCTCGCCGAAGAGTTGTTCGGACCCGGTCATATCCAGAAATGCCTCATCGAGGCTCAGCGCCTCAACGTCAGGCGAGAAATTGGAGAATACCTCCATGATCGTCGTAGAAATTTCCTGATACCGATCGAAGCGAGGGGGAACAATAACGGCGTCTGGACACATGCGTCGCGCCCTGGCCATCGGCATTGCACTGCCGACGCCATATGGACGAGCCTCGTAGCTGGCCGTCAGTACCACCCCCCGAGGACTTGGAGGCCCGACGAGCACGGGCCTGCCTCGAAGCGTGGGGTCATCGAGTTGCTCAATCGCCGCATAGAACGCATCCATATCAGCGTGAGCCACAATCCTTGGCCAAACCCTCTTGAAGCGAATCATCGCAAGCCGAGTTTAGACCAACTTCCGGCGCGAGTGCCGCCCTTGCCGAAACTATTAACCGACCGCCACAGCGATGCCGATCGGCGAAGCGGACCGTCTGTTCGAATGGGATCGCTCCGCTCCGCGCCCGGCGGATCATCCTGGCTTGAGCGAACTCGGACTGTGAGTCCGAGCGAATGTGCGAAATACCACAAAGGACGGCCAACGGATCGGCGATAATCCCCCAACTCGACCAGGCGCCGATACGAAAAGAGGTCCGCCATGTCCTCGACGTCTTGCGCACAGGTTCTAAAGTTTGCCGCCGTCACGGCTTTGGTCGCCCCCCTCGCCCTTGCCGATTCGGCCCGCGCGGCTGATTCCACACCCTCGCCTTGCTCCGAGGACGCCATGATCGTGTTCGATGCGTCCGGTTCCATGGCCGGCAACGTGAGTCAAGGCATCGCCACCATCAAGCCGCGCATCGATGAGGCGCGGCACGCGCTCGCCACGGTCCTGCCGCGCGTTGCCCGCTATCGCCGCGTGGGTCTCGTGACCTATGGCCCCGGCGCTTACAACCAGTGCAATGTCCAGCTCAAGTTTGAGCCGACCCCAAACGCCGCCGAACGTATCATGCGCGAGGTCAATTCGTTGACGCCTGCCGGCCGCACGCCTCTCACCTCGGCCGTGGAGGCGGCGGCGGACGTGCTCGACTACCGCAAGAAGCCAGGGGTGATCGTTCTCCTCACCGACGGCGAGGAGACCTGTGGCCGGTCGCCTTGCGATCTCGGCAGGCAACTGCATGCGGCCGCGGCTGAGCTGACCGTCCACGTCATCAGCTACCGCACGGCGAACTTCTCTTGGGTGGGCGAGAACAGCCTTCTCGACACGAAGTGTCTCGCCGAAACGAACAACGGCTTCTACATCACGGCCTATAACTACCAAGAGCTTGTCGAGGCCTTCGAGAAAGCCCTTGATTGCCCGATGGTTGCCGCGCGCACCGTACCTTGAGAGTGTGGCCTGCTCTGAATCGACTTGGAGTTGTAGAGAAAAGGCGCAAAAATAGAAAAGTCTCGGTAGCATCCCGGTTTTGACAATGGAATCGAACCCCAAGGACCGGCTAATCCAGGAGCTGCGCGAACGGGTTTACGCTCTCGAGGAAATCGAGAGCGACCGTGACGCCATCGAGCGCGAGCTAAAAGCCACCCGCGAGCGGCTACAGCACCTACTCGCCGTCAGTCCCGCGATCATCTACACGACCAAGGCTTCGGGCGACTATGCCTGCACCTATGTCAGCAACAATCTCCAGGCGATCATGGGCTACACGCCTCAGGAGATGACCACCGATCCAAAATGCTGGCCGGATCACCTGCACCCAGAGGACGCTCGGCGCATTCTTGACGAATGTCCGCGTCTCATCGAACGCGGCAGAGGGACCCTCGAGTACCGCTTCCGGCGGCGAGAGGGCGGTTACATCTGGATCCTGGACACCTTCAAGGTCGTCTATGACGACGCCGGCCGGCCGTTGGAACTGGTCGGGGCTTGGGCCGATATTACCGAGGGCAAGCATGCGGAGCAGGCGGCGATCGAGGCGAAGCGATACCTCGCCAGCCTGATTCAAAGCACCAGCGACGCGATCATCTCCACGGACAAGGAAGGCAAGATCGTCCTGATCAACGAGGGTGCCGAGGCGCTGTTGGGCTATCCGGCAACGGAGGTTATCGGCCAGCCCGCGGCCATGCTTTATGGCAGCGAGGCCGCGGCAAAGGAAGTCTTTCGCGAGATGCGCAAGCGCGGCGGATCTGTATCCGGCTTCGATAGCGTAGCGCGCGCGAAGGATGGCAGCAGCATTCCGGTTCTGATCTCGGCATCCATGCTCCACGACCAAGAGGGTCGCGACGCCGGCACGGTTGGTTTTGTTACCGACATGCGCGAACGCAGGCGCGAGCAGGAGGCGCTCCAACAAGCGTACGACGAACTTGAGAAACGCGTAGAGGAACGCACCACTGAATTGAACACTGCGCAAGAGCGGTTCCAATATCTCCTCACCGTCACGCCAGGGATCATCTACACGACCAAGGCCTCCGGCGACTACGCCTGCACCTTCGTCAGCGAGAATGTGGATCCGGTCATGGGCTTCTCTCCCTGGGAGATGCTTGAGGATCCGGGATTTTGGTTTTCACGTTTGCATCCGGATGATGCGCCGCGAGTCGCCACCGAAATGGCTCCCCTCGTTGAACGAGGCGGTGGAACTCTCGAATATCGGTTCCGCAACAGAGCCGGAAACTACATCTGGATCCAAGACACCTTCAGGGTGATCCGTAGCGACGGCGGCCGGCCGTTGGAACTTGTCGGCTCCTGGGCGGACATCTCCTACCACAAGCAGGCCGAGCAGGCTCTCGGTGAGCGCATGGCGATCATGAAGGACCTGCAGACGCTGGTCGCCGCCAGTCCATCGGTGATCTATACGACCACGCAAGCTCAGGACAGCTATGCCTGCCGGTTCGTGAGCGAGAATTTGACGCCGATCATGGGTTATCTGCCGTGGGAGATGCGCGATAACCCGACCTTCTGGGCCAAGCACGTCCATCTCGACGACGCCGAACGCGTATTCAGCAAGGTCAAACAGCTCATCGCTCAAGGGGGAGGAACCGTCGAGTACCGCTTTCGGCACCGGCGGGGTCACTATGTATGGGTCCAGGACAGCTTCACGGTCGTGCCGGACAAGGAAGGCAGGCCGAAGGACATCGTTGGCTCATGGGCCGACATCTCCGACCGCAAGCGAACCGAGGACGACCTCAAGCGACTTGCCGAGAAGGTGGAGAAGCACAACAGATTCATTTGCGAGACCTTCGGCCGATATCTGACCGATGAAGTCGTTGCCACCGTTCTTGAGTCCCCTACGGGACTTCGAATGGGAGGGGAGAAGCGCAAGATCACCATGCTGATGGCCGATCTCCGTGGCTTCACCTCGATGTCGGAACGATTGCCGGCGGAACGCGTCGTGTCCCTGCTTAATCGCTACCTCACGACAATGGTCTCCGTCATCAAGCAGTATCAGGGCACGATCGATGAGTTCATCGGCGACGCCATCTTCGTCCTCTTTGGCGCTCCGATCTGGCAAGAGGACGACGCACAGCGCGCGGTCGCCTGCGCCATGGCAATGCAGCTCGCCATTGCGTCGGTGAATGAGCAGAACAGGCAGGACGGTCTGCCCGAGATCGAAATGGGAATCGGTGTCCACACCGGTCAAGTGGTCGTGGGGAATATCGGCTCATCGGAGCGGACGAAGTACGGCGTGGTGGGAAGCCAAGTCAACTTGACCTCGCGCATCCAATCTTGCACGACCGGCGGCCAAACCCTGGTTTCCGAGGCGACCCGGCGCGAGGTGGGACCAATTCTCAAGCTGGGAAGGCAAACGGAGGTCAAGGCAAAGGGGATCGAATATCCCATTACCGTCTCCGAGGTCTTGGGCATTGGCAGGCCGTTTCAGCTCTATCTACCCAACATTGCGGAGGACCTCGTGCCGCTGGCCGAGGAGGTTCCGCTCTCCTACTCGGTCATCGAGCCGAACCAAGCCGGCGGAGAACTTTGCAGCGGAGCGCTGACGAAGTTGTCGCGCAAGGGCGGGGAGGCGCGCTTGGAAAGCCCGGTCGATACTTTCAGCAACCTCGAAATGTATTTGGTCGGCAAAGATGGCCAGAGTCTTCAAGGCACTCTTTATGGCAAAGTCGTCGGACCGGTTCCGGGAACGCGCACAGATTTTTCGATCTGTTTCACGTCAATTCCGCCGGAGATCGAATCATTCCTAGGCGTCCTGCTGGCGCAAGCGGCCGATGCTCAGCCCAAGTCGGCGAGAAGCAAGGCGCCAAAGCGCCGCCGCGCGTCATCGCCCAAGAACGGTCGAGCCCTGCCGTCTGGTCCTGCTGCTTCCTAGGGAAGCGCCAGGCGACTCTTTGCCGCTCAGCGCCGGTCGTGTTCCACGGCTTCGCTTGCCTCTAGCCAGCTTTGCTCGGCTCTCGCGAGACGGCGCTCGATCTCGGCGCGCGCCTTCAGCAACTCAGACACCGAGGAGCCGTTGGCGTTGGGCAGCGCCAGCATGTCATCGATCTCCCCACGCTTCTGCCAAAGCCGCTTTATCTCGGCCTCGGCCTCGGCAACTTGCTTGCGCAACGTCTTGCCGCTCTCGCGCAACTCGGCCGCCAAACGCCGCTCGCCCTTGCGGTTGCCGCGCTTGCCGCGTCCATCACCGTCGCCGTCAGCTCCTTCATTGCCGGACTTGAGCACCAAGTCGCGATAATCCTCGAGGCTGCCGGCGAAGTCCTTGGCG
>NZ_JBOHJB010000074.1:0-14025 GCF_050728395.1 Methyloceanibacter sp.
GGTCAGCTCATGCAGGATCAATTCGAGCACGCCTTTAGCTTCCTCTCCTGGAGGGTTGCAGTATTGCGAAGTCGGCGAGCGATCTCATTGGCCATAAAGGAATGATACACCCGGCACCCCACCCGGCGCGCTTTCGCGCGCCGACCTCCCCGTCAAGAGGAGGTTTGGCGCTAGATCGCGCCGGCGGCGGCGAAGGCTTGGCGGAGAAAGGCGCCGCCGAGCTTCAGCCCGGTCGCGTCGATGCCGTGCCCGATGCCTTGCGCCATGTGCCACTCCACAGGAAGTCCGGCCTGAGCGAGCTGCTCGCGAGCAATCAGCATGGCGTCGACCGGGATCACTTCGTCCATGTCGCCATGCACGAGCAGGATCGCGGGGCCCGAGCCAGAGCGCCCGGCAAGAGCCTCGGCATTGGCGAGCGCGCCTGAGTAGCCGACGATCGCCGCCGGCGACGGATTGCGCGTCAGGCCGACGGCGAGCGCGACCATGGTCCCCTGGCTGAATCCGACAAGGCCGAGCGCGCTCGAGGGAAGCCGCAGGCGCTCAAGCTCGGCGCTGAGAAAGGCATCAACAACGGGGCCGGCCTGCGCCACGCCGCGGGTCATCTCGGCTGGATCGCGGAAGGTCAAGTTGAACCACTGCCGGCCCATGGACGCCATGCCGCAGGGTTGCGGCGCGTGCGGCGAAACGAAGGCGGCATGAGGCAACACGCGCCCCCATTCGCGTCCCAAGCCGATCAGGTCGTTGCCGTCGGCGCCGTAGCCATGCAGGAAGACCACGAGCTGCTTCGCTGGGCCGCCAGCAGCCGGCGGCAAGCGCGGTCCGTCGAGTTTCGGAGAGGTCATTTAGAAGCGGCGAAGCCGATCAAGGACCGACGTCCTCCTTCGGCAGCTCGTCGGCGGAATGGGCGTTGAGCTGGCCGTAATTCTCGATGCCGATGTCTTTCAGCAGGTTGAGCTGGGTCTCGAGATAGTTGATGTGGCCTTCCTCGTCGGCCAGCAGCTCCTCGAAGAGGTCCATGGTCACATAGTCCTCCTCTTTGCGGCAGCAGGCGCGGGCCTCCATGTAGAGAGCCCGGGCGCTGTACTCGGCCTTGAGGTCGCATTCCAGCACCTCCTTGATGTTCTGGCCGATCATCAAGGGGCCAATGTGCTGCATGTTGGGGAACCCTTCGAGGAAAATGATGCGCACGACCAGCTTGTCAGCGTGCTGCATCTCCTCGATCGATTCCTCGCGCTCCTTCTTGGCGAGACGGGTGAAGCCCCAATCGTCGAGCAGGCGGTAATGCAGCCAGTACTGATTGACGGCGGTGAGCTCATGCGTCAGCGCTTTGTTGAGATATTCGATGACGCGCGGATTTCCCTTCATTCTTCTCTCCTCTCGACCTTTGTCCCGATCATGACCCGTCGCCGCCTGCTAGTCTAGAGCGATTCTAAAAAGGAGTGCGTCAGGGTTCCTCCACCCCGAGCCGCTCCTCTGGGCCTGACGGGCTCAGCCCCTCCTCGTCATAGACGACCATCAGCTTGGAGATGAGCGGCAGGCAGCTGCCGCAGGAAGGCCGCTTGCCGAGATGACGATAGATGAGGCCGGGCGTCAGCACCACCAGCGGGTCGGCGGTGCGTAGCGCCGTCACCGCTTCGGCCACGTCCTTGGAGGTGATCATGGAACAGGAACAGACAATCATCTTGCAACTCGGCTCACATCCGGTCCCCGCCGGCTAAGGGAGAAGCCGCCGGCTTCCGGCGCAGGGCATAGTAGGACCACAGCAACCGCGCGGCGACGCCACGCCAGGGACGCCAGGCCTCGGCAACCTCGTTCATCTGCTCAAGGGACGGCCGCTCGGCAAGCAGAAGCGCATCCTTGACCGCGTGTTGCAGGGCAAGATCGCCGGGAGACCAGGCGTCGGCGCGGGCGAGCGAGAACATGATGTAGATGTCGGCCGTCCAGGGACCGATGCCCTTGAGCGCGGTGAGCTCGGCGTGGATCACCTCTTCAGGCGCGCGATCGAGTGCGGCGAGCTTGAGCGCGCCACGATCGATTGCCTTTGCCAATTCGCGCAGCGTCGCGATCTTGCCGCGCGATAGCCCCGCTTTCCTGAGGTCCCGGTCAGGGACGGCAAGCAGGGTCGTGGCATCGAAAGGCTTCACTCTTGCTTCCACCCGGTCCCAAATGGCGCCGGCGCTCGCGATGGAAAGCTGCTGCCCGACAATGACCCGGGCCAGACCCTCGAAGCCCTTCGGCCGTTTGCGTAAGGGCGGATCGCCGGCGAGCGCGTGAATCCGCGCTAGATGCGGGCAGGCGCTGACGAGCGCCGCGACGCCCTCCTTGATATCGGCATCGCTTCCGATCCGTCTCATCTTCTTCTTGTGGGCGCTTCGACGCACAACGCTAGACTTAGTTCGGGCAATTTAGCCGACTCTTAAGTGGTTTCTGGAATGGTTGCCTGAACGAACGGAAAACGGGGGACCGGGGCCATGCAACCGGAAGATTTCAGGCCTGACGATCTCTTTGCCCAGATCGAAGGCCTTGTCGAGACTGTCGACGCCGAACGGCGCTTGCGCGAGCGGGCCGAAGGCGCCGACCGGGCCAAGTCCGATCTCCTTGCCGTGGTCAGCCACGAGCTCCGCACCCCGATGGGCGCGGTGATCTCCATGTCAGAGCTTCTGCTCAACGGTCCGCTCGATCCAACCCAGCGGCACTACGCCGAGACCTTGCAGCAGTCGGCGAAGAGCCTGCTCGTCGTGCTCAACGACATCCTCGATTTCTCCAAGCTCGAAGCCGGCCGCTTCGAGCTCGACCGCGCGGTGTTCGATCTGCATGAGCTGGTCAAAAGCGTGGGCAGCGAATTGCAGGCGCGGACGCGGGAGAAAGGCATCGAAGGCCTCGTCAATGTGGGCCCGAGCTGCCCGCGCTTCGTCCTCGGCGATGCGAGCCGCGTTCGCCAGGTGCTCACCAACCTCATCGACAATGCGGTGAAGTTCACCGCCGCCGGTTCGGTGCGTCTGCATGCCAATGCCGGGGAAGCAGCCGGCAGGCTCAAGCTGCGCTTCGACGTGACCGACACAGGCATCGGCTTCGGCGAGTTCCAGAAGCAGCGGCTGTTTCAGCCCTATGCCCAGGCGGCGCACAGTGCGAGCCAATATGGGGGCACCGGGCTCGGTCTCTCCATCGCCAAGCGGCTGATCGAGCTGATGGAGGGCGAGATCGGCTGCGAGAGCGCGCCAGGCCAAGGCAGCCTGTTCTGGTTCACGATTCCCGCCGAGCGGGCCGAGAGCGCCCCGTCCAAGGAGACGCAAGCCACCGGCCGGCTTGCCGGCCATGTTCTCGTGGTGGAAGACAATGCCGTGAACCGGATGCTGATCGGCGCCTATCTCGAGGAGTTCGGGCTCACCTACGACGTGGTCGATAACGGCGCCCAGGCGCTCAAGCAACTCGCGGCCAAGGACTACGATCTCGTGCTCATGGACATCATGATGCCTGAGCTCGACGGGGTGGAGACCACCAAGCACATCCGCAACATGGGAGGCGAGGCGGCCGAGGTGCCGATCGTGGCGCTCACGGCGCATGCGATGAAGGGCGACCGCGAGGACTATCTCGCCGCGGGCATGGACGGCTATGTATCGAAGCCGATCCGCGGCCGGGAACTGTTCGGCGCGCTTGCGCCCTATCTCTCAGACGATGACGGCGAGGAGGCCGGCATCGTCGTGCACGAGAAGCTGGTGGCGATCCGCTGACGGCTGGCCTCTAGAGACCGTCGATCAGCACGCCCGCGGCGAGGACCAGATAGGCGATCAGGAGCAGCCCAAGGGCGTAGCTCGTGAAGAACGGCAGCGGCACGATCATGCCGATGACCACGAGAATGGCGATGATGGCGGAGACGAGGAACGTCTCCCTGCGCGGTGCGCTCAAGCTGAAGTTCATGATACCCCCCAAATGACAATGCCTCCGGCTTGGCGATGCCGGCAGGCGATTCTGCCATTCTAGCCGCAACGAGGGGTGAGGGCTACGGAGGCGTGCTTGGGGGCAGCCAGCTATTTCCCCGGGCAGCCAGCGGCATCGCCAACCCGCGCCATGGGCTTTCCGTTGATGAACACGCCGGAGGCGCCAGAGACGATCGACCCGCCGCAGCCGGTCCGATCTCCTTCTACCGCCGCAGGCTTGCCGTTGATGAACACGTCGGGCGAGCCTTGCACGATGGTGCTGCCGGGGCAGCCGGCGGTGTCGCCCGCCCGCGCTGCTTGCTTGCCTTCCACCACGACGTCGCCGCCGCCCGAGGTGACGGCCCCCGCGCCGCAGGGGTTGGCCCTGTCTTCAGCCACCGCGGCAAGTGGAGCAAGTGCAAGGAGCACGACAGCAAGCGCCTTCAGCCAAGTCACGAAGCGGCTCACAGGCGGACCCGCTCGCGGGCTCGGAGCGGCGGCACGGGGATCGACGCCTCGGCAAGCTCAGCCGCCTTGGCGTCGACCAGCTTCACGATGCCGGTCATGATGTCGTTGAGCTGGAAGTCCTTCGGTGTGTAGACGGCGGATGCGCCACATTGCTTCAGCACGTTCACGTCGTCGGCCGGGATGATACCGCCGACCACGATGGGAACGTCGCCCATTCCTGCCTCGCGCATGCGCTGGGCGACGTCGCGCACCAGCGCCACATGCGAGCCTGACAGGATGGAGAGGCCGAGCACATGGGCGCGAGCCTCCTTCGCCTGCTGGACGATCTGGGCAGGCGTCAGCCTGATCCCGTCATAGACCACGTCCATGCCGACGTCGGTGGCGCGCACCGAGATCTGCTCGGCGCCGTTGGAATGTCCGTCGAGCCCAGGCTTGCCGACCACGAAGGTGAGCCTGCGGCCGAGCTTGCCCGACACCTCGTCGACCAGATGGCGCACCTGTTCGAGCCGCGCCATGTCGGTGTGGCGCTTGGCGCCGATGCCGGTCGGCGCACGATATTCGCCGAACACTTCGCGCAACACCCCGCCCCATTCGCCGGTGGTGACGCCGGCGCGTGCCGCGGCGATCGACGGCTCCATGATGTTGCGCCCTTCGGCTGCCGCCGATTTCAGATCGACGAGGGCCTGGCGCACCGCCTTGTCGTCGCGCCGCTGCCGCCAGGCCTGCAGCGCCGCAACCTGCTCGATCTCGACCGACTCAGGCACGGTGATGATGCCGTCGGCGGCAGCCGCGAGCGGCGAAGGCTCGGTCTCGGTATAGGCGTTGACGCCGACCAGAACCTGCTCGCCCTTCTCGATGGCCTCGACCCTGGCGGCATTCGCCGCGATCAAAGTCTCCTTCATATAGTCGATGGCGGCCACCGCCCCGCCCATCTCCTGAATGCGGGCAAGCTCGGCGCGAGCGTCCTGCTTCAATTCCTCGACTTTGCGTTCGATCTCATCGGAGCCGTCGAAGATGTCGCCGAACTCGAGCAGGTCGGTCTCGTAGGCCACGATCTGCTGAAGCCGGAGCGACCATTGCTGGTCCCAGGGCGTCGGCAGGCCGAGCGCCTCGTTCCAGGCAGGGAGCTGCACGGCTCTTGCGCGCGCCTTCTTCGACAGCGTGACGGCGAGCATGGAGAGCAGGATGCGATAGACGTTATTCTCTGGCTGCTGCTCGGTGAGGCCGAGCGAATTCACCTGCACGCCGTAGCGGAAGCGGCGCAGCGCCGGATCGGTGACGCCATAGCGCTCTTTCGTGATCTCGTCCCACAGCTCGACAAAGGCGCGCATCTTGCACACCTCGGTGATCAAGCGGACCCCGGCATTGACGAAGAATGAGATGCGGGAGAGCACCTGCGGGAACTCTTCCGCCGGCACCTCGCCAGAGTTTCTCACCTCGTCGAGAACGGCCTCGGCGGTGGCAAGGGCAAAGGCAAGCTCCTGGGTCGGGGTCGCTCCAGCCTCCTGCAAATGGTAGGAGCAGACATTGGTCGGGTTCCATTTGGGGATCTCGCGCGCGGCGTAGACGATCACGTCCTTGATCAGCCGCAGAGAGGGCTTGGGCGGAAAAACGTAGGTGCCGCGCGAAAGGTACTCCTTGATGATGTCGTTCTGCACCGTGCCGGTGAGCTTGCCGCGGTCGACGCCCTGCTCGTCGGCGAGCGCCACGTAGAGCGACAAGAGCCACGCTGCCGTGGCGTTGATGGTCATCGAGGTGTTCATCTCGGCGAGCGGGATGCCGTCGAGCAAAGAGCGCATGTCGCCGAGATGAGAGACCGGCACGCCGACCTTGCCGACCTCGCCGCGGGCGAGCGGGTCGTCCGAGTCGTACCCGGTCTGAGTCGGCAGGTCGAAGGCGATCGAAAGCCCGGTCTGGCCCTTGGCGAGGTTCTTCCGGTAGAGCTCGTTCGAGGCCTTCGCCGTCGAATGCCCCGCATAGGTGCGGAACATCCAGGGTTTGTCGCGCTTAGTCTTTCCGCTCATGGGCTCGCCGATCGCTCGAATTCGCTTGATTGTATCGAAGCACGCCAAGCGCTTCGGAGCAATATTCGTGCCCGATGCTCCACGACGGTCATTCCGGCAATCCACCACAGCAGGGTGGGCAAAGAAGCCTGCCCACCACAGCCCGTTCCGCGTGGGCAACGGCATCTTCAGTCGTGCTGTCGCTTCGCTGCTTGAGCGCGAATGCCGTTGCCCACCCTACGGACTTGCGTGCGGGTCGGACACGTGGCCGACGGACGTCGGTCCCCACGGCCGGCAAAAATAATCTGTGCATCGCCGGATTGCCGCACTCTCGTTCGCGCGCTTCTTTCGCGCTCATCGGCAACGCCGCCAAGGTGCGGGGGCTCCGGGACAAACTGGCGCTGAGGGCCGCTCGAGACGCCGGGCTTTACGGCGAAAAAGGCCCGCAAACGGGGGCTGGGCAGGCCGCTTGGTTTTTGCTAAGGCTCTGCCTGCGATGGGCATTATGGCTATCGGGGGGTGGCCTAAAGGCTTTTTCACGCATCAATTCCGGCAATTCAGAGTTATATCGGCGACGACGCAAAAATGTTGCAGTCGCGAGATGGATCGTTGACAATTGTCGCAGTGCAAAAAGCCCGAGTGAGCGGGGAACCTACGGATGAACGAGATGTCATTGGCAGCGGTGGCGCCCGATCAGGGCGGGTTGAAGGACCTATACCAGATCGGCGAAATCCCGCCGCTCGGACACGTGCCGGCAAGCATGTATGCCTGGGCTATCCGCAAGGAGCGGCACGGCCCGCCCGATGAGGCCATGCAGATCGAGGTGCTGCCGACCTGGCCGCTCGATTCGCATGAGGTGCTCGTGCTCGTCATGGCCGCCGGCGTGAATTACAACGGCGTGTGGGCCTCGCTCGGCAAGCCGATGTCACCGCTCGACGTGCACAAAAGTCCCTATCACATCGCCGGCTCCGATGCGTCCGGCATCGTGTGGGCAGTCGGCTCCAAGGTGAAGCGCTGGAAGGTCGGTGACGAGGTCGTCATCCACTGTAACCAGGACGACGGCGACGACGAGGAGTGTAACGGCGGCGACCCGATGTTCTCCACCTCGCAGCGCATCTGGGGCTACGAGACGCCGGACGGCTCCTTCGCCCAGTTCGCCCGCGTGCAGGATCGCCAGCTGCTCGAGCGGCCGAAGCATCTCACCTGGGAAGAGGCAGCCTGCTACACGCTGACGCTCGCCACCTCCTACCGCATGCTGTTCGGCCACCGGCCGCACACGCTGAAGCCTGGGCATAACGTGCTGGTGTGGGGCGCCTCCGGCGGTCTCGGTTCGATGGCGGTGCAGTTGATCGCCACCACCGGCGCCAACGCCATCGGCGTCGTATCAGACGACGAGAAGCGCGACTTCGTAATGTCGCTCGGCGCCAAGGGCGTGATCAACCGCAACAACTTCAAATGCTGGGGGCAGATGCCGACGGTCGGCACCCCGGAATATGACGTTTGGGTGAAAGAGGTCCGCAATTTCGGCAAGGCGATCTGGGAGACCACCGGCAAGGGCGTGAACGTCGACTGTGTGTTCGAGCATCCTGGCGAAGCCACCTTCCCGGTGTCGTGCTTCGTGGTGAAGCGCGGCGGCATGGTGGTGTTCTGCGCCGGCACCACCGGCTACAACCTCACCATGGACGCGCGCTATGTGTGGATGCACCAGAAGCGCGTGCAGGGCTCGCACTTCGCCCATCTGCTTCAGGCGAGCCAGGCGAACAAGCTCGTGGTCGAGCGCCGCATCGATCCCTGCATGAGCGAAGTGTTCCCCTGGGAGCAGATCCCCAAGGCGCATATGCGGATGATGAACAATCAGCATCGCCCGGGAAACATGGCGGTGCTGGTCTCGGCACCCTGCACCGGCCTCCGCACCTTCGAAGACGTGATCGAAGCGAGCAAGCAGATGCATGGCGGCTAGGGCTTATGCGTCACCCCGGCGAAAGCCGGGGTCCAGTTTTCATTCGCGCTTCGCGCCGCTGGATTCCGGCTTTCGCCGGAATGACCTCGAGGTTCCGATTTCAGGTTTGACTTTGGCGCGCCCGCGCGGTTTTTTCCTCGCGGGTGCAACGCCATTGATGTTCTCAAGGAACTCTGCCGGTGTCCGTCGCTAGCGAAGCCAAGGCCGACAGCCCGTCGAGCCGCCTTCCCGATCTCATTCCACTTCTAGACTCGGCGGCGGAGGCGGCCAACGGCTTGCGCGACCGCTGCCGCGACGCGGTTGCCGGCAAAGTCAGCCAAAGCGGCAAGATCGACGGCGATGCGCTCGAGCGCGAGCAGCATGCTGCCCATGGGCTTGCCTGGATCGCCACCTATGCCGAGGCGATGAGCCAGGTCGCGAGCTACGCGAGCCGCATGTCCGGCGAGGGCCGCTTCGGCGAGATGGAAGCGCTGCTCGCGCAGATCGGCGCTGCCGAATATGCCGCGCAGCTCGCCGGCGGCGTGCCGATGAGCCAAGGCGAGATCGCGCGGACGCATGAGCTTGGCGTGTCCGAGAAGGACCAGACGGCGTTTCTTAACGCCAATGTCAGGGACCTCATCGCCGGCACTACATCCGCCACCCGCGCCCGCGCCATTGAGCTGATCCGCGGCGCGCAAGGCGCCGTGTCGTATGGCGATACCGGCCTCGACGAGACGGTCACCGCCATGCGCGAGGAGATGCACCGCTTCTCCGAGGCCGAGGTCGTGCCGCATGCGCAAGAGTGGCACTTGAAGGACGAGTATGTGCCGATGGAGCTGATCGGCCAGATGGCCGAGCTCGGCGTGTTCGCCCTGACCTTGCCCGAGGAGTATGGCGGGCTCGGCCTCGGCAAGGAGGCCATGTGCGTGGTCTCCGAGGAGCTCTCCCGCGGCTATATCGGCGTCGGCTCGATTGGCACACGGTCTGAGATCGCCGAGGAGCTGATCCTGAACGGCGGCACCGACGCGCAGAAGCAGGAATGGCTGCCGAGGATCGCAAGCGGCGAGATTCTGCCCACGGCGGTGTTCACCGAGCCCAATACCGGCTCCGACCTCGCCTCGCTCGCCACCCGCGCGGTGAAAGACGGCGATGTCTGGCGCATCACCGGGCAAAAGACCTGGATCACGCATGCCGCCC
Source organism: Methyloceanibacter sp. (assembly GCF_050728395.1). Classification (GTDB taxonomy): domain Bacteria; phylum Pseudomonadota; class Alphaproteobacteria; order Rhizobiales; family Methyloligellaceae; genus Methyloceanibacter. The sequence continues at coordinate 9,525 of NZ_JBOHJB010000074.1, forward strand.
GCGCCGATCTGATGACCGTGCTCGCCCGCACCAATCCATCCGAGAAGGGCTATCGCGGGCTCTCCATGTTCTTGGCACCGAAGCCGCGCGGCACCGACGACAATCCCTTCCCGGCCGAAGGCATGACCGGCGGCGAGATCGAGGTGCTCGGCTATCGCGGCATGAAGGAGTTCGACATTTCCTTCGACGGCTTCGCTGTGCCCGCAGAGAATCTGCTTGGCGGCGTCGAGGGCCAGGGCTTTAAGCAGTTGATGCAGACCTTCGAGGCGGCGCGCATCCAGACCGCGGCACGCGCCATCGGCGTGGCGCAAACCGCTCTCGATCTGGGCTTGAGATACGGCACCGAGCGCATCCAGTTCGGCAAGCCGATCGTTGCCTTCCCGCGCGTCGCCGACAAGCTCGTGATGATGGCTGCAGAGATCCTGATGGCGCGCCAGCTCACCTATTTCGCCGCGCGCGAGAAGGATGCTGGCCGCCGCTGCGACCTCGAAGCCGGCATGGCCAAGCTGCTCGCCGCCCGCGCCGCCTGGGCCGCCGCCGACAATGCGCTGCAAATCCATGGCGGCAACGGTTTTGCGCTCGAATATCCGGTGAGCCGCGTGTTGTGCGACGCGCGTATCCTGTCGATCTTCGAAGGCGCCGCCGAGATCCAGGCGCACGTCATCGCCCGGCGGCTGCTCGAGGGCTAATCCCGCATCAGATTGTGTCGCTTTGCTCCACGCATCCGGCGATACTGCCATGCTATGGTCGACGCGTTGCAACAAGACGCCATAAGTTTTGCAAGGAGAGGAAACGCATGCATAGGACGACACTCGCCTTCGTTACGCTCGCGGCGCTCGTCATGGGAACGAGCTCCGCCTACGCGCTCGACGTCAAAAAGAAGATCACCGCGCCCGGCGTGCCGCCAAAGGTCTGGGCGATCGTCTCGGACTTTTGCTCGATCAAAGACTGGCACCCGGTGGTTGCCGATTGCCAGGAGACCAAGGAGGGCGACGCGACCTTCCGCACCCTCACCCTGAAGGACGGCGGCAAGATCAAGGAGAAGCTGCTCGAGTCCGACGATACGAGCTACAGCTACGAGATCATCGAGAGTCCGTTGCCGGTCAAGAACTACAAGGCGAAGCTTTCGGTCGAGCCCGATGACCGCTCCTCCGATCACAGCACGATCGTCTGGGAAGCGACCTTCGATGCCAACGGCAAGAGCGACGAGGAGGCTGCGAAGACGATCGGCGACATTTTCTTCGCCGGCCTGAAGAGCATCAAGCACAAGGCTCAGCCACCTGAGGGCGGCAATGCTGGCGACGAGGACAAGAACTAGCCGTTGAGCGGCCGGTCGCAATGAGCGAGCGGTCGATCCTCATCACCGGCTGCTCGTCGGGCATCGGGCTCGCATCAGCGCGTAAGATGAAGGCGCGCGGCTGGCGCGTCTTCGCCACGGCGCGGAAGCCCGAGGACATCGCGCGGCTGAAAGACGAGGTGGAAGTCGAGAGCCTCTATCTCGATTATGCCGAGCCTCGGTCGATCGCGGCGGCGGCCGACCACGTGCTTGCCGCGACCGATGGGCGGCTCACTGCGCTGTTCAACAACGGCGGGTACGGCCAGCCCGGCGCGCTCGAGGATATCAGGCCGCAAGTACTTCGCGCTCAGTTCGAAGCCAATGTGTTCGGCTGGCACGATCTCACCTGCCGGTTCATCCCGGCCATGCGGGCGCGAGGGCAGGGACGCATCGTGTTCTGCTCCTCGGTGCTCGGGCTCATCGCGGCGCCCTATCGCGGCGCCTACTCAGCCTCGAAATTTGCCGTCGAGGCTCTCGCCGACACGCTGCGCATGGAGCTTTCCGGCACCGGCATCCATGTGGCGCTGATCGAGCCTGGTCCGATCGCCACCCGCTTCGTCGAGCATGCGCTCGAGGCCTACCGCCGCAACGTCGATCTCGAATCCTCGCACCACCGCGACATCTACAAGGCGCGCATTGCCCGCATGGAGGAGGGCGGCAGCCAGACCTTCAAGCTCGGGCCCGAGGCCGTCGCCGCCAAGCTGGTGCATGCCTTGGAAAGCCCGCGACCCAAATTTCGCTACTACGTCACCCTTCCCAGCTACGCCGTGGCTCTGTTACGCAGGATCCTCACCGCGCGTGCCCTCGACGAAGTGGCCAGGCGGAACTAGAATTCGCCTGCGGCGCCGAACGCTTGTCCCGCCAAAGCGTTACAACCCATGAAAAGCCGCCAGTCCAGGGGTCAGCCATGCATGCCTTGACGGCCTATATCATTCCGTTCGCCCTTGCGGCCGTCTTCACCGTGCTGTTGCTCGGGCTATGGAACATGCTGCGTGGCGGCAGCCCCAATCTCAGCCAGACCTTGATGCGGTGGCGCGTGGTGCTGCAATTCATCGCCCTTTGCCTCGTCATGGCGGCCATCTACTTCTCAGGCAAGTATTGAGCCCGGTGATTGTTTCCGTTCACGAAGGCTTGACCCGCCTTTGGGGCCAGTTAGGCTAGCCGTTACTCTTCTAGAGGTTGATCCGCGCGAGCGCGGCGGTGGGCAATGGTCGTTCTCAGCAAGATCTACACGCGCACCGGCGACGACGGGACGACCGCACTCGGCTCAGGGCGCAGGGTCGCGAAATACGACCTCCGCGTCGAATGCTACGGCACGCTCGATGAGACCAATGCCGCGATCGGGCTTGCCAGGCTGCACACGCGATCGGACCCAGCACTCGACGCCATGCTCGGACGCATCCAGAACGATCTGTTCGATCTCGGCGCCGAGCTCTGCTACCCCGACGAAAGCAAGGACGCGCGCGGCCGCCTGTCGGTGAGCGACGCGCAAGTTGAGCGGCTCGAAAGCGAGATCGATACGCTCAACCGCGAGCTCCAGCCTCTGCGCTCCTTCGTGCTTCCGGGCGGCACGCAAGCGGCAAGCTTCCTGCACCTTGCGCGCACGATCTCGCGCCGCGCCGAGCGGCTCATGGTGGCGCTCGCCGCGCGGCCGAACGAGCCGGTGGGAGGAAGCGCGCTCCGTTACATCAACCGGCTTTCGGATTTTCTGTTCGTCGCGGCCCGCCATGCCAACGACATGGGCAAGTCCGACGTGCTGTGGGTCCCTGGCCAGAACCGGTAGCAAAGCCCTCCCGCGTGACACCGTGTTCGTCCCCCTCCATGACACCAATCCGCTAAAGAGCATCGACTATCAGTATGTGACGGTCTCGCTGATCGTCCTCAACATCGCCATCTACCTGATCTTTCAGACCGGCTGGTTCATTCCGCTCGACGAGGAGAATCTCGCCGCCTTCGCCGCCATCCCGGCCGAGCTCATGGGGCACGGCCTTGGCGACGAAACCATCCTGTCACCCTTCCTGGTGCCCGACCGCTTCACCCTCGTCACCTACATGTTCCTGCATGGCAGCTGGATCCATCTTCTCGGCAACATGCTGTTTCTCTGGGTGTTCGGCGACAATGTCGAAGACGCCATGGGCCACCTCCGCTTCATCATGTTCTATCTGATGTGCGGGATCTTCGCCGCCGTGGTGCATTCCTGGTTCATGCCTTCCTCCGAGCTGCCGCTGATCGGCGCCAGCGGCGCGGTGGCCGGCATCATCTCCGCCTATCTGATCCTGCATCCGAAGGTGAAGGTCTGGGTGCTCGCGCTGTGGCGCATTCCGATCAAGATCACTGCTTATTGGGCGCTCGGCTTCTGGATTCTCACGCAATTCGCCAACCTCCTCATCGATGCCGAGGAGAGCGTCGCCTGGGGGGCGCATATCGGCGGGCTCGCCGCCGGCGCGGTGCTGATTCTGTTCATGCGGCGGCGCGGTGTACCGCTGTTCGACCAGACCAGGGGAGGGGCCTGAAAGCCGCTCGAAAAGCCTAGAAACCATTGACTTGCGCGGTTGCCGGCAGTACCGTCCGGCCATCTCGCACTTGCGAGATAACGTGCTTCGTGTGCGTTCGGGGGGAAACAAAAGCACGTGCGGGAAAGAATAGCCGCATGAAGATTCTCGTTCCTGTGAAGCGTGTCGTCGACTTCAACGTCAAGGTCCGCGTCAAGTCCGACGGCACCGGGGTCGACCTTGCCAACGTCAAGATGTCGATGAACCCCTTCGACGAGATCGCCGTCGAGGAGGCGGTTCGCATCAAGGAACGCGGGGAGGCGACCGAAGTCGTCGCCGTGTCGATTGGCTCGGTCAAATCGCAAGATACGCTTCGTACCGCTCTCGCCATGGGCGCCGACCGCGCCATTCTGGTGAAGACCGACGCTCTGGTCGAGCCGCTCGGCGTCGCCAAGGTGCTGAAGCGCGTGGTCGAGAACGAGAAGGCCGACCTCGTCATCATGGGCAAGCAGGCGATCGACGACGACGCCAATCAGTCAGGACAGATGCTGGCGGGGCTGCTCGGCTGGCCACAGGGGACCTTCGCCTCGAAGATCGAATTCAACAACGGCAAGGTGAGAGTGGTGCGCGAGGTGGACGGCGGGCTCGAGACCCTGCTTCTTTCGCGCCCGCC
>NZ_JBOHJB010000075.1:0-13953 GCF_050728395.1 Methyloceanibacter sp.
GGGGAGGGCCGGAGTGGGGGTCAGTGCAACGCACGTGAAGAGACCCCCACCCGGCCGTCAGCAAGGCTGTCGGCCACCCTCCCCCTTGCAGGGGGAGGGATTACACCGAGCTATTCACTCAGCGCCGAGGACGAGCGTGTAATAAGCGCGGCCGTTGCGATAGCTGACGGCGACGCCCGCGGCCTCGGCGGCGGGCAGGAGGAGATTGCGCTTGTGGTCGGGGCTTCGCTCCCAGCCGCTCATCGCCTCGCCGAAGGATTTCTGCCCTGATGCCACGTTCTCGGCGGTGAGGTGGGGGCTGTAGCCGGCGCTTCTGGCACGATCCCAAGGCCTCGACCCGCCGGCGCCACGGTGGCCGATCCTTCCGCGGCTCGCTTGATACCGCGCCGAGACGCCTGCAGCTTGGATCAAGCGCTGGTCGAGCACGACCGGCTTCAATCCATGCGCTCGGCGATACGCGTTGACCTCTCGGAGTGCGGCTTGGGCGTTGAGCGCCGAGACACGGTATTCGACCGGCGTGGCGGCAACCGTCGCGTCGGTGCAAGGCGAGCCGAGCAATAGCGCGCAAGCAAGGGCGATCATGGAGCTCTCCTTTCTTCCCCCCTATTTTGGCTGCGGCGGCAAAATCGCGCCAGCGTCAAAATCCGGTACGATCAGCGCTAAATGATGTCTCGCCAGCGGTTTGGCATCATCTCGGCATGCGCGACAACGGCCTCTCCGCCTGGCGCTTCGCCGACGCTGCGGAGATTCCGGCGGGGCCTTGGACGGAAATCGTCACCACGCTCGGCAACAATCGCTGAGGCTGACGCGCCCATCGGTCAGCCGCATAGCAATAGCGCCTATGCAAGCCGCGTGACTCAGCGACCTGCCTCGGACGACGGCATTGGCGAGCGTGCATAGCTCCTGTCGCCCAAGGCACCTATTCGCCATTTAGTTGTATATGGAGTTGTACTATATTCTGAACGCTACTGAAGGTTGGAACATGGAGGAACGGCCAATGCGTACCATCATCGTTGCAGCCACTCTCATACTTGTTGGAGGATTCGCAGCCTCGGCGGTCGAGTCAGATAAGAATGGTCCTATGTGCGGCGGTTTCGCCGGTCTCCCTTGCAGCGACAAGGAATGGTGCAATTTCCCCATAGGGGCAAACTGCGGCGTGGGCGACCAATCGGGAGTTTGCCGACCCAGACCAGATAAATGCACGGAGCAATTCGTGCCGGTTTGCGCGTGCAACAACCAGACTTACGGCAGTGCCTGCAGCGCTGCCCAGGCTGGTTTCGATGTTGCTTACTTCGGTCCGTGCAGAAAGTAATGGACGGACAGACGGACAGAGACTGATGTGGCGAGAGGTCTCTATTATCGACCTGACAGCCTAAGCAGGCGAGCGGCGGCGGCGAAGTCGCGCCAGCGGCTCTCGCGTCGCTGCCTTGCCTCCTCATCCTCGCCCCATTGGCTGATCTGCCAATCCTCGTCGACATGCGCCGCTTCCCAGGCCTCTTCCGGCGAGAGGCGCCCGAGCGCCGTCGCCAAGGCGAGGAGGGCCGACCCTGAGAGTCCGGTCATGACGTGCAAACTCGCGAGGCTCCACGGGTCGAAGCCTGCGAGGCGGTCCCTGATCGCGTGAAGCGACGACGGAACTTGCGTGACATGCATTGCGCCTTCGGCCAGGCGCATGGGAACGCCGAGATCCCTCTTGGCCCAAGCGACGACCGGATCCCAATGCTTGGTCTGAAGCGTCACGAGGCCCTTGGGGCCTTCGGCGCGGTAGCAGAGAAGGTCGGAACCGGCATAGTTGAGAATGTCGCCGATGACCGCCTCTTCGTGGCCCTTGACCCCATCGATCACGCTGTTGGCGAGTCTGGTGAGCGGCATAGTGGCAGGATCGATGCGCGCCCCTTGCCCGCGCCACTCCTCCGCCATCGCCTCGGCCAACGCCTTGTTCGGCACGACGAACGGGGCCTTGCCGGGGGTGCGCACGGACTTGCCGTCGAGCAGCAGCGTGATGCCATCGCCTTCATCCTTCGTCGTCACCTCGCTGTAGAAGCGTTTGGGATGACTCGGCTCTTGCTTCGCGCTGCCGGAACCGGCAGACGGCGCGCTGCCTCCCTCCTTCATGCGAGGCTCCTATCGCTTCCGCGACCGATCCGGCGGCGTCTCATCGGGCTCCGCTCGCTTCAGCTGCAGGTGCGGCCGCTTCTTGGCGAGTTTCTGGAAGTCCCGATGAAGAGTCTCAAGTTCGCGATCGTCGAGCTCCTCAAGATCAAGCAGCGTATTGCGCGCCTTCTGGGTAACGCGGATCAGCTCGTCGATCTTGATATGCATGGAGGCGGTGTCGCGGTTCTGCGTGTTCTGGATCACGAACACCATGAGGAAGGTGATGATGGTGGTCGCCGTGTTGATCACGAGCTGCCAGGTATCGGTATAACCGAACAAAGGTCCCGTGAAGCTCCACAGCACGATGCTCGCGACGGCAAGCAAGAAGGCGATGGGGCGTCCGGTGACGTGGGACACCCATTGGGCAAAATGCACGAACCAGAGTTTGCGGTCGGCCATTCTCTTATTCCTCTACTGTCTAGGCGGGCGGCGGGGGGGTCCGCATCATAACGCGCCTGCCCCCGCATCGGCCTCATCCCTCTCGGCAAAGCCGAAGGCCGCGAAACTCTGCCGCATGTGGTCGGGCAGCGGGGCCGTGACGTCCACGACCCCCTCCCCCGACGGATGCGGGAAGCTGATGCGCCTCGCGTGCAGATGGAGCTTGTTCTCGATCCCCTCAGGCAGGTCGCGGTCGCCGTGGTATTTCTCATCGCCGAGGATGGGATGGCCGATGATGGCCATGTGGGCGCGGAGCTGATGCTGGCGGCCGGTGACCGGCTTGAGCGAAAGCCAGGCGACGGTCTGCCCGGCCCGGTCGACCACAGCGTAATAGGTCACCGCCGACTGCGCCACCTCCTGCTCGCCGGGGCGTGCTTTGCGCACACGGTCTCCCTCCGGGCCACCAGCCTTGACCAGCGCGGCATCGACTTTGCCTTGCGGCGGCTTCGGCACGCCGTTCGTGAGCGCCCAATAGATCTTGCGCACCGAACGGGTCTGGAAGGCCCGGCCGAGCTTCGCCGCCACCTCGCGGCGCTTGGCCACCACCAGCACGCCTGAGGTGTCGCGGTCCAGCCGATGCACGAGCCGCGGCCTGGTCTTTGGGCTGTCGCCCAAGCCCTCGAGCAGCCTATCGAGATGATGGGTGGTTTTGGTGCCACCTTGCACGGCGATGCCTGGTGGCTTGTTGAGCACCAAGAGATCGTCGTCCTCATAGAGGGTGATGGAGGCAAGGAAGGCGCGGTCGGCCTTGGACAACGCCTTCGGCGTAGGCGCGGACGTTGGCGCCGCGGTTGGCAACGGCGGAACGCGAATGGCCTGGCCGGCGGCAAGCCGCGTGCTCGCCTTGGCGCGGCCGCCATCGACCCGAATTTGCCCGGTGCGCAGCAGCTTCTCGAGCCGGTTATGCGGGAGGTCGGCGAAATGGCTTCTGAACCAGCGGTCGAGCCGCATGCCGTCCTCGCCCTCCTCCACCGTCCGCGTTTCGACTGGCGATCTCTGCGTCATTGCACCTCGGGGCGTTAACGATAGGGAGGCCCGGCGTTCCCACTTGAACCGTGCCGATTCCGGGCTACATTGCCTTTAACAGTGCCGAAGGGGATGGAGTCCCCCTGAAACCGCCGAAGGCCAATGACTCCTACCGCATCCTTTGCTTGCGGTGGGAGGTTGAGACGCAAACCCGCCGTCAGGCGGGTTTTTTGCTAAGTAGACCACAAACAGGGGACGATCGATGGCAGCCTATGTGTGGATCGCCGTGGGGAGTGCCCTAGGCGGCATGGCGCGTTACTGGTGCTCCGGCGTCGCCGCGCGGCTCGTCGGCGAGACGTTTCCGTGGGGAACGATTCTCGTCAATGTCATCGGCTGCTTCATCATCGGCTTCTTCGCCACCCTCACCGGCCCCGACGGCCGCGTGTTCGCCGACACGCTCACCCGCCAATTCGTCATGATCGGCATTCTTGGCGGCTACACCACCTTCTCTTCCTTCAGCCTCCAGACCCTCAACCTCGTCCAGGACGGCGAATGGTGGTTGGCCGGCGCCAACATCGCCCTTTCCGTGGTCGCTTGCCTTGTCGCAGTGTGGTTGGGTTTTGCGCTCGCAGCTTCGATCAACGCCTTGAAGTGGATCTGACCATGGCGCTCTCCCGCGACGCCGTTCTGCTGCGCATCTTCATCGGCGAGGATGACAAGGCCGATCGCAGGCCGCTTTACGAGGCGATCGTGCTCAAGGCCCGCGAGATGCACCTCGCCGGCGCCACCGTCTTGCGCGGACCGATGGGCTTCGGCCATTCGAGCGTGCTGCATACCACCAAGATCGTCCGCTTGTCGCAGAATCTGCCGCTCGTCATCGAGATCGTTGACAGCGAGGAGGCGATCAACAAATTCGTCGATGCCATCGGAGGCATGATGGGAAGCGCGCTGGTGACCACGGAGAAGGTCAAGGTGATCCAGTACGGAACCAGCCGGCTCGATTAGACAGGCCGTGCACGCGTGCCTTGCTGCTATTTGTGCTTCCCACGCTCGGCGCGAAGCTTGGTGAAGCGCTCGAGCCGGTCTTTGAGCTCCCGCTCGTAGCCGAATGAGGTCGGCGCATAAAAGCTCTGCCGCTTCATGCCGTCAGGGAAGTAGTTCTGGCCCGAGAAGGCCTCGTCCTCGTTGTGGTCGTAGGCATAGCCGCTTCCATAGCCTTCCTGCTTCATCAGCTTGGTCGGCGCATTGAGGATATGCTTCGGTGGGCTGAGCGACCCGCCCTCGTCGGCCGCGCGGGTAGCGGCGCCGAAGGCCGTGTAAGCGGCATTCGATTTCGGCGCGAGCGCGAGATAGATGGTGGCTTGGGCAAGCGCAAGCTCGCCTTCCGGCGAGCCGAGAAAGTCGTAGACCTCCTTCGCCGCGTTCGCCTGAACGAGAGCATTGGGATCCGCCAAGCCGATGTCTTCAACCGCCATGCGCACCAGCCGGCGGGCGATGTAGAGCGGGTCCTCGCCGCCGGCAAGCATGCGCGCAAGCCAATAGAGCGAGGCGTCGGGGTCAGAGCCGCGCACCGATTTGTGCAGGGCGCTGATCAAACTGTAGTGGCCATCTTGCGACTTGTCGTAGATCGGGGCGCGCCGCTGCACCAGCGCCACCAGGCCCTCGCGGTCGAGCGGCATCTTCGCGCCCGACGCCTCGGCAAGCCATACATCCTCGGCCAAGGTGATCACAGCGCGGCCATCGCCATCGGCCATGGCGATGAGCGCGGCCCGGGCGTCGTCGGTCAACGGCAGCTTGCGCCCTTCATGGGCTTCGGCGCGGGCGAGCAGCGACTTGAGGCCGTCCTCATCCAGGCGCTTGAAAGTGAGCACGCTCGCCCGCGACAGAAGCGCCGAGTTGAGCTCGAAGGACGGGTTCTCGGTGGTGGCGCCGACGAGAATGACGGTGCCGTCCTCCATATAGGGCAGGAAGGAATCCTGCTGCGAGCGGTTGAAGCGGTGGATCTCGTCGACGAACAGAAGCGTGCCACGCCCAAGCTCGCGGCGGGCGCGCGCCCCCTCGAACACCTTGCGCAGATCCGCGACTCCTGACTGGATGGCGGAGAGCTGCTCGAAATGAAGATCGGTAAGTTCGGCAAGCAGCCGCGCCACGGTGGTCTTGCCGGTGCCGGGAGGTCCCCAGAAGATCACCGAGCCGAGTCTGCCGGCCTTGACCATGCGGCTCAGGATGCCGTGCTCGCCGAGAAGGTGCTCCTGACCGACCACCTCCTCGAGCGAAGATGGGCGCAAGCGATCGGCGAGCGGCCGCGGCGCCTTCTCTGCAAGCCCAGCCGCCTCGAACAGTGTTGCCACGGCGCGCCTAACCCTGAATGGCGACAGTGTACACCTGGCCCTCGCGTTGCAGTGAGAGGCGCCAGCCGTCCGCCGGGGCGCCGAGCGCCTTCACGAGACCGGCGACCGAGGTCACCCTGCCGTTGTTGAGCCCGACTACGAGGTCGCCGCGCTTGACCCCCAGCCTCGCCGCCGGCGTGTTCGGCGCAACATCGAGCACCACCACGCCCGGGCCATCATCGTCGATACCAAGCTCCTCGGCGACGGCCGGCGAAAGATTTGCCACTTTGGCGCCGACCAGCGGATGACGCCCGGTCAGATCGCGCGCGTCGCGCGGCGGATCCTCGATCGCCGGGACGAGTTGCACCGTCGCCCTCATCGCCTGACCTTGGCGCACGATGCCAAGCTCGGCCGTGCCACCAAGCCCCTTGGTGGCAAACCGGTATTGGAAAGCCTCAGGGTCCTGCACGGCCTTGTCGTCGACGCTTACCACCACGTCGCCAACTTTCAGCCCGGCGGTGGCGGCCGGGCCCTCGGCATTCAGCTCCTTGACCAGCGCGCCGCCGGGGCGGTCGAGCCCGAGCGACTCGGCAAGATCCTGAGTGACCGGTTGCAGCGAGGCGCCGAACCAGGGGCGATGCACGGTGCCGCCCTGCAACGCCGCCTGAACCACAAGCCGCACCATGTTGGACGGAATCGCAAAGCCGATTCCTTGCGACCCGCCGCTCTTCGAGAAGATGGCGGTGTTGATGCCCACCAGATGGCCGTCCATGTCGACCAGCGCGCCGCCGGAATTGCCGGGATTGATGGCGGCGTCGGTCTGGATGAAGAACTGGTAGTCGGAGATGCCGACTTGGGTGCGCGCGAGCGCCGAGACGATGCCGCTCGTCACCGTCTGCCCGACGCCGAACGGATCGCCGATGGCAAGCACGAGGTCGCCCACTTCGAGACTGTCGGAGTCGCTGAATTCAATGGACGGAAACGTGACGCCAGCCGCACTGAGGCGAAGCACGACGAGGTCGGTCCGCTCGTCCTTGAGGATGACCTTGGCCGGGAACTCGCGGCCGTCGGACAAGGCCACGGTGATCTCAGCCTCGCCGCTTCCCTGAATGACATGGTTGTTGGTGACGGCGAGGCCGTCCGGGCTCACCAGCACGCCTGAGCCGAGCGAGTTCTGGATACGCTCGCGCGGAATGCCGAAATTGTCGCCGAACAGGCGGCTGAAGAACGGATCGTCGGCGAAGGGCGATACGATCTGCTTCACCTTGCGGCTGACATAGACGTTGATCACGGCGGGGGCGGCGCGCTTCACCACCGGGGCAAAGGACTGCTTCATCGCCACCACGCTGTCCGGCACCACACGTTGCGTTTCGGCGAACGCGGGAGCGGCGGCAACGGCCATCAGCACCATGGCGAGGCCGGTCATGCGCTTTATCAAGTTAAATCCGTTCATCGTTCTGTCTTACCGCCCTCTTGAGGCAAATCAACGCTCGCGAGCTTAGTTGGTAACCCAGGCAAACATACTGGGAAATTATCCCGTTTCGGCCAAATTCAAGGGGTTGGGACTTGTCGGGTCTCGGCATTTCACTAAGATGCCGCGCAGCATGCTCCTGGGTGTGTTTTCGACCGACCGATGGAAGGCATTAAGAGCCATGCGCCCCGCGAAGCTGGCGACGCTCACATTGGCGGCACTCCTGTTGGGAAGTGCATCGGCCAACGCGATCACAGTCAAAAAGCGAATCGAGGCCCCGGGACTCCCGCCGCGGATCTGGGGGGTTGCCGGAGACTTCTGCGCTATAAGAATTTGGCACCCCGCAGTTGCAAGTTGCGAAGAGACTCGGGAGGGCTCGGCAACCTTCCGCACGCTCACGCTGAAAGATGGCGGCAAGATCAAGGAGAAACTGAGCCGCACTGAGGACTTAGGCTACAGCTCTGAGATCGTCGAGAGCACCCTTCCCGTCAAGAATTACAAGTCGAAACTCTGGGTCGAGTTCGATGACGAGCCAGACCGAACCGCGATCTATTGGCAGTCCGATTTCAATGCCAACGGCGCGAGCGCGGCCGAGGCCCAAAAAAGGATAACCGACCTCCTTTACGAAGGCGTCAAGGGCATCAAAAGAATCTCCATTGCCCTTCACGATGGCGAAGATCCGACAAAGGCGTTTGCTGAAGCTCCTGCTGCTGTTGCCCAGACGCCGCCCCCCGAGCGACCCCAGGCAATCACGGTTGAACCTCCAGTCGCTCCAGACCATGAAATCGCTAAGGTCACACCGCAGCTGCCACAGACCGCCGCAGACGCGGACCGTCGCATTGCTCTCGTCATCGGCAATGACCGCTATGAAAGCCTGCCCCCGTTGCAGAAGGCCGTGAACGATGCTCGAGCCGTTGGTGAAGGGCTGACCAAACTCGGCTTCGAAGTACTGGCGTCGGAAAATGCCACGAGGCGGACCATCAACACGAAGCTGGTCGAATTCGCCAACAAGGTGCGCGAAGGCGATATCGCCTTCTTCTTCTTTGCCGGCCACGGTGTCGAAGTCGGCGGCGTGAACTACCTCTTGGGCGTTGATTCCCCCCAGGCGAGCGAAGGAGAGGAAGGCCTCATCACGGGAGAGGGAATAGCCGCGAACGCGGTGGTTGATCAGATGCAGGAGCACGGTGCCAAGGTGGCGATGCTCGTCCTTGACGCCTGCCGCGACAATCCCTTCAAGACGGCTGGACGTGGCATTGGCGGGACCAGAGGCCTTACCATGATGCGAGTACCAACCGGCGTGTTCGTGCTCTACTCGGCAGGAGAAGGTCAAGCCGCCCTCGACCGGCTCAACGACAATGACCCGAGCCCCAATTCGGTCTTCACCCGCACCTTCGTCGAGCTGCTTGGCCAGCCCGGATTGACGCTTCACGACATCGCAAAGAAAACGCAGTCCGAGGTCTACACGCTTGCCCAGTCGGTCCGCCATACCCAACTTCCAGCGTATGACGACCGCATCATCGGCGAACTCACACTTCATCCCGGCAATCAGTGAGTCGCGGCGGCAGCTCACCCCGTGGTGCGAGTTCTTCTTTGCCGACGAATACCCCCTGCTTTTGCCACGTGAGCCACTTGTTCGACCAGCCCATTTAAATAAGATGCCGGCTGACCTATTTCCGATCAAAAACCTCAAGAAGTGGAGAGAAGCGCATGGGTATGCTTAAGTCGATTTTGGTCGCTCTCGCGGTGCTCATAGCCTGGAGTGCGGCAGCCGAGGCCGTCGATGTCGAGAAAAGGAGGGAGGCCCCAGGCAAGCCGGACGAGATCTGGAAATTGGTGGGCGGCTTCTGCGACATTAAGCAATGGCATCCTGCCGTCGCCGACTGCGTCGAGACAAAGGAGGGCGACATTACCTTCAGAACCCTCACCCTCAAGGACGGCGGCAAGATCAAGGAGAAGCTGACTGGGACCGACGCCACAAGCTACAGCTACGAGATTGTCGAAAGCCCGCTGCCGGTCAAGAATTACAAGGCGACGCTCCGCATAGGCAAGGACGACGAAGAGGATCGCATCGAAATCGTCTGGCAGGCTAGTTTTGATGCCGAAGGCGCGAGCGATGAGGACGCGAAGAAGAAGGTCACCGACATCTTCAATGCCGGCCTCACAGGTATCAAGGAAAAGGCCAACACCGCCCACTACGGCAGCGACGACAGCAAAGCTCCGGAAGGCGACAAAGACGACAACGACAACAAATAGACGTCAAAGGCGCGCCATTTGAGCCGGCGCTCCCACTTTTCCAAAATCTGCGGTGAACGAAACGCTTACGCCGCGGCTTGGGCCGCCTCGGCGTCGCGCTCTGGCACCGGACCTGAATCGAGGCCGCGCGCCGCTTCGTCGCGATCGACCAACTCGATCACGGCCATGGGCGCCGAATCCCCATAGCGGAAGCCTGCCTTCAACACCCGCGTATAGCCGCCGGCGCGGTCGGCATAACGGGGGCCGAGCGTCCCAAACAGCTTCGCCACCATGGCCTCGTCGCGAATGCGCGACATGGCCAGCCGCCGCGCATGCAGATCGCCTCTCTTGGCGAGCGTGATCAGCCTGTCGGCCACGCGGCGGAGGTCCTTCGCCTTGGGCAAAGTGGTCACGATCTGCTCGTGCTTGATCAGGGCGCACGCGAGGCTCGAGAACAATGCCGAGCGATGACTGGCTGTACGATTGAGCTTCCGGCCCGCGTTGCGGTGACGCATTTTGATAACCCCTGGATTGCCGGCTTGCGGCGTCCGATCAGTAATGATCCTCGAAGCGCTTAGCCAGCTCTTCGATGTTTTCCGGCGGCCAGTCCGGCACTTCCATGCCGAGATGCAGGCCCATGGAGGCGAGAACCTCCTTGATCTCGTTCAGCGACTTGCGGCCGAAATTCGGGGTCCGCAGCATCTCGGCCTCGGTCTTCTGGATGAGGTCGCCGATATAGACGATGTTGTCGTTCTTGAGACAGTTGGCCGAGCGGACCGACAGCTCAAGCTCGTCAACCTTCTTGAGCAGCGCCGCGTTGAACACGAGCTCAGGCTGCCGCTCGAACGGCATTTCCTTCTTCGGCTCCTCGAAATTGACGAACACCGAGAGCTGGTCCTGCACGATGCGCGCGGCCAAAGCCACGGTGTCCTCGGGCCGCACCGAGCCGTTGGTCTCGATTTCCATGGTGAGCTTGTCGTAGTCGAGGATCTGGCCTTCGCGAGTGTTCTCC
Source organism: Methyloceanibacter sp. (assembly GCF_050728395.1). Classification (GTDB taxonomy): domain Bacteria; phylum Pseudomonadota; class Alphaproteobacteria; order Rhizobiales; family Methyloligellaceae; genus Methyloceanibacter. The sequence goes on from NZ_JBOHJB010000075.1 coordinate 10,604, forward strand.
ACGCGATAGGAAACCTTGCGCACCGGGCTATAGAGCGAGTCGACCGGGATGAAGCCGATCGGCGCGTCGTCGGGGCGGTTGCGCTCGGCCGGGACATAGCCCTTGCCGGTCGTGGTAGTGAACTCCATGCGGATCGACGCACCCTGGTCGAGCGTGCAAATCACGTGATCCGGATTGAGGATCTCGATGTCGGCGCCGGTCTCGATATCGCCGGCCTTGGCCACGCCCGGCCCTTCCTTCTTCAACACCATGCGCTTCACGCCCTCGGCATGCTGGCGGAGCGCGATCTCCTTGATGTTGAGGATGATGTCGGTGACATCCTCGCGCACGCCGGCAATCGAGGAAAACTCGTGCAGCACCCCGTCGATATGCACCGAGGTGATCGCCGCACCTTGCAGGGAGGAGAGCAACACGCGGCGAAGCGCGTTGCCGAGGGTAAGCCCGAACCCGCGCTCGAGCGGCTCAGCTACGACGAGCGCGAAACGCGCCGCGTCGCGGCCCGAGGAGACGTTGAGCTTGGTGGGCTTGATGAGATCTTGCCAGTTCTTCTGCAGCACCTGGAGGGCCCTTTCCTGGTCCTTAAGCGGGGCCGCCTGGCCCAGCTTGCGAGAATCCGCGTGTAACATGAGGACTATTGCCTTCCCCTTAGACGCGCCGCCGCTTGCGCGGCCGGCAGCCGTTATGCGGGATCGGCGTTACATCGCGGATGGTGACGATGGTGAAGCCCGCGGACTGCAGCGCGCGAAGCGCCGATTCGCGGCCTGAACCCGGCCCGCGAACCTCGATCTCGAGATTCTTCATGCCGTGTTCCATGGCCTTCTTGCCGGCGTCCTCGGCAGCGACCTGCGCCGCATAGGGCGTTGATTTGCGCGATCCCTTGAACCCCATGGCCCCCGCCGACGACCAGGAAATGGTGTTTCCCTGCGCGTCGGTGATGGTGATCATGGTGTTGTTGAAACTTGCATGCACATGAGCGACGCCGGAGGTGATGTTCTTCTTTTCCCGGCGGCGAACGCGTGTCTTGTCTTTGGCCATGCTTTATTCCCGCATCTTCACAAATTGGCTCCGGCCGAAGATCACGCTCCAGCCGGGCTCGATTGAAACGCTTACTTCTTCTTGCCTGCGATCGGCTTGGCTGGACCTTTGCGCGTCCGCGCATTGGTGTGGGTCCTCTGGCCATGCACCGGCAAGCCGCGTCGGTGCCTCAAGCCTCGATAACAGCCAAGATCCATCAATCGCTTGATATTCATTGCAACGTCGCGTCGAAGGTCGCCCTCGACCATGTAGTCCCGGTCGATCACCTCGCGAATCTGGATAATCTCCGATTCGGTAAGCTGGCTGACCCGCCGCTCCGGCGGAATGTTCACTTTGCCGCAGATCTGCTTGGCAAACGTATCGCCAATGCCATGGATATAGGTGAGCGCCACCTGCACCCGCTTGTTGGACGGGATATTTACACCTGCAATTCGGGCCACGAAGCTTTCTCCTCGAAGCACGCCTTAACGTGCTGAAATCTAAAAGCAATTAGCAATGGAACGCAGCAAAACCGACCTCGGGAAGGCACCGCCCCCCGGGACCGGTCGTTCCTATCCAGAAATGGGTCGTGCCCTATCTAGCGATTCCGCTTGACAAGGTCAACCGGGGGTCTCCACCGATTTAGACTTAATCGCATCCAAGGCCTGCATCATGGCAGGGTGCACGACGTCGATTTCTGACATGGTATCCACGGACACTAGCTTTCCTTGGCGTTTGTAATAGCCGATCAGGGGCTCGGTCTGGGCGTAATAGGCCTCGAGCCTCGACCGGACCACCTCCTCGTTATCGTCGCGCCTTCGCACAAATTCGGTCGATCCGCAGCGGTCGCAGACGCCAGGCACCTTCGTTTGCATGAAGCTATCGTGGTAGCCCTCGCCGCAATTGGCGCAGGTGAAGCGGCCGACGATGCGCTCAACCAGGGCTTCGTCATCGACCTGCATCTCGATCACTCCATCGAGCGTCGTTCCCCGCTCGGCAAGCAGGCGGTCAAGCGCCTCGGCCTGAGCGATGGTGCGCGGGAAACCGTCGAGGATAAAGCCCTCGCCCTTACTGCCGGCATCGAGCCGCTCGGCAATCAGCCCGATCACGATCTCGTCCGGCACGAGTTGGCCGCGCTCCATGATGACGCTTGCCTTGCGGCCGAGTTCCGTGCCCGCGGCCACGGCCGCTCTCAACATGTCCCCGGTGGAAAGCTTGACGAGCGAACGTTTGGTTTCGAGAAGATTGGCGTGGGTTCCCTTGCCGGCGCCGGGAGGACCAAGCAGAACCAGGATCATTGCCGTCGCGCTCCCCTGAGCTTGGCCCGCTTGATCAGTCCTTCATATTGATGGGCCAAGAGATGGCTCTGCACCTGAGCCACGGTGTCCATGGTGACGCTCACCACGATCAGCAGCGAGGTGCCCCCGAAATAGAACGGCGCTCCGGCATAAGAGACGAGGATCTCAGGCAGGACGCAGACGGCGGCGAGATAGAGGGCTCCAACCACGGTGATGCGGGTGAGCACGTAGTCGATATATTCCGCCGTTCGCTCCCCAGGCCTGATGCCGGGCAGAAAGCCGCCATACTTCTTCAGGTTGTCGGCGGTGTCTTTCGGATTGAACACGACCGCGGTGTAGAAGAAGGCGAAGAAGATGATCAGCGCCACATAAATGAGGATGTGCAGAGGCTGGCCTTGCCCGAGCAGCGTGGTGACCGTGGTGAGCCAGTCCGGTCCCTGACCGGCGGAGAAATTGGCGAAGGTGATGGGCAACAACAACAGCGACGAGGCGAAGATCGGCGGGATCACGCCGGCGCTGTTGAGCTTGAGCGGAAGGTGCGAGGAATCGCCCTGGAACATGCGGTTCCCAACCTGGCGCTTGGGATATTGTACGAGCAGCCGCCGCTGCGCCCGCTCCATGAACACGATGACGGCGATCACCACCACGGCCATGATGATGAGCGCAAGGATCAGCCCGGTCGACATCGAGCCGGTGCGGCCGAGTTCGAGCGTGCCGAGCACCGCGTGTGGCAGCCGCGCCACGATGCCTGCGAAAATGATGAGCGAAATACCGTTGCCCACGCCCCTCGCCGTGATCTGCTCGCCGAGCCACATCAAGAAGATAGTGCCCCCGACCAGCGTGATCACCGTGGTGAGGCGGAAGAACCACCCAGGATCGAGCACCACATTGCCGGCGCCTTCCAGCCCCACGGCGATGCCATAAGCCTGCAGCCCGGCGAGCAGCACCGTGCCGTAGCGCGTGTACTGGTTCATCTGCCGGCGCCCCTGCTCGCCCTCCTTCTTCAGTTGCTCGAGATGCGGGGACACCGTGGTGAGC
>NZ_JBOHJB010000076.1:0-13752 GCF_050728395.1 Methyloceanibacter sp.
GGCTCTGTGGCTGTTCGCCTGGACATTCGCCCGCTCCATCCATGTCGAGAGGCGGCTTGCCGCCGGGCTTGAGATCGACGAGCCCAAACTGTCGATCCTGGCCAATTTTCGCGATTCCGGGCCGGTCCCGTCGAGGTCTTGAGCGGGCCTGAAACGAACGGCCACGAGACGATTATCCGCATGCGGTACGCGGCAAAAATCCTTATGCTCTAGCCGGTACTTGTTGGGGGGCTTGGCAATGTCGATTTGGGGAAAGTTGGCCGGCGCCGCGGCGGGGCTCGCAATCGGCGGACCTATCGGCGCTCTGCTCGGCGGTGTCGCCGGGCACTATGTCATCGATCGCGATCAGGAGCAGGACGGTCCGGCCGAGAACCAGGTGGCCTTCACCGTGGGCGTGATCGCGCTCGGCGCCAAGATGGCGAAGGCTGACGGCGTCGTCACCATGGACGAGGTCAATGCCTTCAAGGAAGTGTTCAAGGTGCCTGAAGGCGAGATGAAGAACGTCGCTCGCGTTTTCAATCTCGCCAAGCAGGACGTGGCCGGCTACGAGGCCTATGCCGAGCAGCTTGCCGTCATGTTCAAGGGCAACCGCAAGCTGCTCGAGGACGTGCTCGAAGGCCTGTTCCACATCGCCAAGGCCGATGAGGTGCTGCATCCGCGCGAGGAGCAGTTCTTGCAGCAGGTGGCCAAGCGCTTCGGCATCAGCGACACCGAGTTCGCCTATATCAAGGCGCGCCACGTCACCGCGGCCAAACGCAATCCCTACGAGGTTCTGGGCATCGACCCGTCGATCAGCAATGACGCTCTGAAGAGCCAGTACCGCAAGCTCGTGTCCGACAACCATCCGGACAAATTGATCGCCCGCGGCGTGCCGAAGGAGTTCATCGCCATCGCCACCGAGAAGATCGCCGTCATCAACGAGGCCTATGGCCAGATCGCCAAGGAGCGCGGGATTTAGGCTTCTGCCCTTGGCCGCTTGCGCAACCCTTATCCTAAGGAGGCCGCGGAACGCGGCCGTCTCGAAGGATCATGCTTCGAGACGCGGCCTTGCGGCCGCTCCTCAGCATGAGGAATAAGAGATCATGACCGCAGCTCCCGACAGCCAGCTTGCCACGCTCTGGTGTCCGTCGCCGAATCGTGAGCCAAGGCGAGACGGCCGCGTGCCTGACATGCTGGTGCTGCATTACACCGGCATGGAGTCCTCCGATGCGGCGCTCGACTGGCTGACGCGGGAAGAGTCGAAGGTCTCCTGCCACTACCTTGTCGACGAGGACGGACGCATCGCGCAAATGGTGCGCGAAGCCGAACGCGCCTGGCATGCCGGGCAAAGCCTGTGGGCGGGCGAAACCGACCTCAATTCCTGCTCGATCGGCATCGAGATTCACAATCCCGGTCACGAGTTCGGCTACTGCGATTTCCCCGAGGCGCAGATGCGTAGCGTGGAGGGGCTGTGCATCGACATCTTGGGGCGCCATCCCATCCGTCGCGAGCGGGTGGTGGCGCACTCCGATATTGCACCCGGACGCAAGCGCGATCCCGGAGAGAAATTCGATTGGGCGCGGCTGGCTCGAGCCGGCGTCGGGCTCTGGGTCGAGCCTGCGCCCTTGGGCGAGGATCAGGGCCTTGGGCCTGGGGATGAAGGGGCAGAGGTGCTGAAGCTCCAGCAGGATCTTGCCGGCCTCGGCTATGGGGTGGAACTCACCAGCACCTATGGCACGGGGCTCGAGAAAGTGGTCGAGGCTTTCCAGCGCCACTTCCGCCAAGGGCGCATCGACGGCCGCGCCGATACTTCGACGCGCGACACGCTCGGCCGGCTGCTTGCGGCTCTGCAAGAAACGCCAGTAGCGTGAGACGGCAAAGAAAGCCCGCGCCGATCACAAAGACGCGACTGGACGAAGCCTGACTTCGGTTCCATACCCGAGGCAGAAATCCGCCAAGAAGCGGCATTCTCTAGGCTCGCATCTTGGCCAATCCAAAAGCTTACAAGGAGAAACGCCATGACTAGGGCCCCAATCCTGTCCGCTGCGGCGGCAGCTCTGCTGCTTGGCCTTGCTGCGGCGGGCCCGGCAGCGGCGGAAGATGCCGCAACTCCGGCAACTCCGGCGATGACGCCAGCGCCGTCCGCAACACCTGCGCCGGTCAAGGGCCAATTCGACAACTCTTGCGCCATGGGTATGTCCGAAGGCCAGACCATAAAGACCGACTGCTCGGTGAATTGGACCGCTTCTGACGGCAAGGTCTATTGCTTCTCGTCGGAGAAATCGAAGGAGACCTTCCTCCAGAACGCCGACGCCAACATCAAGAAGGCGCAAGACTTCGTCGCGGCGAAGAAAAGTGCCGCGACGAGCGGCAAGACCAAGAATTTCACCGAGGATGACGCCAACGCCGCGGCGAAGAAGGTGATCGACGAGCGGAGCAAGGACGGCGCCTTCGTGTTCCGCGATCCGAAGCTCAACGCCGATCTCCATCTCGTCTTTGACGAGTTCAAGATCACGCGCGGCATGGAAGGTTATGGTTGGTTCCCGAACGCTGTCTTTCACGACAAGGATGAGCCGAAAAAGAAATACGCCATCGACTTTTGGTTCAAGCCTGAGGGTCAGGACCTGAAATTGATGGACATCCGCGTGCAGAAAGGTCCGAAGCAGGAAGGCGACAGCTGGGTCATGATCACGCGCTCGCCGCAGGCCTGGTGGTGGTTGCCGGCAGGCGAACACCCTGGCGATATGGAGGTGACCCGCGCCTGGCAGGTGATGAGCGCCATCCACGGCTACATCGCCACCCATAAGGACAAGGACGGCAACCTTCCGATCAAGGACGACAAGACCGGCGAGACCCTGCCGCTCGAATTTGTGGAGATGCACATGCCGGTGCGCCACCTCAAGAAGGAGGGGGAATATTTCGCCTGCACCGACTTCCGCAAGCCGGGGAGCCAGGACCAGTACTACGACATCGACTTTTGGGTGAACCAAAAGACCGGCAAGCTCGTGGTCGACAACGTCAAGGTGCACAAGGTGCCGGTGCAAGAAGACGGCGTGTGGACGCAGGTGCCGCGCTACACGTTCGACGGCATGGATATCGAGGAAACGAACTGACGGCTTAGCTCAGGATCGGTCGAGGCGAAGCGAGTTCAGCTTCACTGGCCTCATGCTTCGAGACGCCGCTTTGCGGCTCCTCAGCATGAGGGGATTGTCCTCATCCTGAGGAGGGCCGGAACGGCCCGTCGCGAAGGATGACGCTGCAGCTTGACGCCAAGCGCCGAAAGCCCCTTATTACCCCCGTCAGCAGGCCGGATGGCCGCTCTGCCAGTTGCCAGCGTATCGGCAGGCAGGGAGGAAAGTCCGGGCTCCTTGGAAGCACGGTGCCGGATAACCTCCGGCGGGGGCGACCCCAGGGACAGTGCCACAGAAAGCAAACCGCCTCGATTTTCGAGGTAAGGGTGAAAGGGTGCGGTAAGAGCGCACCGCGGTCCTGGCAACAGGAGCGGCACGGCAAACCCCACCGGGAGCAAGACCGAATAGGGGCGGCGCGGCGGCCTCAAAACCGCCAGTCCCGTTTCCAGACGAGCCGCCCGGGTTGGTCGCAAGAGGCGCCTGGCGACAGGCGCACGAGATGAATGGCCATCGCCGCGTCCCCATGCAGGGCGCGGTACAGAACCCGGCTTATAGGCTTGGTGACATGTCTATGGCTGGCGCGTGGAGAGGCCTCCACGCGCCAGTCTCCAAACCCTTCGAGCCTATCCCCCTGGTGGCTAGCCCCTTAAGCCACAACCTGCCATAGTACGGATCGGCGAGTACGTCAGAGGGGGGAACTGACGATGGCTGAACTCCCGGATTATCTTAAGCAGGGCGATGTCGCACGGCTGATTCCAGCCGGCGCTGCCAACCAAAAAGAACGCTCCGCCTGTTCGGTGCTTTTGTCCTCGCTACGGGTCGTGCAACCTTATGCACGCACGATCTTTGGTGAGATCAGGCAAAAGGTGGGGAACGGAGCCTCAATTGACGCCTACACCGAGGCAATCTTCAAGATACAGCCGGAAGGCCTCAACTGCCGTCACGACGGCCTGCTAATCTTGGACACCGGACGCCGGCAATGGCGCGCGATAGTCGAATCGAAGATCGGAACTTGTAAAATTGAGCCTGAGCAATTGGCCCAATATGCAAGACTCGCGCGGGCAAACAAAGTCAATGCAATCATCACCATCTCCAACGAATTGACTCCGCGTCCCGACCACATTCCATACGCGGTCCCAAAAGAAATCAGAAACCTCGAGCTTTACCACTGGTCATGGCCGTATCTCGCGATGCGTGCGGACCTCCTCTTGGGAGCCGATCTAGATTTCGACTACGAGCAGAATTTTATTCTCAGAGAGGTGGTGAGATACCTCGACCACGACAGCACTGACATTAAGTGCTTCACCCAAATGCCGTCGGGGTGGTCCCCATTGATACAAAGGATTGGCGCCGCCGCATCCACTCCGAGAGGTGACCCCGACCTTATGGAGGCCGTGCGTTCTTGGCACCAGGCTCAGGCTAGCATCTGCATAAGGTTGACCCGCGAACTCCAACTGCCCGTGACACCGCATCTGAGTCGAGGTCACCGCGACGATCAAGATTTGCGACTATCAGAAGAGGCGGCGGAATTCGCAGCTGACCACGTTCTGCGTGCTTCATTCGACTTTCCTAAACTCCCTGCCTCAATCGAGGTGGTAGCAAATGCGTTGGCGAGGAACGTGATTTGTCGCTTCTGGGTCGACGCCCGCCAGGACCGACAACGCTACCAAGCGCGCTTGCGATGGCTTATCAACCAGCTTCCTGCGGAGAGCGACCCCTCCGCCGTGATCACCTGCGTTTGGGATCGCGGAGTCAAATCGGATGCCACACTAGGTCAGCTACGCGAAAATCTGAATGCAGCGCGCATCGACGGCGCTGGCGCAGGACCGGCTTATTTCGAGATTGCTACAGTTTCCGTTCTGGGAAGCAGGTTCGTGGGCACGAAGAATTTCGTCCCAGCGGTCGAAGAGGCTGTGCGGCATTTTTACGAAACGATCGCTAGGCACATTCGCCCCTGGCAGGGTCATGCAGCCGAAGAGGACGTTGTCACCGAGGAGTCTGCCGAGGTTGACGATCAAGCAACAACAGCTGAGCCTAAGCGCAAGATCGTCAAAAGGGGAGAGGTCGCCGGGCGCGCGTACTCGATCTACGAAGACGGATCGATCGAAATCCAAACAGGAAATGGCGTTCAGCGGTTTAACAGCTTTGCCGAGCTGACCGCGGCCGCTGCTGCCAAAAACGGTCATGCCGACGGGAGCCGCCCGAGCGGCCGCGGAAGCAGCTCAACACTCTAGCTTCACGACCTGAAACGAACCGGCGCGTGGGAGAAGGATCGCCACGCGCCGGTTTTTGTCGAGGCCTACGCGCTACTCGGCGGCCTCGACGCCTTGCGGCATCTTCTGCTGCTGGGCGATCTCGGACGCCTTGGCGCGGGTCATCTTGTCGAGCTCGCGGCGGACGCCGGCCTCATAGTCTGGATGCGCGCGTCTGAAATGGGCGAGCTGCCGCTCGGCGATATCATGCGGCACGCCCCACATGGCTTCCGCCACGTTGAGATAGAGCCGCGCCTTCTGCCCAGCGTCGAACAGATTGAACAGCGCCGTGACCTGCCTGTAGTCGTCGTTACCGTCGCGGTGATTGTAGCGCTCGGCGTCGCCCGAGATTGTCAAAGACGGCTCGGCGAAGCGCTCGTCTTGTGCGGCGCCTCCGAATGAGTTCGGCTCGTAGAAGGCGTCGACATTGCCGGTCTTCTGCTCGAAGAAGCGCATCGGTCCGTCCTTGTGATAGTGATGGATCGGGCATTTCGATGCGTTCACCGGCAGCATCTCGTAATGCGTGCCGAGGCGGTAACGATGGGCGTCGGCGTAGGAGAAGATACGCGCCTGCAGCATCTTGTCCGGCGACCAGGAGATGCCCGGCACCACGTTCGACGGCGAGAAGGCGGCAAGCTCGATCTCCTGGAAATAGTTCTCAGGATTGCGGTTGAGTTCGAAATAACCGATGTCGATCGGCGGGTAGTCCGCATGCGGCCAGACCTTGGTCAGGTCGAAGGGATTGTACCAGTGCTTGCCGACATCCGACTCCGGCATGATTTGCACCTGCATCTTCCAGCGCGGGAAGTCGCCCATCTCGATGGCATTGAACAGGTCTTCCTGCGTCGACTCGCGGGTGCGGCCGACGATCTCGGTGGCTTCCTTGTTGGTCCAGTGCTTGTGTCCCTGTTCCGTCTTGAAGTGGAACTTGACCCAGTGCCGCTCGCCTGATGCGTTGATCAGCGAGAAGGTGTGCGAGCCGTAGCCGTTCATGTTGCGCACCGAGACCGGAAGCCCGCGATCCGACATCAGGATGGTGACCTGGTGCAGGCTCTCAGGCGACAGCGACCAGAAATCCCACATCGCCGTCGGCGAGCGCATGTTGGTCTTCGGATGCCGCTTCTGGGTATGGATGAAGTCTGGGAACTTGTAGGGATCGCGCACGAAGAACACCGGCGTGTTGTTGCCGACGAGATCCCAATTGCCTTCCTCGGTGTAGAATTTAAGCGCAAAGCCGCGCACATCGCGTTCGGCATCGGCGGCGCCGAGTTCGCCTGCGACCGTTGAGAAGCGCGCCAGCATCGGCGTCTTGGAACCCGGCTGCAGCGCCTTGGCCTTGGTGTATTTCGAGATGTCGCCGGTGATGGTGAGCGTGCCGTAGGCGCCCCACCCTTTGGCGTGCACGGTGCGCTCCGGGATGCGCTCCCGGTTCTGATGGGCAAGTTTCTCGATGAGCTGGTAGTCCTGCAGCAGGACCGGTCCGCGCGGCCCCGCCGTGATGGAGTTCTGATTGTCGGCGATCGGCGCTCCAGCCGTCGTCGTTAGGGTCGGTTTTTTGAGCATTATCATCCTCATCCACTGACAGCCGAACGATACGCCCGGCGTTGATGAGGAGACCTTGAGTGCACTGCACCATCAGGGCAAATAGGATTTTCCTATGATGGGCATAAGAAAAACTTATTTATCGAGCGGCGTGCCCAGGAATTGGCGGATTTGCAGCATGGTCGCTTCGGGCTGCTCTTCCTGCGGCATGTGCCCACATTGGTCGATGACGCGGAAATTGGCGTTCGGCATCTCGCGCGCGAGCTTGATGCCGATCTCGACCGGCACGATGCGGTCGTGGTCGCACCACAGAATGAGCGTGGGCAGCGCGATGGTCGAATAGCGGGCGGCGATCTCCTCCGCATCGGGAGGCATGATCTGCCGGGCGCTATGGATCAGCGCGTGCTTGCCGGCTGCGGTTTTCATCGGCGCGGCATAGGCCTCGATCTCGTCGTCGCCGATCTTGCTGTTGTCGAAATAAGCGATTCTGAGCGCCATCTGGATTTGCACCGAAGGCGGCGCCATGCGCACCCCGACCTGGGATAGGACGGGCCGGTCGAGCAGCTTGAAGAACACCGGGATGGCCTGCGGATAGGCGATGGTGTCGAGCAGCACGAGCTTGGCGATTCGCCCGTGCAGGCGGGTATCGGCCTCGAGCGCGAGCAGGAGCGCGATGCCGCCGCCGAAAGAGTGCCCGACGATGGTGAGATTGTGGAGGTCGCGGTCGAGGATGAGTTGGGCGAGCAGCTCCGCCTGGTCGCTCGCCGCATAACGCTCGTCGAACGGCTTGTCGGAGCGGCCGAAACCCTTGAGGTCGACGGCGATCACCTTGTGGTCGCGCGCAAGGTCCGGCGCAACATGCCGCCAGGTGAAGCTGTTGGTGCCGAAGCCGTGGATCAGCAGCACCGGCGGGCCTTCGCCGCGCTCCACGGTGTAGAGTTTGACCGGCGCATCGGGCGGCCCAAGCCTCGCGAAGGGAAATTGGTTTGCGTCATTGGCGGCGAGTGCAAGGGCGCTTGCCACGGCCATGATCGCCGCGAGCCCGAGCGTCGCTGAGTATCGCTTCAAGAGCATGAACGCCGACGCCGAGCCTCTGATTTTGTTTCCCCGTGTCGTGGCGTGGCTCAAGGCCCGCCACGTTTGATTCGTCATTTGTAAACCGCTTCGCCGCCATCCGCCAATTCAAAGGAGCGGGGAGGACTTCGCTGACACGCGCGCCTTTACCCACAGAAATACCATCGGCGTTAAGCTTATCCCCATGAGATTCCTTGACCACCCATAATTTCCCATGCTATCCCATGATTTGCCCGTTCGGTGAGTAGGTGGGGGAGGTCAGGCAGCGCTCCTTACGAGGCCACGGGGGGATCCGCGCCGCCTCTCCCACCCGATCTCCGGTGAGGCAACGGTCTTGCACCTTGGTGGTTCGCTCAAGTCTTCCAGTCAGTCAGGTGCTCAGAGGGGGAGATGGACCAATTTGTCTCGGCTTTCACCAATAAGATCGACACCAAAGGCCGAGTGTCCGTTCCGGCATCTTTCCGCTCAGTCCTCGCCAAGGACGGCCTTGACGGCATTTATTGCTATCCGTCGCTCGATGCGCCTGCGCTCGACGCAGGAGGCCAGCGGCTGGTCGACAAGATCAACGGCCTTGTCGAGGATCTGGCGCCCTATTCGGACGAACGCGATCATCTCGCCACTGCTCTCTTCGGGACGAGCGAAATCCTTTCAATCGATCAGGACGGGCGCACCATTCTGCCGGAGCGGCTCAGGGAGCACGCCGGCATCACTACGCACATCACTTTTGTCGGCCTCGGCGAGAAGTTCCAGATGTGGGAGCCAGGCCGATTTGAAGCCCATTTGGCGGAAGCGCGCCAAAAGGTCCGCGATCTCCGCAAACTGCTCGGCGCGGGGCGCCGCGGAAGCGGCGGGCCAGAGGGAGCACGGGAATGATGGCGGGTCGCGGCGTGGGTTTGACCGCCGCCGGCGGACCGGCCCGCCACATTCCCGTGATGCTCTCCGAAGTCATTGAGGCGCTCGACCCCCGCGACGGCAAACACTTCATCGATGGAACCTTCGGCGCCGGCGGCTATAGCCGCGGGCTCCTCGAATCGGCGCGCTGCACCGTGCTCGCCATCGACCGCGACCCGCATGCCGAAGAGTTCGCACGCGCGCTCGAAGAACGTTTTCCCGGACGCCTGAAATTCGTGCTCGGCCGTTATGCCGAGATGCGCGAAATCGCCGAGCGCGAAGGCATTGCCGCAATCGACGGCGTGGCGCTCGACCTCGGCGTCTCCTCCATGCAGCTCGATGAACCCGAGCGCGGCTTTTCCTTCAGCCAGGACGGCCCCCTCGATATGCGCATGGGCGCCGAAGGCGCAACTGCAAGCGACCTCGTCAATGCGCTGCCCGAACGCGACCTTGCCGCTATCATCTCTATGCTCGGCGAGGAGAAGCGCGCCCGCGCCATCGCCCGCGCCATCGTGGCGCACCGGACAGACGCGCCGATCACGCGGACGGCCGAGCTTGCCGACATCGTCGCCCGGGTGCTCGGCCGGAGGCATGACGAGACCAAGCACCCGGCGACGCGGACGTTTCAGGCGCTTCGACTCTATCTCAATGAGGAGCTGCTCGAGCTCGCACGCGGCTTGAGCGCCGCCGAGCATTTGCTAAGGCCTACGGGGCGGCTCGCTGTCGTCACCTTCCATTCGCTCGAAGACCGCATCGCCAAGCGCTTTTTTGCGGCGCGAAGCATGCCCGCCCCCCGCGCCTCCCGCCATCTGCCGGAGCAGGGGCGCTCAACTTTTCTGCCAAGCTTCCGACTTCTTAACCGTCGTCCGTTATCACCATCAAAGGACGAGATCAGGCTGAACCCCCGTGCCCGCTCTGCGCGCCTTAGGGCTGGCGAACGCACGGACGCTCCGCCGCATGCTCTCGACCTGGCAAGCTTGGGGGTGCCGCGCATAGCGCTTCCTGCCTAGACGGCAGGTTTTGGGGGATCGATTTAGTCCATGTTGCGTTTCGTCAATATCTGCCTGGTGCTCGCGCTGGTCGCCGTCGCCTACGTCATCTATGAGGGGAAATACGAGGCGCGCGCGCTCGATGAAGACATCGGGGGCTTGCGCAAGGACATCGAGACTGAGCGGGATGCCGTTGCGGTGCTTCGCGCCGAATGGAGCCTGCTCAACCGGCCGGAGCGCATCGAGCGGCTGGCTGAAAAGCATCTGAAGCTTGCGCCGGCGCGGCCGCAGCAACTCGTCACTCTCGACACCGTCTCCGACAACGACTTCGAGCGCGCCCGCATCGAGGCGGCTGACGAAACGCTGCCGGCGCCATCGGGTCCTTCCAACAAGGTGAAATCCGTGGCGTTGCCTGGGGTCGCGGCGGCTCCCTCCGCCCCCGCCAGTTTCGATGACGACCTGCCGGTAGCCACCAAGACAACGACGGTCAAGACCGTTCCGATCAAAGCCAAGCCTGTCGTTCAGGCGCGCTCGAGCGCCCCGGTGGTGATTCCCCCACCGGTGACTGTTTCGCCTCCCGAGGAATAGGCCGAGGCTTGACCCGCGATCTCCATATGGGCACTACGGCTTCGCCCGCCGAACGGGCCACTCTGGCGAAGAGCCGCTACCGCTATCGCCTCGCCTGCCTCGCCTTCGCGCTGAGCTTCCTCGCCATTGCCGGCCGGCTGGTGAGCCTCGGCTTTGCCGCCGTGGAGCCTGGGGCGGGCGGCCTCCACGACATCTCCACCACGGTGCACCGGCCCGACATTCTCGACCGCAACGGCCGGCTCCTTGCCACCGACATCAAGGGCGCCACGCTCTATGCCGATCCCGCCAAGGTCATCGACCGGGACGAGCTGGTCGAGCAGGTGGCGAGCGTTCTGCCGGACATCGACACCGCCGAGCTGCGCGAGAAGCTGAAGCAGGGGAAGAGGTTCGTCGCCATCAAGCGCGAACTCACGCCGAGGCAGCAGGCCGAGATCTACGAGCTTGGCCAGCCCGGGCTCGGCTTTATCGAGGAATATCGCCGCGTCTATCCGGTCGGCGCCACCGCCTGTCATGTGGTCGGCTACGTCAATGTCGACAACAAGGGTCTCGCCGGCATCGAGAAGTTCATCGACGACAATCCGCAGCTTGCCATGTCGGCGCCCGAGAACGCCGTGGGCGGAGAGGCCGTGACGCTGTCGCTCGATCTTGGCGTGCAGCACGTCGTGCGCGAGGAGCTGGTCAGCGCCGTGGCCACCTATCGCGCCAAGGCTGCTGCCGGCACGGTCATCGACATCGCGAGCGGAGAGGTCATCGCCATGGTCTCGCTGCCCGACTACGACCCCAATCAACGCGAGCAGGCCCTCGACAAGGATCGCCTGAACCGCATGACCTCGGGCGTCTACGAGCTTGGCTCGGTGTTCAAGGTGCTGACCGTCGCCGGCGCGCTCGATGCCGGCAGCGCCACGTTGCGCTCAAGCTACGACGCGAGCCAGCCGCTGCATGTCGGCGGCTTCACCATCGAAGACTTCCACGGCAAGAAGCGCCGGCTGACAGTGCCGGAGATCTTCATCTATTCGTCGAATATCGGCGCGGCCAAGATGGCGCTCGCTCTCGGCGTCAACCGCCACCGCGCCTTCCTCGACAAGCTCGGTCTGTTGAGCCGCCTCTCCACCGAGATCGGCGAAAGTGCTGCGCCGCTCATTCCCTCGCCCTGGCAGCCGATCAACACCATCACCATCGCCTACGGGCATGGGCTTTCGGTCACGCCCTTGCAGCTTGCCACGGCGACCTTGCCTCTGGTCAATGGTGGCTTCGCCGTGACGCCGACCTTCCTGCCGCGCTCCCGCCTGGCGGGCTTGCGGCAATCCCCGAGCGTGCTCAAGCCCGCCACCAGCCAGGCGATGCTCCAGCTCATGCGGCTTAACGTGCTCAAGGGCACCGGCAAGCGCGCCGAGGCCCAAGGCTACCGTGTTGGCGGCAAAACCGGCACGGCCGAGAAGGTGGTTGGGCGCCATTACCAAGGCTCCGAGCTGCTCAACTCTTTTCTCTCGGTCTTTCCCACCGACGCCCCTGAATATCTCGTGCTGGTCATGCTCGACGAGCCGAAGCGCGTGCCGGAAACCAATAATGAAGCGACGGCAGGCGTGAATGCGGCGCCTACTGTCGGCAAGATCGTGGCGCGTATTGCACCGATTCTCGGCGTGGCGCCCAAGCTTCCCGGCGACCAGCCCAAGTTTGACGCGAAAGTCCTCGCCTCCTATTAGACTTGTGCCGGTTCCGCGCGCTGCAGGAGCCGTCTGCATGGTAGCGAGAGCCATTCGGCCTTCGCGTGGCGGATGTTAGGTGATGACCCTTGGTGAGTTGATGGGGCCCGAGGCGCCGCTGCCCGCCCCCTGGTTGCAGGTTCCGATCGTGGGACTGACCGCCGACAGCCGCGCCGTCAAGCCTGGCTATTTGTTCGCAGCGCTTCCCGGATCGCGCACCGACGGGGCGCGCTTCATCGCCGACGCGCTGGCACGCGGTGCCGCCGCCATCCTGATGCCGCAAGGCAGCGGGCAGGCGCCGAGCGGCACGCCCGTGGTCGAGGACGCCGACCCCCGCCGCAGGCTTGCGCTCATCGCCGCGCGCTTCTTCGGCACGCAACCGGAGGTCGCCGTCGCCGTCACCGGCACCAACGGCAAGACGTCGGTCGCCTCCTTCGTCCGCCAGCTCTGGGAGCAAATGGGGTTCCGCGCCGCGAGCCTCGGTACCGTCGGCGTGGTGGGACCGTCAGGCACGCAAACCCTCGCCCACACCACGCCAGATCCCGTCGAGCTCCACCGCATCCTTGCCGATCTCGCCAAGTCTGGCGTCACCCATCTCGCGCTTGAAGCGTCGAGCCATGGGCTCGAGCAGCGCCGCGTCGACGGCCTGCGGCTTGCCGCCGGCGCCTTCACCAACATCTCGCGCGACCATCTCGACTATCACTCGAGCTTCGAGGACTATTTCAAAGTGAAGCTCCGCCTGTTCGGAGAACTCCTGCCGCAAGGGGCGGGCGCCGTGATCGACGTGGACAGCAAGGCCGGCGAGGAGGTCGCGGCGCTCGCCAAGTCGCGCGGACTCTCCGTGATGTCGGTTGGGCGCGCGGGGAAAGCCTTGAGGCTCATCTCTGCCGAGCGGGACGGCTTCGGCCAGCGCCTCGCGGTCGAGCATGAAGGCGGAACGGAAGCCTTCCGCCTGCCGCTCGTCGGCGCCTTCCAGGCCTCGAACGCGCTTGTTGCCGCGGGGCTCTGCATGGCGACCGGAGCGAGCCCAGCAACCGTGTTGCCGCTGCTTGCGACCCTGCACGGCGCGCGTGGACGCCTCGATCTTGCCGGCACCACCAAGTCCGGCGCCCCCATCTTCATCGACTACGCCCATACTCCCGATGCGCTGGCCAAGGCTCTCGATGCGCTGCGGCCCTACGTGCGGAACCGCTTAGTGGTGGTGTTCGGTTGCGGTGGCGACCGCGACAGGGGCAAGCGCCCTCAAATGGGCGCGGTTGCCGTGGATAGAGCCGACATCGCCATGGTCACCGACGACAATCCGCGGAGCGAAGAGCCCGAGGAGATTCGCCGCGAAATCCTGGCGGCGGCTCCGGGCGCCATCGAAATCCCCGGCCGCGCGGTCGCCGTGGCTGAAGCCATCGCCGGCCTGAAAGGCGGGGATATCTTGCTGATCGCCGGCAAGGGGCACGAGACGGGACAGGTTATCAAAGGCGCCGTCATTCCTTATTCTGATCACGATGCGGTCGGCGCCGCGTTGAAGGGGGAAAGAGACCGTGCCTAAGCCAATGTGGACGATAGGGGAGATGGTGAAGGCCGTGCGCGGCAAGTGCTCGCTAACGCC
>NZ_JBOHJB010000077.1:0-13548 GCF_050728395.1 Methyloceanibacter sp.
ATGTTCGGCCGTCTCCACGTGGTGCCCATCGTGGTCGCGTTTCTCGAGGCCTTCCCGCAGGTCACCGCGCGGCTGCTCCTCGTCGATCGTGTCGTCGATCTGATCGAGGAGGGGCTCGATGTCTCGGTGCGGATCGGGGCCCTTCCAGACTCCTCGCTGCTGGCGACACGGGTGGGAGGCATTCGCCTCATCACTTGCGCGAGCCCGTCTTATCTCGCCAAACGTGGCACGCCGGCGACCCCGCAGGAGCTTGCCGGGCATGACTGCATCAGCTTCGGGTCGTATTCGCCGGCCGAGCGCTGGGTCTATGCCGGCCCGACGAAGTCGCGGCGAGTGCCCGTGCATTCGCGCCTTGTCGTCAATACCGCCGACGCCGCAATCGACGCCGCGCGCGCCGGGCTTGGGATCACCAGGGTATTGTCCTATCAGGCCGAGGCCAGCGTCGCAGAAGGGGATCTCCGCCTCATCCTTGAGGACTTCGAGCCTGAGGTCCTTCCCGTGAGCCTGCTGCATCGCGAAGATCGCCTGCCGCAGGCCAAGGTGCAGCGCTTCATCGCGTTTGCCGCGCCGCAGCTCCGTGCGCAGTTGAAGGCCCAATCAGGCCGCTCCCGCTAACAAAGATCGATGCTTCGCTTCCCAAGAGCGGAGCAAGCTGCTAAAGGAAGCCGCCAACCGGTGGGACGCTTCGCGCCTCCGACGCTTCGAGCCTTTGACGCTTCGCGTCTTCGATGCCTCCCGCCCCAAGATGAGGTTGGCCGATGCCCGAAGGGCAGTCACCAGACGCCAAGTTTCCGCTGAACTCCAAGGTCGCGCTGACCTTCGACGACGTGCTTATTCGGCCGGCCGCCTCCGACGTGCTGCCGAGCAAGGTCGATGTCAGCTCGCGCGTCACTCGGACCATCGGCGTTCATATTCCCATCCTCTCCTCGGCCATGGACACGGTCACCGAGGCGCGGCTCGCCATCGCCATGGCGCAGGCAGGTGGCATGGGCGTGATCCACCGCAACCTCAATCCCGAGGCGCAGGCCGCCCAGGTGGCGCAAGTCAAGAAGTTCGAGTCAGGCATGGTGGTGAACCCCGTCACCATCCATCCCACGGCGAGCCTTGCCGAAGCGCTCAAGCTGATGGCCGACCATCAGATCTCCGGCATCCCGGTGGTGGAGCCGGCACAAAACGGCAGCCGCGACGGCAAGCTCGTCGGCATCCTCACCAATCGCGACGTGCGCTTCGCCACCAATCCGGACCAGCCGGTCTACGAGCTGATGACCAAGGAGCGGCTCATCACCGTCAGCGAAACCGTCGGCATGGAGGAAGCCAAGCGCCTGCTCCATCAGCATCGCATCGAGAAGCTGCTCGTGGTCGACGACGAGTATCGCTGCATCGGTCTCATCACCGTGAAGGACATCGAGAAGGCGAGGATCCATCCCCATGCCTGCAAGGACGAGCAGGGGCGCTTGCGCGTGGCTGCGGCGACCAGCGTGGGCGATGAAGGTTTTGCCCGCACCGAGCGGCTGATCGATGCCGGGGTCGATCTCATCGTGGTGGACACCGCGCACGGCCATCAGGCGCGCGTGCTCGAGGCCATCGGCCGGATCAAGCGGCAATCGAATGCGGTGCAGGTGGCCGCCGGCAATGTGGCGACGCGGGATGGCACTATGGCGCTGATCGATGCCGGCGCCGATGCGGTGAAGGTCGGCATCGGCCCCGGCTCGATCTGCACCACGCGCATCGTGGCCGGCGTCGGCGTGCCGCAGCTCACGGCGCTGCTCGAAGCCGTCGAGGTTGCCAAGAAGCACGACGTGCCGGTGATCTCCGACGGCGGCATCAAATATTCCGGCGATCTCGCCAAGGCGCTCGCCGCCGGCGCCGATTGCGTGATGATCGGCTCGCTGCTTGCCGGCACCGACGAGAGCCCCGGCGAGGTCTATTTGTATCAAGGCCGTTCCTACAAGGCCTATCGCGGCATGGGCGCGGTCGGCGCCATGGCGCGGGGCTCGGCCGACCGCTACTTCCAGCAGGACATCAAGGACACGCTGAAGCTCGTGCCGGAAGGGGTGGAGGGGCAGGTGCCCTATAAGGGGCCGCTTTCAAGCGTGCTGCACCAGCTGATCGGCGGTTTGCGCGCCTCGATGGGTTATACCGGCGCTCACAACCTCGCCGCGTTCGCCGCCCGCGCCGAGTTCATCCGTATCTCGCCCGCCTCGTTGCGCGAGAGCCACGTGCACGACGTGACCATCACCCGTGAATCGCCGAACTATCCGCGCGAGGGGTAGGGGCCTACTTCGTCATTGCCGGGCTTCACCCGGCAATCCATTCCACTGGCGTGTCCGCTTACTGAGACGAAACGGAATGGATGCCCGGATCAAGTCCGGGCATGACGTGACGATGTGAGCGCGTGGTCTACTCCACGCCGAGCTTCTTGATCTGGTCGATGATGCCTGGCTCCAGCGTGATCGCCTGTTGGATCTCGCGGCTGCCGTCGGTGGGCTTACCCTTGCGGCTCTTCACCACGCCGACCCCGACCAAGGCTGATGCGTCGTTCTCGTGGATCTTCAACGCCGCAGTGAAATCTTCCATGGCGTGATCGAGATCGTTCTTCAGCACATTGATCCAGCCGCGATCGATATACCCTTTGGGTTTGTCCGGCTCGAGCTTGATCACTTCCGAATAGTCGGCGACGGCGCGCTCATAGTCCTTCTTTTGGCGGTAGAGTTCGGCGCGCTTCGAATACCCTTGCGGAGATTTCGGGTCGAGCTTGACCTTCTGGTCGAGCTCGACGATGGCGCGGTCGAAATCGCCCTTCTGCCCGAAGACGACGCCGCGCAGCATGTAGAAGTCGCCGCGGCTCGCATCGAGGCGGATGGCCTCGTCGAGATCGGCGATCGACTTGTCGTAGTCCTTTTTGGCCTCGTAGGCCGCTGCGCGCATGAAATGGCTGTTCGGCTGCTTGGGATCGAGCGCCACGGCCTCATTCATCTCGATAAGCGCGGCATCGAAATCGCCGGTGGCGGCGAGACCGATGGCGCGGTTGCCATGCGCGGCGATGAGCTTGTCGGTGTCCTTCGATCCGGAGGCGAGGAAGGCAGCGCAGCCGTCGAGCACCTCCTTGATCGAGCCCTTGCCGGTGAAGCAGGGACTGTCCTCCACGCTTGCGGCTGATCCGGGGGACGCCGCCGCCGCAGCCGCCGGGTCGGCCGGGACCAGGACTTGCGGCTTCGTCTGATCGGCCGGAGCTTGCCGATCTTCGGCAAACACCGGGCCACCTAACCCTGCCGCAAGCGCCAGCGTTGCGGCGATGATCGCCGCCCGCGACGCGACGGCTTTGCGCCCAAACACATGCATTCCTTCCTCCATAGACCTGGAATTTCCGAAATTTGACCTTGTTAAAGCTTCACGCGGGCGCCGCGTCAATTGAACTTCTCTTCATGGAGCGAAATCCGCCGCCGCTCACTTTGGCGGAAATCGAGAGTATAAGAGCGGCCAAGGCCGCCACGCTGGCCGACCGTCAGGGGGCAATGGGAGGCTTCAATGTCGATGCAGGCCATGCTGATGCCGGTGTTCGCGCAAGTTGCGCTGACCTTCGTGCTGCTGTTCTGGATGCAGGTCCTGCGCTTGCGAGCGATCAGGCGCGGCCTGGTTCCGGCCTATGCGGTGGCGCTGCGCGAACCGAACTGGCCCGCCCGCGTCACGCAGATCAGCAACGCCTACCACAATCAGCTCGAGACGCCGCTCCTCTTCTACGTGCTGATCCTGCTCGCCATGATCACGCGGACCGCGGATTCCATCCTGCTTGTGTTGAGCTGGCTGTTCGTGGCGTCGCGCTTCGTGCACGCCTTTATCCATCTCACCACCAACCGTATCGGCGCGAGGGCGCCCGTGTTCCTCGTCGGGGCCATTGGGCTCGCGCTGATGTGGATCATCGTGGCCGGCCGCCTCACCATCGCCTTCACCGGATGACCCCAGCGGCTCGCGCCAGCGCAGGCATAGAGGTTCTCGCCGATATCGCGATGCGCAAGCGGCCGGCGGCGGAGGCTCTCAAGGATTGGGGGCTCGCCCACCGTTTTGCCGGCTCAGGCGACCGGGCGGCCATCGGCAATCTTGTGTTCGACGGCTTACGCCGGCGCGCTTCCTGCGCCTATGCCATGGGCGACGATAGCCCGCGGTCGCTCGTGCTCCGAACCCTCGTCTCGAGTTGGGGCGTTAGTCCGGAGGCGGTCGCTGCGCTCGCCGATGGCAGCCGTTTTGCGCCGGCGCCGCTCACGCTTGAGGAACTCGCCGGCCTCAAGCGCGAGCTCCCGGCCGATGCGCCGGCCTGCATTCGCGGCGATTATCCCGAGTGGCTCGATCCGCAGTTCCAACAGGCCTTCGGAGCCCAGGCGGCGGCGGAGGGAGCGGCGCTCGCCACCCGCGCCCCGGTCGACCTGCGCGTGAACACGCTGAGGGCCACGCGGGACAAGGTGCTGCATGCCCTCCGCCGCTTCGATGCAGTGCCCACACCCTACTCGCCCCTCGGCGTGCGGATTGCGGCGGGCACCGGTCCAAGCCGCAGCCCGCATGTCGAGGCAGAGCCGGCGCATGGCAAGGGCTGGTACGAAGTGCAGGACGAAGCCTCGCAAATCGCGACCCTGCTCTCGGGCCCGCGGCCAAAACAGCAGATCCTCGACCTCTGTGCCGGCGCCGGCGGCAAGACGCTAGCTCTGGCCGCCGCGATGGAGAATACCGGTCAGCTCTACGCCTATGATTCCGATCGTTTGCGGCTACGGCCCATCTTCGAGCGACTGAAGCGGGCAGGGGTGCGCAACGTTCAGGTGCTCGACCCCGGCAACGCTGAAGCGCTCGCTGAGCTCGAAGGCAAGATGGACCGGGTGATCGTGGACGCGCCCTGCACCGGGTCAGGCGTGTGGCGCCGCCGCCCCGACGCCAAATGGCGGCTTTCCCCGCAAATGCTCGAGGCGAGGCTCGCCGAGCAGCGCGCCGTGCTCGATCAGGCAGCGCGCCTGGTGAGGCCCGGGGGCCGGCTTGCCTACATCACCTGCTCGGTGCTGCCGTCCGAGAGCCGGGAGCAGGTCGACGCCTTCGTCGGCCGGTTCCCTGCGTTCGGCATCGTGCCCTGGCCCGAGCTGTGGGAGCAGGCGGGGATCTCTGCTGCACCGCCGCAATCGGCTGATGGGTCCGTCGAGGCCTTGCAAATCACTCCCCGAGGCTTCGGCGCCGACGGCTTTTATGTTGCAGTGCTTCAGCTTCGGTGACGGCGCTGCCACGCAGGGGAAAAAAATGCGCAGTGACCCCATTACCTCTTGAAATTGGCAGGAGAGTCACTGAAATGACTCGCGCTTTTGGGGACCTAGAGTCGGCGGTTGTCGCCAGGGCCAGTCCCGCGAAAGCATGGAGGGGAACGCATATCCCATGAGCGTACTTCGTGCCGACACCGAAGAGCCACCCAGTCGCCCGCAGGCGACATCCAAACTTCTCACCAAACCAAATTCTCTGATCAACACTCTGCCGCCGGCCGGCACGCCGCGGCTCGATGCTGTTGTGGTGCGCTTGGAGCGCTTCCCCGTAGGGCCGCAGACGCGCGCCTTCCGCAGGCGCTTCTTCCCCGAGGTCGAGCTTGCCGAATGGAACGACTGGCGCTGGCAGGCGCGCCGGCGCGTTCGCACGCTCGCCGAGCTCGAGCGGCTGTTCGTGCTGTCCGACGACGAGCGCGATGCTGTGGTCCGCCACCAGGGATCGCTGCCGCTCGGCATCACGCCTTACTACGCGAGCCTGATGAGCCGCGACGACGCGTTTGAGCCGTTGCGGCGAACCCATATTCCCGTCGGCACCGAATATCTGAAGGCGCCCGGCGAGGCCGACGATCCTCTCGGCGAGGATGGCCACACTGCCGTGCCTGGTCTCGTGCACCGCTATCCGGACCGCGTGCTGTTCCTGGCCACCGGCTTCTGCTCGACCTATTGCCGCTATTGCACGCGCTCCCGCATGGTCGGCGAGCCTGGCGGCGAATATTCCTTCAGCCGCCCGCAATGGGAGGAGGCGCTCGACTACATCGCCGCCCATCCCGAGATTCGCGATGTACTGATCTCAGGCGGCGATCCGCTGACCTTGTCCGATGACCGGCTCGACTATCTGCTCGGCCGCATACGCGCCATCCGCCATGTCGAGTTCGTGCGCATCGGCACCAAGGTGCCGGTGGTGCTGCCCATGCGCGTCACCCGCTCGCTGACCAGGATCCTTAAGAAGCACCATCCGCTGTGGATGAGCCTGCACTTCACCCATCCCACCGAGCTCACCCCTGAGGTGACCGAGGCCTGCACGCGGCTTGCCGATGCCGGCATTCCGCTCGGCAGCCAGACGGTGCTGCTCAAGGACATCAATGACAGCGTCGACACGCTGAAGACCATGTATCACGGGCTGCTCAAGCGGCGCGTGCGGCCCTACTACCTCTATCAATGCGACCCGATCTCGGGCTCGTCGCATTTCCGCACGTCGGTCGATAAGGGGCTGGAGATCATGCAAGGCTTGCGCGGCCACACCACCGGCTATGCCGTGCCGACCTATGTGATCGATGCGCCAGGTGGCGGCGGCAAGATTCCGCTCCTGCCAGACTACGTGCAGGGACGGGACGGCGACGACCTCATCCTGAAGAACTTCGAGGGCAAGATCTATCGCTACACCGATCCGCAAGGGACGGTGGGGGCGGATCGGACGGCTAGCGCCGAAAACCTGTGATGCGCATCGCTCTCGTCTACGATCTGCGCGACGATTATCGAGCGCTTGGGCACTCCGAGGAGGAGATTGCCGAGTTCGACACCATCGACACCATCGACCAGCTCGAGGGCGCGTTGCGCGCGCTCGGCTGCGAGGTCGAGCGTGTCGGCCGCGGGCAGGTGCTTGCCGCGCGGCTTGCCGCCGGGATGCGCTTCGATCTCGTGTTCTCCATCGCCGAAGGGGTGAGGGGCCGCTCGCGCGAGGCGCAGGTGCCTGCGCTCTGCGAGCTGTTCGACCAGCCTTATCTGTTGTCGGATCCGCTTACGAGCGCCGTATGCCACGATAAGGCAGTAGCGAAACGGCTGGTGCGCGAGGCCGGCATTCCGACGCCCGCCTTCATGGTGGCGACGTCCGATGCGAGCGAGATTGCCGCGTGGAGCGACTTCCCAGCCTTTGTCAAGCCGATCGCGGAAGGGACCGGCAAAGGCTGCGAGTCCGCCTCGGTGGTGAACACGCCACAAGAGCTTGCCGCCGCCGCGGCCAAGCTCTTGCAGCGCTATCGCCAGCCGGTTCTGGTCGAGACGTACTTGCCGGGCCGCGAGTTCACCGTGGGCATCGTCGGCAACGGCAAGGATGCGGCCGTGCTCGGAGTCTGCGAGATCCTGCTCAAAGAGGACGCCGAGGCCAATATCTACTCGCTGCACAACAAGGAGCGTTGCGAGGATTTGGTCATCTATCAGCGCGCCGACGACGGGGAAGCCTGGGCCGCCGGGCGGCAGGCGCTAGCCGCTTACCAGGCGCTCGAGTGCCGGGACGCGGCGCGCATCGACTTCCGTTCCAATGCTTTTGGCGAGCCTTATTTCCTGGAAGCCAACCCGCTTGCCGGGCTGCACCCGCATCACTCCGATCTTCCTATTCTCGCCGCGCAGAACGGTGTCCCTTACGTCGAGCTGATCGGCAGGATCCTCGACGCCGGCTTGGCGCGTTACGGGCTTGCCCGATCCGACACGGAGCGGGAGCGGAGAAGCGCCTGATGGCGCTCGAGCCAGGCGGCTTCATCCCCGTCGTGCATGCTGCGACGCGCGAACGTCCCGACGAGATCGACACGCTGCTAAGCGCCGAAGCCGTGGCCCGCGCGCTTGGCGAGCTTGGGCATGCCACCGAGATCGTTGCCGTCGAACTCGACCTCAATCACTTTTACGCCTTGAAGGGACGGCAACCGCTTCTCGTGTTCAACCTGGTCGATGCGGTGAGGGGGGACGGGAGGCTCGCCCCGGTGATCCCCTCGCTGCTCGATGCGGTGGGGCTGTCTTATACCGGCGCCCATTCCGACGCCTGGCTTGAGACGCTGTCAAAGGTCGCCACCAAGCTGAAGCTCGAACGCGAAGGCCTGCCCACGCCCGGCTTCTCGCTGGACGGCGCCGGTCTAGATCCTGGTGCAGAGTTCATCGTCAAGGCAGTGTGGGAGCATGGCTCGCTCGGGCTCGATGAGAGCTCGGTGGTGAAGGGCGACGACGTGGCGCGCGTCATCGCCGACCGCAGAGATCGCTTCGGCACCGAGCATTTCGCGGAGAGCTTCGTCGAGGGCCGCGAGTTCAACCTCTCTCTGCTGGAACAGCGTGGCCGCGCCACCGTGTTGCCCATCGCCGAGATCCTGTTCGAGGATTGGCGCGAAGGGAGCCCACGCATCGTCGGCTACGATGCCAAATGGACGAGCGGCAGCGAGGCTTATACCGGCACGCCGCGCCGCTTCGGACTGGAGAGGACGGAGCCCGTGCTCGCGGCCGAGCTGGAAAAGCTTGCCAAGTCGTGCTGGGACCTGTTCGGGCTTGCCGGCTATGCCCGCGTCGATTTCCGCGTCGATCGCGAAGGCAGACCGACGATCCTCGAGGTTAACGTCAATCCCTGCCTCAACCCCGACGCAGGCTTTGCTGCCGCTGCGGCTCAAGCCGGCTTCTCCTACCGCGACCTCATCGGCGGCATTATCGATGCCGCGCCGCGAGCCTTGCCAGCTCTTCCCTGACATGCTTCGCATCTAGCCATGTTGCGCATCCGCAAGGTGGCCGACGCCACGACGGCGCCGAACCGCGCCGCGATCGAGGCGGCGCAAAAGATCATGCGCGAGCAATTCCCGGCGATGCCCGACTACGACATCGCCAAGCTCCCCGACCAGCTTTCCAACCCCCTGAAACATCGCTTCGTGTCGCGCCTATTCGTTGCCGAGAATGCGCGCGACCAGACCCTCGGCGTGGCGCTTCTGCTGCACGCGCCGGATATCGGCTTCTCCTATCTCGAGATCATCTCGACCGCGCTTGGCCGCACGGGGAGGGGGATCGGCGCCACGCTTTACGAGCGCGTGCGCGAGGAGGCGCGCGCGCTCGGCACCCAGCTCTATTTCGAGAGCCTGCCCGACGATCCGGCGCTCAGCCCCAACCCGGAGATCAGGGTCAACAATGCCAACCGGCTCAAATTCTACGAGCGCTATGGCGCGCGGCCGATCGTCAACACCACCTACGAAACGCCGATCACGCCAGGCACCACCGACCCGCCTTATCTCTTGCTCGATCCGCTCGGCTCGAACGACCTGCCGAGCCGAGACAAAGTGCGGAAAGTGATGCGCGCCATCCTCGAGCGGAAATATGGATCGCCCGCGCCGTATGTGCAGATGGTGGTGGACTCGATCGTCGACGATCCAATCCGCTTGCGCGAGCCGCGCTACACCAAGCGCCCGCAAAAGGCCGAAGTGCGCGCGCCTGGCGAGCCGCGCATCGCGCTCGCCCTCAACGACGATCACACCATCCACCACGTGCAGGAACGGGGCTATGTCGAGGCGCCGGTGCGCATCCGCTCGATCATGGCCGAGCTCACCGCTTCTGGCCTGTTCGAGCGAATGCCGACCAAGCGCTTTTCCGACCGGCATATTCGCGCCGTGCACGACGGCAGGCTCGTCGATTACATCCGCAAGGCCTGCCTCATCGCCGGTCCGAAGAAGTCGATCTACCCTTACGTGTTCCCGACGCGGAACCCGGCGCGGGCTCCCAAGGACGAGACGGTGCTCGCCGGCTATTACTGCATCGACACCTTTACGCCGCTCAATCTCAACGCCTATCTTGCCGCGCGCTCGGCGGTCGATTGCGCCCTGACCGCGGCGGAGAGGGTGTTGGAGGGCGCGGACCTCGCCTACGCCCTGGTACGCCCCCCCGGCCATCACGCCGAGACGCGCACCTTCGGCGGCTTCTGCTATTTCAACAACGCGGCGATCGCCGCCAACCTGCTGTCGCGCTACGGCCGCGTTGCCATGCTCGACATCGACTACCACCACGGCAACGGCCAGCAAGAGATTTTCTATACCCGCTCCGACGTGCTCACCGTGTCGATCCACGGCCATCCGAGCTTCGCCTATCCGTATTTCACCGGCTTTCGCGACGAGACGGGGATCGGGCCTGGCGCCGGCTACAATTTGAATTTGCCGCTGTCTGAGCACATCACGCCTGAGCAGCACCGCAACGCGCTTGGCGAGGCGCTTCGTCGCATCCGCCGCTTCGGCCCGGCCTTCCTCGTCGTGTCAGCCGGCTTCGACACCGCGCGAGGCGACCCCACCGGCACCTGGTCCAACCGCGCGAAGGATTTCGAGCAGCTCGGCCACATGATCGGCGAGCAGGGCTACTCGACTCTCGTGGTGCAGGAGGGCGGCTACCGGGTGCGCACGCTCGGCACCAATGTGCGGAATTTCTTCGCGGGCCTCGTCACCGGCCATTCGGCGGCGCGACAAGTGGCGCCAGCACTGGCGCGAAGCGCCGGTCAGCGTCCCGCGCAGCGCGATGGGCTCGAATGGCGGAGCGCGGTGATGGCCGACGATGTCGGGCGGGTGCGCTCGCTCGTCGCTTCGACCGGCTTCTTCAATGCGGCGGAGGTCGACGTCGCGGCCGATCTCGTCACCGAGCGGCTCGCCAAGGGGATTCGCTCGGGCTACCACTTCATCCTCGCCGAGCGCGGCAGCGGGCTCGTGGCGTATGCCTGTTACGGCCCGATCGAGGGCACGCAAACTTCGTTCGATTTGTATTGGATCGCGGTATCCCCGGAGGAGCAGCGCAAAGGTTTGGGCCCGCAGGTGTTCGCCCGCGCCGAGAACGCCATGCGCAAAGCCGGCGCCACGAAGATCTATGTCGATACCTCTTCATCCGACCGCTATGCCGGCACGCGCGGCTTCTATCAGCGCATGGGCTTTGTGGAGGATGCGAGGCTGCCGGACTTCTACGGGCCCGGCGACGCCAAAGTCATCTATGTGAAGGAGCTCTCTCCCTTTCCCTGAAAGGGAGAGGGTTGGGGAGGGGGTCATCGGCGATGGATGAATACTGACCCCCACCCGGCTTGGTTAACACCAAGCTGACCTCCTCCATTCAGGGGGAGGGAGCTGGCTGCGGTTGACTCCCCACGGGTCACGGGGGATCGTCGCCGTCGAGGAGACACCTGAGGAAGGCAATGCCTCGTCACGTATCTGCGGGCCTCAGCCGAAGGTCGGCTCTCGCCCTTTTGGGCGTCGGTGTTGGGATGCTCGCCGGCTGGCGCGATTCGCTCTCGTCGGCGCTGGCCGGAAGTTCCCCGAACCTCGACGGCGATCTCGGCAGTCTCGAACCCGGCCAATTCATCTGGGACCCCGAGCGCGCGCCCAAGGGACCGGTCGCCATCATCGTCTCGATCCCGAAGCAGCTCGTCTTCGTCTATCGCAACGGCATCTTGATCGGCGCCTCCACCGTCTCGACCGGCAAGCCGGGCCATTCGACGCCGGCCGGAGTCTTCACCGTCCTCGACAAGGCCAAGGTGCACACCTCGGCCACCTACGGCGAACCGATGCCGGACATGGAGCGGCTCACCTGGAAAGGCATCGCGCTCCATGTCGGCGACCTGCCCGGCTACCCGGATTCCCACGGCTGCGTGCACCTCCCGCCCGACTTCGCCGACGATCTCTACGCCATCACTGAGATCGGCACGCCGGTGATCCTTGCCGGAGGGCATAGCGACCCGGCGTCGGTGGCCGATCCCGGACCCATTCTCGGCACCACGGCCAAGGAGGAGATCGAGGCCAAGATCGGGGGGAAGCCCATTCCGTCGCTGAGCCCGGATGCGGTCATGTCGATCCTTGTCTCGCGCGGCGACATGAAGATCTATGTGCTGCAGAATGCCGAGATCGTGGCCGAGGGCGCCGCGATCATCAAGGATCCGTCAGAGCCGATCGGCTCCAACGTGTTCGTGTGGCAGGGCGGCGACGCGCAGGGCTCGACCTGGGAAGGCATGGGCTTCCATGCCGATCCCTCTGTTCCCACCGCGCCGGGTACCGACGTCCTTCAGCGCATCGATGGCGCCGCGGGCGTGATGGATGCGATCAGGAATCGCATCAAGCCTGGGACGGTGCTGGTCACCACCGATCTTCCGGCCTCGCCCGAAACCCGCAGCGGCAGCGGCTTCACGGTGATGGACGCGCCGTCGAGTTGATCACTCACTCCCCCGGCAAGGGGAAGGGCCGGGGTGGGGTCAGGATACCGGTACAACTTCGATGATGACGAAACCCGAAAGAGTGCGCGTAGTCTTCGAGACCCTAAGTCCTGCATGCTTGAGCAGCGTCTCGAACTCCTGAAGCGTGCGCACCCGGCCGCCACTGATCACCATCATATGCAGGTCGAGCATCACGGCGCTCGCATCATCGGCTGCCCCCTCGGGGAGCAGCCGCTCGACGATCGCGAGCCTGGCACGCGCCTTCATGCCATCGCGACAGCCTTCCAGGATGGCGCGGGCCGCCACGTCGTCCCAATGCTGGAGCACGCTCTTCAGCATATAGAGGTCAGCCTCGATGGGAATCTCGGCGAGGAAGTCGCCGCCGACGAGGGTTACGCGATCGAACACGCCGTGGGACGTCAGAAACTTCCTGGCGCCGATAAGGGTCTCGGGCAGGTCGAAGAGGATGCCGTGCTTGTCCGGATGCGCCTGAAGGATCGCGGCAAGCAGGCCGCCGTGGCCGCCGCCGATATCGGCCACGCTGCCGGCACCGGAGAGATCCAATGCCTCGACGATCGGGCCGGCCCCGGCGAAGGTCTCGCCCGCGAGATAGGCGGCGAAGATGTCTCCGCCGCGAAAGTTCTCGTTCCGCCACGCCCACACGTCGGTGCCGAACACATGCTCGAAGGCCGGTGCGCCGGTTTGCAGGGTCGAGACGAGATCGGCCCAGGGGCGCCAATATTGCTCGACCACGATCATGACCTTCTCGCCGAGGCGCGACGGTGAGCCCGCGGCGAGAGACCGGCCCAAGCTTGTCAGCGTGAAGCTGCGCTCCGGGCTTTCCGCGCAGATGCCGATGGTGACCAGCCCCCGCAGGAAACGGAAGAGGTGCGGCGGCGAAAGGCTAAGTTCTGCCGCCAGTTCCTCGGCGGTCCAATGGCGCGTGCCCATCCTGTCGGGGAGCCCAAGCTTCACCGCCGCATAGGCAAGCGCCGAAGCGTGATACGCCTCGATAGCGGCGCGCAGCCGATCCTCTTGCTCATGTAGATCGTCGGACACCGCCCTTCCATGACACGACTGTCATGCCCGCGAAAGCGGGCATCCAGTACTCACTGGTCTCGTAAGTCTATCGAGGACAGTGGTTACTGGATCGCCGGTCAAGCCGGGCGATGACAAATGGAACAGTTCGGAGGTGATGCAGCCCATTGCCGACTCGGGCGTCATCCGCTAACCAACGCCATGACGGACCACCCGGACAAAGTGCTCATCGTCGATTTCGGCGCGCAATACACCCAGCTGATCGCGCGGCGGGTGCGGGAGGCCGACGTCTATTCCGAGATCGTGCCC
>NZ_JBOHJB010000078.1:0-12858 GCF_050728395.1 Methyloceanibacter sp.
TGCAGATGTTTAAGCAGAGCCTGATCGCAGTTTTGGCGCTGACCGCGATGGCGACGCCGCTCGCGGCCGGACATGCCGAGGACGGATCGCCGTTCGTCTCGGCCACCGCCGCCTATCGTCAGGGGATCGCCGACCTGAAATCGGGAGAAACCGAGGAGGCCTTGCCGGCGCTGGAATATGCTGCCGATCACGGCGTGCTCGGTGCGCAGCTCAAGCTTGCCCGCATCTACGCCGTCGGCAATGGCGTGCGCAAGAACGAGGGCAAGGCCTACTTCTATTACCGGCAGATCGCGAACCAGCGCGCCGACATCTCACCCCTGAGCCCGGTGTCGAAATATGTGGCCGAGTCCTTCGTCGCGCTCGGGAAATATTATGTCGACGGCATTCCAGCCGCCGATGTGCCGCAGGACCCGATCCGCGCCGCGCATCTCTTCCGCCACGCGGCGAGCTATTTCGGCGATGCCGATGCTCAATACGCGCTCGCCCGTCTCTATCTCGACGGCACTGGCGTCGACAAGAATGTCGGGCTTGCCATCAACTGGCTGGCGACCGCCGCCAAGAAACAGCATGTCGCGGCGCAAGCCAAGCTTGGCGAGATTCTGTGGCGCGGCGGCGATGAGGTCCACCACCGGCCGGCGCGCGGCCTCGCGCTGATCATGCTCGCCCACGCCAACGCCAAGGCCGACGGCAAGGAGCCGAAATGGATCGAGGATCTGTACCTCGAAGTGGTGCGAGCCTCGGATTCCGCCATGCGCAAAGAGGCTCAGACGCTGATGCCTGAACTCGGCGGCCAGATTGCGATCGACGAGGCTCCCACCGCCGTCAAGGCTACGCCTGCGGAAGAGCTGCTGGTGCCTGCCTCCGGCGGAACGTCGACGCCTGCGTCTCAGGGTGCAACGCCGGCCGGCGCCATGACCTCCGATGCAAGCGCTCAGAACGGACCTGCGCCCGACAAGCTTGGCGCTCCCATGGGCTTCGGCGACATGGGCGGGCCGGCTGGTCTCAAGCCCTAAGGCACGATCCAGCCACCTTTGCTCGTCATGCCCGGACTTGATCCGGGCATCCATTCCAATGGCTCGTCACCATGTTGAGGCCGCCGGAATGGATTGTCGGGTCAAGCCCGGCAATGACGGTTTTCATGAGGACTGATCGGCCTAAACGTTGAGCTCAAGCCACACCGGCACATGATCCGACGGCTTCTCCCAGCCGCGGGGCGCCGGGTCGATCTCGCATTTGACCAGCCGATCGGCGGCTTGCGGCGACAGCAGCATGTGGTCGATGCGAAGCCCGTGGTTCTTCTGCCAGGCGCCGGCCTGATAGTCCCAGAAGGTGAAGCGATGCGGCTCGTCGTGGCAGGCGCGGTAGGCGTCGGTCAGGCCGAGATTGGTGATCGCCTGGAAATGCGCCCTGGTCTCGGGGCGGAAGAGCGCATCGTCGACCCAGGCTGCCGGTGCATAGACGTCGCCAGGCGTGGGAATGACGTTGAAGTCGCCGGCGACGATCATCGGCTCTTCGAATTGCAGCAGGTTCTTCACCCGCTCGCGCAAGCGACTCATCCAGGCGAGCTTGTAGGCATATTTTTCCGTGCCGCAAGGATTGCCGTTCGGCAGGTAGATATTGACCAGCCTGAGCACGCCCGACGGCACCGAGATGACGGCTTCGAGGTAGCGCGCCTGCACGTCGTCGGGGTCGCCGGCAAGCCCAGCCTGAACCTCGTCGAAGGGCAGCTTCGACAGCAGCGCCACGCCGTTGAAGCCCTTCTGCCCGTGCACGGCGATGTTGTAGCCGAGCTCCTCGAATTCGAGCCGCGGGAAGGCGTCGTCGACGCATTTGGTCTCTTGCAGGAGCGCGATGTCGGGCGATGCGGCCTTGAACCAGGTTCGCGCCGCGTCGATGCGCGCCTTGATGCCGTTGACGTTCCAGGTGGCGATTTTCATGGCGTGCTAGGTCTTTACGAGTCGCTTGATCTCTTTCACTAGCAGAAACATCTGCAGTGGCTCGATTGGCGATGGGTCGAAGTTGAAATGCTCATAGAAGCGGCGAGCAGCGTCGTCCTTAGCGTGTGCCATGATGGCGCGAATTCCGACAATATCCGCCGCGGCAACCACTCGGCGAAGCGCATCGAGGAGCAGTGCGGCGCCGAGGCCCTTGCCTTGACAAGTTTGGTCAACCGCAAGTCGCGCGAGGAGAATGATCGGGATCGGATGACGGGCAAGACCTTTTTGGGTGCGTTGAGGGGCGCCGTCATATTGCACGCTTCCGGTGCTTAGGCTGTAATAGCCAATGACCGCATCATCGAGAGCGGCAACATAGGTCTGTGCCGCGCCCGCGCTCTGGCTCGTTAAAGCAAAGCGTCTCAAATAGGAGTTGAGCGCCTCGGTGCCACAGTCGAAAGTGTCTACGATGTGGTGCTGATCGAGTTTTTCGATGCGCGGAATGGCAGCCGCGCCGACCTGACTCAATCCAGAATACTCGGCTCGATTAGGAGCCGAGCAAGTCGGGGCCTTGGTCTCGGTGGCGCATCCAACGCAGCCACAAACGCCGCCCATTGCTTTTCATCGAGACGGAATATTTGCCGTTCCGACAGCACGCTGTCCGCGCGCGCCAACGCACTTTCGAGCACAAAATCGCTGAGTGTCTTGTGGCTGGCCTCGGCGGCGCTCTGCAGAGCACGCTTTGCCTTCGGCGTGAGCCGCAGGTCGAGCTTCGCGGTTCGGTTAGTGCGTGCTGGCATCAGATGAACTCTCGTGAAAAGAATCTATCATATTTGCCCGACAATGTCATGACAACTAGGCTCGAAGCTAGATCGAGAAGCTGGTGCCGCAGCCGCAAGAGGCGGTGACGTTCGGGTTGTTGATCTTGAACTGGGCGCCGATCAGCTCGTCGACGAAGTCGATCTCAGACCCGCGCACGAAGCCGAGCGAGATGGGATCGACCACCACGCGCGCCCCGTCGCGTTCCACGATGAAATCGTCCGGCGCCCGGTCCTGCACCAGGTCGAAGCGGTATTGGAAGCCCGAGCAGCCGCCCCCCTCGACGCTGACGCGCATCAGCGCCGCATGCTCTTTCTGTAGAATCTGGGCGATGCGCTTTGCCGCGCGTTCGCTCAAGGTGATGGACGGTTCGGTCATCTTGGGTATAGCTAGCCCGTGCCTGGCCGGCTCGCCATGAGCCCGCTTTCGCGCACGGTATAGCAGAAAGATAGGGTGGCGGCAGGGCTTGTCAATCGACCGTAGCCGCAAAGCCGACAGGGCCTTGGCGCCTTACGCCGTGGATGAGCGCCAAAGCCGGGGGCGCCTCGTGCCTGAGGCCCCAAGTCCCACGCGCTCGCTGTACGCCCGCGACCGCGACCGCATCCTGCATTCGACCGCTTTCCGCAGGCTGACCCACAAGACGCAAGTCTTCATCTATCACGAGGGCGATCACTACCGCACCAGGCTCACCCATAGCCTCGAAGTGGCGCAGATCGCCCGCTCCATGGCGCGCACGCTGCACGTCGACGAAGATTTGGCCGAGGCGCTCGCCCTTGCCCACGACCTTGGCCATCCGCCCTTCGGCCATGCCGGGGAGCGGGCCTTGGATGCGGCCATGCGCGATGAAGGCGGCTTCGACCACAACGCGCAATCCTTGCGCGTGGTCACCGAGCTTGAGCGGAAATATGCGCGCTTCGACGGGCTCAACCTCGCCTGGGAGACTTTGGAGGGTCTCGTGAAGCACAACGGCCCGCTGCTCGCTTCCAGCCCGGACCGGCCGCTGCCGCAACCCGTTTTGACCTTTTGCACCAAGCAGGGTCTCGCGCTCGACACCCACGCCTCCGTCGAAGCGCAGCTCGCAGCGCTCGCCGACGACATCGCCTACAACAATCACGACATCGATGACGGCTACCGCGCCGGCCTGTTCACCTTCGCCGAGCTTGCCGAGGTGCCGCTTGCGGGGAGGGCGCTTGCCGAGGTGCA
Organism: Methyloceanibacter sp.; assembly: GCF_050728395.1. Classification (GTDB taxonomy): domain Bacteria; phylum Pseudomonadota; class Alphaproteobacteria; order Rhizobiales; family Methyloligellaceae; genus Methyloceanibacter. The sequence goes on from NZ_JBOHJB010000078.1 coordinate 3,957, forward strand.
GTCGGCCTATCCGGGCCTCGACGGCACGCGGGCGCTCTATGAAACCACGCGCCGCCTGATCACCGCGCTGATCGACGACGCCGTCGCCGACACGCGCCGGCGGCTGCAAGATCTCTCTCCCATCAGCGCCCACGATGTGCGTCATGCCGGCGGTCCAGTCGTCAGTTTCTCCGCCGCCATGAGCCGGGACCTCGACGGCTTGCGCGCCTTCCTCGTCGCGCGCGTCTACCGCCATGCCCGCATCGCGAGAGTCATGGGCGACGCCGAGCGCGTGGTCGCCGATCTCTTTGGCCTCTACCGCATGCGTCCCGACGCGCTTCCGCCTGAATGGCGCGAGCAGGCGCCGGCCAAGGGTTATCCCCGCTATGTCTGCGATTTCATCGCCGGCATGACCGACCGATACGCGCTTGCCGAGCACCGCCGCCTGTTTGACGCCACTCCCGAATTGCGTTAGTCGCGCGGCACCACCCCGGGAGCAGTCATGGACGTCTTTGCAGGGTTCCACGGCCGCGTGCTGGCGGCCATCCAGCAGCTCAAGCATGACGGCGTCGTGCCGCACGAGGCGAGCATCGAGGGCATCACGCTCGAGCCGCCGAAGGACGCGGCGCACGGCGACCTCGCCACCAATGCCGCCATGGTGCTGGCCAAGCCCTCAAGGCTCGCCCCGCGGGCGCTTGCCGAGCGCATCGTGCCGCTGCTCGCCTCGGACCCGCATATCGACAGCGTCGAGATCGCCGGGCCCGGCTTCATCAACTTTACCCTTGCTGCGAGTTTCTGGCCGAGCGTGCTGCGCATGGTGCTCGAGCAGGGCGACGGCTATGGCAGGAGCGCCATCGGCAAAGGCAAGGTGGTGAACGTCGAGTATGTCTCGGCCAACCCGACCGGGCCGATGCATGTCGGTCATTGCCGCGGCGCCGTGTTCGGCGACGCGCTGGCAAATCTGCTCGTCTTTGCCGGCTTCGACGTCACCCGCGAATATTATGTGAATGACGCCGGCGCCCAGGTCGATGCACTGGCGCGCTCAGCCTATCTCCGCTACCGCGAGGCGCTCGGGCAAGATATCGGCGAGATTCCGCAAGGGCTTTATCCCGGCGACTATTTGAAGCCGGTCGGCGCATTGCTCGTCGAGCAGCACGGAAGCGAGCTGCTCGATTTGCCCGAAAGCGAATGGCTGCCGATCGTGCGCAACGCGGCGCTCACCGCCATGCTCGCCATGATCGGGAAGGATCTCGGCGAACTCGGCATCCACCACGACGTGTTCTTCTCGGAACGCTCCCTGATCGACGGGCCGCGCGATGAGGTCGCCGAAACTATCGCCGACCTCAAAGCAAACGGACTCGTCTATAGCGGCAGGCTGCCGCCGCCTAAGGGGAAGGTTGATGAGGAGTGGGAGGACCGCGAGCAGCTTCTGTTCCGCTCGACCGCGTTCGGCGACGACATGGACCGCCCTCTGGTCAAGCCTGACGGTGGCTACACCTATTTCGCATCCGACATGGCCTATCACCGCGACAAGTTCAGACGCGGCTTCGCCACCATGATCGATGTCTGGGGCGCCGACCATAGCGGCCACGTCAAGCGCATGCAGGCGGCGCTCGCGGCCCTCACCGGGGGGAAGGCTGAGCTGGATATCAAGCTCGTTCAGCTTGTCCGCTTGTTTCGCGGCGGGGAGCCTGTCAAGATGTCCAAGCGTGCCGGGACGTTCGTCACGCTCCGGGACGTCGTGGACGAAGTGGGCGCTGGCCCCGTTCGCTTCATGATGCTTTTCCGGAAGAACGACGCGCCGCTCGATTTCGACTTCGTCAAGGTCACCGAGCAATCGCGCGACAATCCGGTCTTCTACGTTCAGTACGCCCATGCCAGGGCGAGCTCCGTGTTGCGTAACGTGCGTGACGTCTTCCCCGATCTGGATTTGGCGGGTGGGGCCTTGGCGCGCAGCGATTTGGACCGACTCGTCGATGGGGCTGAATTGGCGCTGATCCGCAAGATTGCCCAATTTCCAGGTATAGTCGAAGCATCGGCACAAGCACATGAGCCACACCGGATCGCCTTTTATCTCTATGATATTGCTGCGGAGTTTCACGCTCTTTGGAATAGAGGCAAAGACTCGCCACAATTACGATTTATTTACGAAACAGATCGAGAGTTGACACGCGCTCGCGTGGCGGTCGTTGTTGCCACAAAGCAAGTTCTGGCGTCGGGTTTGGGCATTCTCGGCGTCAAGGCAATGCACGAGATGCATTGAGGGAAACCGGGGCGGGGGAGATGGTTCGGGGGAAGTGCCATGTCCGTGCACGATGAAGGGTACGGGGACAACGCCCGTCCAACCCTTGAGTTCGAGTCCGATTTCGCCAACCGTTTCAGGAGCGTCGGTGCCGAGGGCGATCAGTCCTGGGGTGCGCCCGCGCACGCGGCTCATAGGAGCGAGGAACCTTTCATGACGTCGGGAGCAGGTAGACCGGGCCAGCCAATGCCGGGACAGCGCTCTATTTTCGGAACCGGCCGCGGGCCGGTTTTTGCGCAAATGCCGGCCTATAAGCCGGTCACGCGAGGACCAGAGCCGGAGCCGCAGCATCTGCCGGAGCCGCCAAAACCTGACCGTGGCGCCTATGCGAGGCAGGGCGCTGAGCCGCAAAGCCCACAGATGCCAGGGGTATCCGGCTATCAGAATTCCAACGGCGCCGCGCCGTCTTACCAAACTCCAAGCGCCCCTGCGCGAAGCTACACCAGCCCAGATTTTCCAAATCCCTTCCCGCCGCAGACCTATTCGCCTCCGCAGCCGCAGAGCTACCAGCCCCAGCCGCAGCCGCAGAGCTACCAGCCGCAGCCTCAGCCGCAGAGCTACCAGCCGCAACAACGGCCGCACGCCCAGCCGAGCCAAGCCTATCCGGGGCAGAGCTACCAGCCGCAGCCTGCGGTTCAGCCGAGCCGTCAGGCTCCGATGCCGGCGAACACCCAACCGGGCCCGTCCTACCAGCCTGAACCGAGCCCCTCACGATCCTTCCCGGAGGCCGGTTTCCCCGATCGCATCTTCCCGGCGCAGGCTCACCCTGGTTCGGACTTTGCCGAGCAGGGGTTCGCCGACGCGAACTATTCCGATGCGAATTTCGCCGACGCCTCCTTCCCCGACGCAAGCTTCCCGGACGGTTCATATCAGGATGCGAGCTTCCCCGAGGAGAAGGCCGAGGCCGACTTCGGCGCGTCGTCGCATGAGGGGTTCAGCCAGCATGAACCCATGCAACTCAACGATGCGGATGGGTCCTACGGCAACGAGCCCGGCTCTGACTCGTTCGCCGATCCCGCAGGGCACGACTACGCCGCGCACGCCCAACACGCCGGCGGCCCGCGCCCGCTGCCGTCGCATCAAGCGCTGCAGGCCTTCGATGCTGTCTATGACCAGCCACCGCAGATCCCGCTCGGCCGCACCCCTCACTATGCCCACGAAAGCGCGCCGCAAACCTTCTACGAAGGCGAGCAGGCCGACGCCGACTTCCTCGACGAAAGCCAGTTCATGAACCCTGGCGAGGCGGAGGCAAAACCCGCGCGCAAATTCAGCCTGAAGAGCCGCAGCATCTACATGGTGGGCAGCGCCTTGCTCGGCGCCATCGCGCTCGGCGGCGCTCTCGCTTTTGCCTACAAGCAGAGCGGCGGGGCCATGGGCGGGGCCGAACCTCCGGTCGTCCAGGCCGACAGCAGGCCTGTCAAGGAGGCTCCACAGCAGCCTGGCGGAAAAGAATTTCCACATAAAAACAAGTTGATATACGAGCGGCTGCAGAACGGAGATCAGCCGGAAGCCGAGCGTATCGTGCCGCGGCAGGAGGAGCTTGCCATGCCGGCGATGCCGGGTACCGCTCCGGGCGCCGCGCCAATGCAGCCACCAGCCGTGGCGACGGTCGACGATCCGAACGCCGCCGACGGCGGTCCGCGGCGCGTGAAGACCCTTATCGTCCGCCCGGATGGTTCGGTGATGCCGCCGCCTGAAGCCCCGGCCGCGCCGCAGCAGGCCGCTCCGGTGCCCGCGCCCGCGCCGCAACAACAGATGGCCGCTGCCGAGCCCGCCATGCCGGCGATGCCGATGCCTCAGGCCGCCCCAGCGCCAGCCCCGGCTCCGGTTGCCGAGGCCGCTCCGGCGCCCGCCGCCGACCCGGCGCCGGTGGCAGCAATTCCGCCAAAGCCGAAAGTGGCCGCCGCCGACGCGACGCAAGCACCGGCGAAGCCGAGTCAATATGTGGTCCAGGTGGGATCGAAGCAGAATCAGACCGACGCGCTCGCGACCTTCGCCGACATGCAGCAGAAATATCCGACGCTGCTCGCTGCCTACCGGCCCATGGTGCAGAAGGCCGACCTTGGCGCCAAGGGCGTCTGGTATCGCCTGCGCATCGGGCCGATTGTCGACAAGACGGCCGCAGCCAAGCTGTGCGGTCAGCTCAAGAGCCAAGGCCACCCCGATTGCTTGGTGATGGCGGCTCAATAGCAATGTGAGCCGCGGCTTGACCGCGGCTCGCGCTGCGGCTAGCCCGGCGTGGTGAACTTCAAGTCCTTCATCTCTGGCTGCGCCGGCAGCGCTCTCACCGACGACGAGCGTGCGCTGTTCGCCGAGGCTCGCCCCTGCGGCCTCATCCTGTTTGCCCGCAACTGCCAGTCCGTGGCCCAGTTGCGCGCTCTCGCCGCCCAATTCCGCGACGCGGTGGAGAGCGATGAAGCGCTCGTGCTCATCGACCAGGAGGGCGGACGCGTGCAGCGCCTGCGCCCGCCCCATTGGCGCCAGATGCCCCCGGCGCGGGTCTATGGCGACCTCTATCTATACGACCGCGAAGGTGCACGGGCCGCGTCCTTTGCCGGGGCGCGGCTGATCGCTGCTGAGTTGCGCGACGCCGGCATCACGGTCAATTGCACGCCAGTGCTCGATGTTCCTGAAGCCGGCTCCCATGACATTATCGGCGACCGCGCCTTCAGCTTCGATCCTGACGTTGTCGGCGACCTCGGCCGCGCCGTGATCGAGGGGACCCTCGCCGGGGGCGTGCTGCCGGTGATCAAGCACGTTCCTGGCCACGGCCGGGCGAGGGCCGACAGCCATTTGGCCCTGCCGCGCATCGATGCCTCCGCCGAGGAGCTGATCGAGGTCGATTTCCGCCCCTTCATGGCCCTGTGCCACGCGCCGCTCGCCATGACCGCCCATGTTCTGCTGCCGGCCTTCGATGAGAAGCGACCGGCGAGCGTGTCGCCCGTTATAATGGGTGAAGTGATTCGTGAGCTGATCGGACTGACGGGTTTGGTGATGAGCGATGATATCGGCATGAAGGCGCTCGGCGGCTCGATGACCGATCGTGCTGCCGCGGTTATTGCTGCCGGCTGCGACGTGGCGCTCCATTGTAGCGGCGCGTTCGACGAGATGAGCGAGGTTGCACGCGCCGTGCCGCCGCTCGAGGGCGAAAGCGCCGAGCGGTTGGCGAGCGCCATCGCCGAGCTTGGCCAGCCGCAAGCCTTCGATGCCGATCAGGCGCTCGTGCTTGTCAGGGAAGCTGGCGGAAGCGGAAGCGTCGCGTGAATTGAACAAGCGGCGGGATGAAATGAACGCGACCGAGGACCCCATGGACGACGCGCCGGACGAGCGCGATGACTTCTCCGACTGGGAGCAGGCGGAGGGTGAGGCCCATGCGGCCTTTGGCGAGACGCTGGTCGTCGATGTCGAAGGCTTCGAGGGACCGCTCGATCTCTTGCTTGCGCTCGCCCGCACCCAGAAAGTCGATCTCGCCAGGATCTCGGTGCTGGCGCTCGCCCAGCAATATCTCGACTTTATCGCCGAGGCGCGCAAGCTGCGGCTTGAGATCGCCGCCGACTACCTCGTCATGGCGGCGTGGCTTGCCTTTCTCAAGTCGAAGCTGCTGCTGCCGGCCGAGCAGGACGCCGACGGCGAGCCGAGCGGCGAGGAGCTTGCCCAGCTTCTTGCCTTCCGCCTCAAGCGCCTCGACGCCATGCGCGAGGCTGCAGCCCAGCTCATGACCCGCAAGCGCCTCGGACGCGACGTATTCGCCAGAGGCATGCCGGAACCCTTGCGCATCACGCGCAAGAGCACCTATCAGGCCAATCTCTACGATCTGCTCAAGGCCTATGCCCAGCAGCGGCAGCGCACGGCAGTGAAGAGCTGGCAGGTGCGGCCGCGCATGGTGTGGTCGCTGAAGGAGGCCCGCGACGAGCTCGAGCGCCTGCTTGGCATGTCTTGCGACTGGGCGCCGCTCGATCGGCTTCTCGCCGAGTTCCTGGTGGGGCCCGAGTTGCGCCGCACGGCCTTGGCGAGCGGCTTCACCGCGACGCTGGAAATGACACGGGAGGGAGCGCTCGAAATCCGGCAGGCGAAACTGTTCGCGCCGCTCTTGGTTCGCCGCCGCACGCCTGAAGCCGCTTCAACGCGCTGACAACAACGAAGAGGTCAATGAATGACTGCGAACAATCTGGAGAGGGCAATGCTGGTGGAGGCCGTGGACAAGGAGCGGGAGGGCCGCCGCGCATCGCTTCTGCCGTTTCCGTCCAGGACCTTGATGGCGCGCCCGTCGACGGATAGGCGGGAGAAGCTGCGCATCCTCGAGGCGCTGCTGTTCGCGGCACCAGAGCCGCTCGACCAGGCCGAGCTCGCCAGACACTTCGCTGAAGGCGAGGACATCGCCTCCCTGCTCGCCGAGCTGCAAACCCTTTACGCCGAGCGCGGGGTCAATCTCGTGCGTGTCGCCGGCAAATGGGCCTTCCGCACCGCCACCGACCTCGCTTTCCTGCTCGAGCGCGAGGCCGTGGAGCAGCGCCGCCTGTCGCGGGCGGCGCTCGAGACCTTGGCCATCATCGCCTATCACCAGCCGGTCACCCGCGCCGAGATCGAGGAGATCAGAGGCGTGAGCACCTCGAAGGGCACTCTCGACGTGCTGCTCGAGACCGGCTGGATCAAGCTCAGGGGCAGACGGCGCGCGCCAGGTCGCCCGGTGACCTACGGCACCACCGAGCAGTTCCTCGGCCATTTCGGCTTCGACTCGATCCAGGACCTGCCGGGCCTCTCCGAGCTGAAAGGCGCAGGCCTCCTCGACTCCACCCTGCCTCCTGGCTTCGCCATGCCCAATCCCGACGACGCTCCGGAGCTGCGCGAGGACGAAGATCCGCTGGAGGACGAGCTCGGGCCTGAGAGCGACGAGGAATCGACCGACGGAGAGTAAAGTCCCCTGAGCGTTGCTCCCCCCTTGAGGGGGAGCAGGCTCCGCTGAAGGCGGAGCCGAGGGGGGTAAGCAGCTCGCAATCTGACACATCACCCCCCTCCCTAACCCTCCCCCTCAAGGGGGGAGGGGACCAAGTAGCCCGTTGCGTCTAGACCCTTCAACATCGTAGATCAGCCTCGTGCTTGAGTTCTTGAAAGCGGGTCGGGCCGCGCGTGCCCTGAAGCGCGCGCCGAGCGAGCGGGGCAGGGCTCGCGTCACCTTCGCCGCGCGCCTTACCTTCGAGGATGTCTCCAAACGCTACGGCGAAAACCTCGCTCTCGACCATGTCTCGCTCGATTTGCCGCCCGGCGAGGTGCTGTGCCTGCTCGGGCCGTCGGGCTGCGGCAAGACCACGCTGCTCAGGATCGCGGCCGGCGTCGAACGTCCCACCTCTGGGCGCGTCCTGCTCGACGGCCAGGAAGTGGCCGGACCCGATCGCTTCGTGCCTCCGGAGAAGCGCGGCGTCGGGCTGATGTTCCAGGACTTCGCGCTGTTCCCGCATTTGACCATCGTGCAGAACGTGGCCTTCGGGCTCCGCTCGCTCAGCAGGGCCGAGGCGAATGCCGAGGCGCTTGCCGCGCTCGCCCGCGTCGGGCTCGCCCATTACGCCAATGAATATCCGCACATTCTCTCCGGCGGCGAGCAGCAGCGCGTGGCGCTTGCCCGTGCCATCGCGCCGCGGCCGAGCGTGCTCCTCATGGACGAGCCGTTCTCCGGCCTCGACCCCCGCCTCAGGGAAAAAATCCGCGAGGAGACGCTTGCCATCCTGCATGAGACGCGGGCCACCTGCATCGTGGTCACCCACGACGCCGAGGAGGCCATGCGCATGGGCGACCGCGTGGCGCTGTTGCGCCAAGGGCATGTGGTGCAGACCGGCCGGGCGCTCGATCTTTACCGCGCGCCAAAGGACATTCTCGCCGCGCGCACCTTCTCGGATTTGAACGAGGTTCCCGCCCGCATCGAGAACGGCAGCGCCAAGACAGTGCTCGGCAGCTTTCCCGCGCGCAGCCTCGCCGATGGCGAGGATGCTATCGTCTGCGTGCGCCAGCGCGGCGTGCGCCTGCTTGCCCCGGGCGAGGGCATCCCGGCGCGGGTGCTCGACCTCCGCTTCCTCGGCGACGTGGCGCTGGTGGAAATGGCGGTGCAGGGGCTCGACGCGCCGCTCTTCGCCCGCGTGCGGGAAAGCGATGCGCCCAAGGTCGGCAGCGAGGTCGGCATTGGCGTCGATGAAGGTGCGGTGCTGGTGTTCGAGGAGAATGGCAACAGCCTGAATGGCGTGAGCTAGGCGCCCGCGCACGCGCCCCAACGGCTTGCGAGCGCCGGCGCTTTGCTGCCATAGTGGCCGTGACTGGGGCCAAGCGTCCAAGGGAGATGGAGACCGTCGATGGGACTGAGTTGGTGGCACATCCTCCTCGTGCTCCTCGTTTTCGTGCTGTTGTTTGGAACCGGCAAGATCTCGGGCCTGATGGGCGACCTCGCCAAAGGCATCAAGAGCTTCAAGAAAGAAATGGGCGAGCCGGGCGCCGAGGCGGAGCCCGCGGCGGAGCCGGAGCCGGCTCCGAAAGTGATCGAGCATAACCCCAAACCCGCCGCCAAGGCGAAGACCGCCGCCCGTGCCAAGGCGCCGCGCACGCCGAAGGCGGGCTAGATATCCCTCCAACCACATC
>NZ_JBOHJB010000079.1:0-12671 GCF_050728395.1 Methyloceanibacter sp.
TGGCCTGATCAACGTCAAGAGCGGCGACGCGGAGACCGACAGGGTCTGCGAGGATCTCTACTTGAAGCTCCAGGCAGCTGGTTTGAGCGTGCTCTACGACGACCGCGACGACCGGCCTGGCGCCAAATTCGCGGCCTTCGACCTGATCGGGCTGCCTTGGCAACTGATCATCGGACCCAAGGGCATCAAGGCTGGCGAGGTCGAGTTGAAGGAGCGCGCCACCGGGGCGAGGCACACGCTCAGCTTCGATGCGGCCTTGCATCGCCTCGCCGCCTCGGCCGAGCCTGGCAGGGAAGCGGCATGAGCGGCAACGCCACAAGTGACAACGGTACGCGCCCCAGCGGCACACGGGCCTTCTCGCCCTTCGAATGGATGGTGGCGCTGCGCTATTTGCGCGCCCGCCGCAGGGAAGGCTTCATCTCGGTGATCGCCGGCTTCTCCTTCCTCGGCATCATGCTCGGGGTGGCCACGCTGATCATCGTCATGGCGGTGATGAACGGCTTCCGCCAGGAGCTGTTCAACAAGATGCTGGGGTTGAACGGCCATGTCGTGGTGCACAGCCTCGACCCGAATTTCGGCAATTACGACGCCATCGCCGCCAATGTGCGCAGCGTACACGGGGTCAAATACGCCCTGCCGCTGATCGAAGGGCAGGTGATGGTGTCGACGCCGGCCTCCTCCACCGGCGCGCTGGTGCGGGGCTTGCGCGAGGCCGACCTGAAACAGCTGAAGGCCATCTCCGGCAATATCCGCTTCGGCACCCTCGACGGCTTCGACAACAAGGAGGGTATCGCGGTCGGCACTAGGCTTGCCAACGACCTCAACGTCAAGCTCGGCGACCAGGTGACGCTGCTCACCCCGCGCGGCGCCTCGACCGCGCTCGGCACGGCGCCGCGGGTAAAGCGCTACCCGATCGTCGCCATCTTCGAGATCGGCATGTCGGAATACGATTCGAGCATCATGTTCATGCCGCTTGCCGAAGCGCAGCGCTATTTCTCCAAGCCCGACAGCATCACCGTGCTCGAGGTCGTGCTCGATTCCCCCGACGAGGTGAGCGCGCTCGGGCCGAAGATCATCGAGGCCGGCGGCTCCTCGGTCTATATCAGCGACTGGCGGCAGCGGAACGCGACGTTCTTCACCGCGCTTCAGGTCGAGCGCAACGTCATGTTCCTGATCCTCACGCTGATCGTGCTGGTAGCGGCACTCAACATCATCTCGGGCCTGATCATGCTGGTGAAGGACAAGGGCCATGACATCGCCATTCTGCGCACCATGGGGGCGACCCGTGCCGCCGTGATGCGCATCTTCTTCATCACCGGCGCGAGCATCGGCATCGTCGGTACGCTCGCCGGCCTCGCGCTCGGCGTGCTCGTCTGCCTCAACATCGAGCGGATTCGCGAATTCATCGGCTGGATCACCGATACCGAGCTGTTCTCGCCTGAACTCTATTACCTGTCGCAGCTTCCGGCCGAAATGGACACCGGCGAGACCGCCTCGGTGGTGATCATGGCGCTCGTGTTGTCGATCCTCGCCACGCTCTATCCCTCCTGGAGAGCCTCTCGTCTCGATCCCGTCGAAGCCTTGCGCTACGAGTAGGGCGGGATCGTGGGGAAATCAGATCAAGCGCCGGCGCTGCATCTCGACCGGCTGGAGCGCGCTTACGCGCAAGGATCCCGCCTCATCGAGGTGCTGAAAGGCGCGACCGCCTCTCTCTACCCCGGCGAGGCGGTCGCTCTGCTCGGTCCCTCTGGCGCCGGCAAGTCCACCTTGCTCCACATCGCCGGCCTGCTCGAGCGGCCTGATGGCGGCGCCGTGGTGATCGACGGCGTCGATTGCGTCAAGCTCGGGGATGCCGAGCGCACCCGCATGCGCCGCTCCGAAATCGGCTTCGTCTATCAGTTCCATCACCTTCTGCCGGAGTTCTCGGCGCTGGAGAACGTGGTGCTGCCGCAGCTCATTCTCGGGTTGCCGCGGCGCGAGGCTGAGGAGCGCGCCACGCAATTGCTGCAGGCGCTTGGCCTCGGCGAGCGCGCCGAACACCGTCCGGCGCAACTGTCAGGCGGCGAGCAGCAGCGCGTCGCCATCGCCCGCGGCGTCGCCAACGGACCGCGGCTTCTCCTTGCCGACGAGCCGACCGGCAATCTCGATCCGCATACCGCCGAGCGCGTGTTCGAGCAGCTCCTGAGCCTCGTGCGCCAATCGGGGGTGGCGGCGCTGGTCGCCACCCACAATCTCGACCTCGCCGCCCGCATGGACCGCGTGTTGCGGCTTATGGACGGCATTCTGGTCGAGGAGCAGGTGACGGTGGTGCGGGTCTCCCAGGCTCAATAGCTGCTACCAACTAGCTGAGAAATAACAACTTTCTGCTATACTTGACGTTTGGAACAAAGTAGGAACAGTGTAACGCGTGGATATCTCCAGCAGCACATTGCCCAGCCGACTGTGAGTCCCGCAGGCTATGGCGCGCACGAATCGAAGCGGAGACACGATTCTTGACTGAGACAGAACAACCCTTCGTGCATCTTCGGGTGCATTCGGCCTATTCGCTGCTCGAAGGGGCTCTGACCATTCAGAAGCTCGTCAGCCTTGCCGCCGAGCAGGGCATGCCGGCGCTTGCGCTCAACGACACCAACAATCTGTTCGGCGCGCTCGAATTCTCCGAATACGCAGCCCAAGCCAAGATCCAGCCCATTATCGGCTGCACGCTCTCCTTGAGCCTCGCGCCGCAAATCGAGTCGGACCCGGACAGCGGCGAACTCGTGAAGTACATCAATCACGGCCGCGTCGCGCTCCTCGCCAAGGACGCGGCGGGCTACGCCAATCTCATTAAGCTTTCGACCGAGGCCTATCGCTATGGCGCGGATAGCGGCGAGGCTCTGGTGACGCTCTCCCATCTTGCCCTCCACCAGGCCGGCCTCATCGCGTTGACCGGCGGTCCTGACGGCGTGATCGACCGCGCCATCGCTGTCAACGATTTCCGATTTGCCGAAACGGCCCTCAATCAGCTCAAAGGCATCTTCGGCGACCGCCTCTATGTCGAGATCCAGCGGCATGGGCTGCCGCAGGAGAGGGCAGCGGAGCCGCTTCTGCTCGATCTCGCTTACGACAATCATCTGCCCATCGTCGCGACCAATGAGCCTTACTTCGCGAGCCCCGACGATTTCGAGGCCCATGACGCGCTGATCTGCATCGCGGAAGGGAGCTATGTCGCCGTCGACCAGCGGCGGCGCCTGAGCCCCGAACACTATTTCAAGAGCGCGCACCAGATGACGGAACTGTTCGCCGATCTGCCGGAGGCGATCGAGAACACGATCGAGGTCGCCCGCCGCTGCTCCTATCGCCCGCGCGAGCATGCGCCCATCCTGCCGCAATTCGTGAACGGCACGACCTCGTCGCTCGCTCAAGGCGAGACTGAAGCCGCCGAGCTTCGCCGCCAGTCAGAGGCAGGTCTTGCCAGGAGACTTGCCGAGGAAGGGACGGCCCCAGGCTACGACGCACGCGCCTACGCCGATCGTCTCGCCTTCGAGCTCAACGTCATCACCGGCATGAACTATCAGGGCTACTTCCTGATCGTCGCCGACTTCATCCAATGGGCCAAGGCTAGGGGCATTCCGGTCGGGCCGGGGCGCGGGTCCGGAGCAGGGTCACTGGTGGCCTGGGCTCTGACCATCACCGATCTCGACCCCATGCGCTTCGGGCTGCTGTTCGAGCGCTTCCTAAACCCTGAGCGCGTGTCGATGCCGGACTTCGATATCGACTTCTGCCAGGATCGCCGCGACGAGGTGATCGCCTATGTGCGCGAGCGCTACGGCGCCGACCGCGTCGCCCATATCATTACCTTCGGCAAGCTCCAGGCACGCGCGGTGCTTCGCGACGTCGGCCGCGTGCTGCAGATGCCCTATGGCCAGGTCGACCGCCTGTGCAAGCTCGTGCCGCACAATCCGGCGAACCCGGTCACGCTCGCACAAGCCATTGCCGGCGAGCCCCGGCTGCAGGAGGCGCGCGATTCCGAGCCGATCGTGGCCAAGCTCCTCGATATCGGGAATCGACTTGAGGGTCTGTATCGTCATGCCTCGACCCACGCCGCCGGCGTAGTGATCGCCGACCGGCCGCTGATCGACCTCGTGCCGCTCTACCGCGACCCTCGCGCCCAGCTTCCCGCCACCCAATTCAACATGAAATGGGCCGAAGCCGCCGGCCTCGTGAAGTTCGACTTTCTCGGCTTGAAAACGCTGACCGTGATCGAAACCGCGCGCGAGTTGCTCGCCCGCAAGGGCGTCACGCTCGATCCGGCGCGGCTCCCCCTCGACGACGCTCCGACCTACGAGCTTCTTGCCCGCGGCGATACGGTCGGCGTGTTCCAGCTCGAAGGTGCTGGCATGCGCGACGCGCTGCGCAAGCTGAAGCCAGACCGCTTCGAGGACATCATCGCCATTGTCGCGCTCTATCGCCCTGGGCCGATGGACAACATCGACAGCTACGTCAACCGCAAGCACGGTCGCGAGCAGCCCGACTATCTGCATCCCGCCATTCAGCCGATCCTGGAAGAGACCTACGGCGTGATCATCTACCAGGAGCAGGTGATGCAGATCGCGCAAACCCTGTCAGGCTTCTCGCTTGGCGAGGCCGATCTGCTCCGCCGCGCCATGGGCAAGAAGATCAAGAAGGAGATGGCGCAGCAGCGGAACCGCTTCATCGAGGGCGCCGTCGGCAAGGGCGTGGATCGCGGCAGCGCCGAGTTCATTTTCGAGCTGGTCGCCAAGTTCGCCGGCTACGGCTTCAACAAATCTCACGCCGCGGCCTACGCGCTGATCGCCTATCAGACCGCCTATCTCAAGGCCAACCACCCGATCGAGTTCCTGGCCGCCTCCATGACGCTCGACATCGGCAACATCGACAAGCTCAATGGCTTCGCCCAGGAAGCCCGCCGCATGGGCATCCGCATCGAGCCACCATCGGTGAACCGCTCGGAGGCCGGCTTTATCCCGAGCGACGGCGCCATTCGCTATTCGCTCGCTGCGCTGCGCAATGTCGGCCGCCACGCCGTCGACCATATCTGCGCCGAGCGAGCGAAGCGCGGGTCCTTCAAGGACGTCTCCGCGTTCGCCCGCGCCATCAATCCGCGCATCGTCAACAAGCGCGCGCTGGAGACGCTCGCCGCCGCCGGCGCGCTCGACGAGCTTGGCATCGACCGGGCCACGGCGCTCGCCAATGTCGATCGCATCATGGCCGCGGGCAATCGGTCGCTTGCGGATGAGACCGGCGGCCAGAACGACCTCTTTGCCAGTGCTGCGCGCACGCCGCCGCCGATCGAGCTCCGCGCCGCAAAGCCTTGGGTGCCCACCGAACGGCTGTCGCGCGAGTTCGAAGCCGTCGGCTTCTTCCTCACCGGCCATCCCCTCGACGACTATCAGGACGTGCTCGAGGCACTTGGCGCCGAATCCTGGGTGGACTTCGCGGGCAAGGCCCGCACAAGGCGCGTTGTCGGCACGCTTGCCGGCACCGTGCTTGCCATGCGCGAGCGCCAAGGCAAGAGCGGCAATGCCTACGCCTTCGTCGCCTTCTCCGATCCGACCGGCCAGTTCGAGGCCGTGGTGTTCTCTGAAGCGCTTGCCGCCTCGCGCGAGCTGCTCCAACCCGGCGGCGCCCTGCTGCTCGACGTCGAGGCCGAGGCCGACGGGGAGACCGTTAAGGTGCGGGTGCAACGCATTACCTCGCTCGAAGCGGCCGCAGAGGCGCGCCACAGCGGCATCAAGATCTATCTAGAGGGAACCCGCGCGCTTGACTCCCTTGCCGAGCAGGTGGGCGAGCGGGGAGGGCAGGGAGAGCTGCGTCTGGTGCTTCGCCTCGACGATGCCGGACGCGAGGTCGAGTTTGTGCTGCCGCAAGGCATCGACGCCACGCCGAAGCAACGCAGCGCGCTCAAGCTGGTTGAGGGCGTAGCTGCGGTCGGCACCCTTTAGCCGGCCTAATCCCCCAACTCTTGCCAAAAGGGGGTTGCGTCCCTATAAACCGCACCATCTCACACGCGGGAGCTTAGCGCCGCGAGGCCCTTTCAAGGACTCTCACGCTCGCTCCGGTGACCGGGAAACCGGTCTCATCGTCCCGCGGCGGCAGAACCGGAAAAAGGAGAATGCAGTCCCATGGCACTGCCTAATGTTTCTATGCGCCAGCTGCTCGAGGCTGGCGTGCATTTTGGTCATCAGACCCATCGCTGGAACCCGAAGATGGCGCAGTTCATCTACGGCTCCCGCAACAACATCCACATCATCGATCTCACCCAGACCGTACCGCTGTTCCATCAGGCTCTGCTTGCCGTGGCCGACACCGTGGCCAAAGGCGGCCGCGTGCTGTTCGTCGGCACCAAGCGGCAGGCTTCCGAGGCGGTGGCCGACGCCGCGCGGTCCTGCGCCCAGTACTACGTGAACCACCGCTGGCTCGGCGGCACGCTCACCAACTGGCGCACCATCTCGAACTCGATCCGCAGGCTCAAATCTCTGGAAGAGCTGCTCGCTGGCGAGACGCAGGGCCTGACCAAGAAGGAGCTGTTGCAGCTCACCCGCGAGAAGGACAAGCTCGAACGCGCTCTTGGCGGCATCAAGGACATGGGCGCGCCGCCCGACCTGATGTTCGTGATCGACACCAACAAGGAATCGATCGCCATTGCCGAGGCGCGCAAGCTCAACATGCCGATCGTCGCCGTGGTCGATTCGAACAGCAATCCGGATGGGATCAGTCATCCCATCCCCGGCAATGACGACGCCGGCCGCGCCATCACGCTTTATTGCGACATGATCGCGCGCGCCGCTATTGACGGCATCGAACGCGCGCAAGGCTCAGCCGGAGTCGATCTCGGCGCCGCCGACGCGCCTCCGGGCGAGCCCGGGCTCGATGAAGGCGAAGAGGGCGGCGAAGGTTCGGAGAAGCCTCCGTCTGACGGCGAACGCAGGCCCCCACGGCGGAGGCCGGGCCGGCCCGACGCCAGAGGTGGCAATGGCAAGGCTCCGTCGCAGGCCCGGCGTCCCGCACGGGGACCGAGGCCGAACGCCGCGGAAGGAAAGCCTGAATAGAGCGATGATCGACGTTAGGGCCGGGGCAAACCCACTCCGGCCCGATAGAGGATGGCATGACAGCGATTAATGCGACGATGGTGAAGGACCTGCGCGAGAAGACCGGCGCGGGCATGATGGATTGCAAGGCCGCGCTCAACGAGACCGCCGGCGACATGGAGGCTGCGGTCGATTGGCTGCGCACCAAAGGTCTTGCCAAGGCTGCCAAGAAGGCAGGTCGCGTGGCGGCTGAAGGCCTGATCGGCCTTGCCGCCGAGGAGAGACAGGCGGCATTGGTCGAGGTCAATTCCGAGACCGATTTCGTCGCCCGCAACGACAAGTTCCAGGAGATGGTGCGCACCATCGCCGCCGACGCGCTCAAGGCCAAGGGCGATCTCGACAAGCTCGCCAAGGGTAAGCATGGCGGCGGCACGATCAGCGTGGCCGATCATCTGAAAGAGATGATCGGCTCGATCGGCGAGAATATGACGCTTCGCCGCACCTCCTATCTCGGCGTAAAGACCGGGGTGGTGGCGAGCTACATGCACAACACCATTTCGCCCGGTCTCGGCAAGATCGGCGTCATCGTCGCGCTCGAATCAACGGGAGGCGCCGACAAGCTCAAAAGCTTCGGCAAGCAGGTTGCGATGCATATCGCCGCCGCCAATCCGCAAAGCGTGGATGTGGCCGGCCTCGACCCCGCTTTCGTCGAGCGCGAGCGGGCGGTGCTCACCGAGCAGGCGAAAGAGTCCGGCAAGCCCGCGGCGGTGATCGAGAAAATGGTCGAAGGCCGTTTGCGCAAATTCTACGAGGAGGTCGTTCTCCTGTCGCAGGCCTTCGTCCACGATCCGGAGACGACCGTCGCCAAGGCGCTTGCCGCGACCGAACAGAGCGCCGGCGCGCCGATCAAGATCACCGGCTTCCATCGCTTCGCGCTTGGCGAAGGCATCGACCGGCCGGACAGTGATTTCGCCGCGGAGGTTGCCGCGGCAGCGTCTGGATCCTAGAGGCAGACCGGGGGGATCGGCTGATGGCACAACCACGTACGGGCCGATCGCTCCGCTACCGGCGGGTCCTCGTCAAGCTCTCCGGCGAGGCCCTGATGGGGAAGAGCGGCTACGGCATCGATGTCGAGGTGCTGAATCAGGTCGCCGCCGATATCTGCGAGGCCGCCGATCTTGGCCTCCAGCTCTGCCTCGTGGTCGGCGGCGGCAACATCTATCGCGGCCTGGCGGCCGCCACCGACGGCATGGACCGGGTGAGCGGCGACTACATGGGCATGCTGGCCACGGTGCTGAACGGCCTCGCTCTCGGTCAGGCGCTTGAAGCCAAGGGCCGCTCGGCGCGCGTGATGTCGGCCATTCCCATGCTCAGCATCGCCGAGCCCTTCATCAGGGCGCGGGCGCTTGCCCATTTGGACGACGGCCATTTGCTGGTCTTCGTCGGCGGCACCGGCAACCCGTTTTTCACCACCGACACCACGGCGGCGCTCAGGGCGGCAGAAATGGGCTGCGACGCGATCTTCAAGGCCACCCAGGTCGACGGCGTCTATGACTCCGACCCGACGAAGAACCCCAAAGCGCGCCGGTACGATGCGCTAAGTTATGACGATGTGCTGCGGCAGGATCTGCGGATCATGGACG
This sequence comes from Methyloceanibacter sp., assembly GCF_050728395.1. Taxonomy (GTDB): domain Bacteria; phylum Pseudomonadota; class Alphaproteobacteria; order Rhizobiales; family Methyloligellaceae; genus Methyloceanibacter. The sequence goes on from NZ_JBOHJB010000079.1 coordinate 8,693, forward strand.
GGGCGGCAATCGCCCTTGCCCGCGACAATCGGATTCCGATAATTGTGTTCTCCATCAAGGAACAAGGTGGCTTGGCTGCTGTCTTGCAAGGGAAGGGATCCTCGACCACGATATCCTAGCCCGCCGCGACCCGTCGACTTTCGGGCCGATGGGCGGGACGGCAAGCTGACCCAAGCGTGGATTTCAACCGCGCGAGGAGGAAAGGCGACATGTCTGGCTTCGACCTTAAGGAGATCGAGCGGCGGATGCGTGGCGCGCTCATGGTGCTCAAGCAGGAATTTGGCGGCTTGCGCACCGGCCGAGCCAATATGAGCCTGCTCGATCCGATCATGGTAAATGCCTATGGCAGCCAAATGCCGCTCAATCAGCTCGCCACCATCAACGTGCCGGAATCGCGGTTGATCACTGTGCAGGTGTGGGACCGGTCCCAGGTCGGCGCAGTGGAGCGTGCCATCCGCGAGTCCGACCTCGGATTGAACCCGGTGGTCGAAGGACAGCTGCTTCGCCTGCCGATTCCGGAGCTGAACGAGGAACGGCGCCACGAGATCGCGAAGGTTGCGCACAAATACACCGAGCAGGCGCGCGTCGCGGTGCGCAATGTCCGCCGCGACGGCATGGAGCACCTCAAGCGCATGGAGAAGGACGGCGACATCGGCAAGGACGAGCACCATTCGCTGTCCACCAAGGTGCAGGACTTGACCGACAAGATCGTCAAGGAGATCGACGAGACGCTTGCGAGCAAGGAAGCGGAGATTATGCAGGTCTAGCCGGCGAGACGGCGCCAAGAGCACAATGCCTGTCACCCTTATTGGAGCACCGAACACGTGACGCTTGCAGTTGAGGAGCTTGACTGGTCGCAGACCGAGGTGCCGGCGCCTCGGCACATCGCCATCATCATGGACGGCAACGGCCGCTGGGCTGCCGAGCGGGGCCTGCCGCGCGCCGAGGGTCATCGCCAGGGGGTGGATAGCGTGCGGCGCACGGTCAAGGCCGCGCTCGAGCTTGGCATCACCCATCTTACGCTGTTCAGCTTTTCCTCGGAGAACTGGTCGCGCCCGCGGCAGGAGATCCACGATCTGTTCGGCCTCATGCGGCGCTTTGTCAGGCGCGATCTCGCCGACCTGCATAAGAACGGCGTGAGGATCAGAGTGATCGGCACCCGCTCAGGCCTCGATGACGACATTTTGCGGCTGATCGACGATGCCGTTCTCCTTACCAAGGATAACTCGGCTCTCAATCTCACCATCGCCTTCAACTATGGCGCCCGTGACGAGATCGCCCGCGCTGCCGCGCGCGTCGCCGAAGCCGTGGCTGAAGGCACGCTCGACGCGTCCGATATCACGCCTGAGCGGTTCGGCTCCTATCTCGACACCGCCGACCTGCCCGATCCCGACTTGCTGATCCGCACGAGCGGCGAGCGCCGCTTGAGCAATTTCCTGCTGTGGCAACTCGCCTATAGCGAGTTCGTATTCGTCGATACCTATTGGCCCGACTTCTCGCGCGAGACTCTCGAAGCCGCGATTGCCGAGTATCAACAGCGCACGCGCCGCTTCGGTGGCCTCAAGGCGAGATCCACCGCGTGACGCCGCTCGATGTGACGCCGAGTGGCGCCGAGCCCCGCGCTCAACCCAACAAATCGGAGATGACGACGCGCTTGGCGTCCGCCGCGGTGCTGGCGGTGCTGGCGCTCGGTTCCGTGGTGGCGAGCATCTGGACCTTCGTGGCTCTGGCCATCGCCTCGGGCGTCATCGTCGCCTGGGAATGGGGACGGCTGGTGCGCAAGGCTGGCTTCGATGCCATCGCCATGATGCAATCCGCAGCCGTCGCTGCTGTCGCCGTGGCCGTGGCCATGTCCCGGCCCGGTCTCGCCCTCATTGCCGCCGCGCTGGCGCTGGCCGGAACCGGACTTGCCGCCGCCTGGTCCCCCACGCTTGGCTGGTCTCTGCTGGGCGTGGCCTATTCGGTGCTCCCCGCCTGGTCCATGGTCTGGCTCAGGAGCGATCAGACTTATGGCGCCACGGCGCTGCTTTATCTGCTGGCCGTGGCCTGGACCACCGATACGGCTTCCTATGCTGGTGGCAATCTGATCGGCGGCCGCAAACTTGCCCCGAAAATCTCGCCGCAAAAGACCTGGAGCGGGCTCCTGGTCGGAACCTTTGCACCGGCGCTGATTGGATTTGCTTTTGCCCTGTTTTTGGGGGAGACCTCGGGCTGGCGCTTGGCCCTGGTCAGCGTGGCAATTGCCGCTGCATGTCAGATCGGAGATCTGAGCGAGAGCGCGGCGAAGCGCCGGTTCGGCGCCAAGGACATGAGCAATCTCATCCCCGGCCACGGTGGGTTGCTCGACCGCATCGATGGCCTTCTCATCGCCGCAATCGCGGCGGCATTGATCGCCTTGCGCGATCCGGCCAATCCCGGCCGCGGCCTGCTGATCTGGTGAGGCGTTTGCCTATGACCGTGCTCGCCGTCCAATCCGAAACCGTCAGGCTGTCATCGCCTGCGACGCGCCCGCGGCGCATCTCGGTGCTCGGCGCCACCGGATCGATCGGCGAGAACACGCTCGATCTCGTCGGCCGCGACCCCACGTCATTCGCGGTGGTGGCGTTGACCGGAGGCCGCAACGCCACGCGCCTCGCCGAGCTTGCGGTGAAGCATCGGGCCGAGCTTGCGGTCGTTGCCGACGAGACCTGCTATGCGGAGCTCCGTGCCCGGCTCAGCGGCACAGGTATCGAGGCGGCTGCCGGCGCTGACGCGCTCGTCGAGGCAGCAAGCCGTCCTGCCGATTGGGTGATGGCCGCGATCGTCGGCGCCGCCGGCCTCAAGCCGACGCTTGCCGCGGTGCGCCAGGGCACCTGCACCGCGCTCGCCAACAAGGAATGTCTCGTCTCGGCCGGACCCATCTTCATGCGCGAGGTCGCCCGTCACGAGACGGCGCTACTGCCCGTCGATTCGGAGCACTCAGCGGCCATGCAGGCGATGGCCGGGGACGCACCGGAGAGCATCGAGCGCATCTGTCTCACGGCGTCGGGCGGGCCGTTCCGCTCATGGAGCCTTGCCGACATGGAGGAGGTGACCCCGAAGCAGGCGCTCGCCCATCCCAACTGGTCCATGGGCCCGAAGGTCACCATCGATTCGGCAACGCTGATGAACAAAGCCCTCGAGCTGATCGAAGCGCATCATTTGTTCTCGGTGCCGGCGGAGCGGCTTTCCGTGCTGATCCACCCGCAATCCATCGTGCACTGTCTCGTCCACTATCGCGACGGCTCGGTGCTGGCGCAGATGAGCTGCCCCGACATGCGCACGCCCATCGCCTACAGCCTTGCCTGGCCCAACCGCATGCAGGCGCCGACCGCGCGGCTCGATCTCGCCAGCCTGGGCGCACTCACCTTCGAGGCGCCGGACGAGGATCGCTTCCCGGCCTTGCGGCTTGCACGCCACGTGCTCGCCGCCGGCGGCAGCGCAAGCACGGTGCTGAACGCCGCCAACGAAGTTGCGGTACAAGCGTTTCTGGACGGCCGCATCGGCTTCCTGGGGATCGCGGCCCTGGTCGAGGCCACGCTCGGCCGCTCGGCCCACATTTCCGCAACTTCGCCCGATAGCGTCGATGAGGTCCTCGCCATCGATGCCGAAGCGCGAGCCATCGCGCTCTCGCAGCTCCGGACGTTTGCACAATCGGCTCAGGCGCGCTAGGAAGCCCTCGGCATCCAGGATACCCTATGGAAACGATACTCAAGCTTTCAGGCTTCGGCGACACCGTGCTGTCTTATCTGCTTCCCTTCATCTTCGTGCTCACCATCGTGGTGTTCTTCCACGAGCTCGGCCATTTTCTCGTGGCCCGCTGGTGCGGCGTCGCGGTCAAGACATTCTCGATCGGATTCGGGCCTGAGATCGTCGGCTTCAACGACAGGCACGGGACGCGCTGGCGGCTCTCCTGGATCCCGCTCGGCGGCTATGTGAAATTCATCGACGACGAGAATGC
>NZ_JBOHJB010000080.1:0-12163 GCF_050728395.1 Methyloceanibacter sp.
TTTGGCGCCAGGCCGGTCGTCGCGGTCGTCGTAGAGCACGCTCAAACCAGCTGCCTGGAGCTTCAAGTAGAGATCCTCGCAGACCCTGTCGGTCTCCGCGTCGCCGCTCTTGACGTTGATCAGGCCGACGTCGAACGGCGCCACACTCGCCGGCCAGATAATGCCGGCGTCGTCATGCGACGCCTCGATGATGGCGCCGACCAGCCGCGACACGCCGATGCCGTAGGAGCCCATCTGCACCGTTACCAACCCCCCATCGGGGCCCTGAACCTTGCATCCCATGGGTTCGGAGTACTTGGTGCCGAAGAAGAAAATATGGCCGACCTCGATGCCGCGGGCGGTGACGCGGTCGGCTTCAGGCACTTCCTTGGCAAAACGGGCGGCATCGTGCTTCTCGCTGGTGGCCGCGTATTTGCCGGTCCAGGACTGGATAATCGGCGCAAGATCGCTGTCGTAGTCGAGGTCGGCACCCGGCGGCTCGAGCTTGACGAGATCGCGGTGGCAATAGACCTCGCTCTCGCCGGTATCGGCGAGGATGATGAATTCATGGCTGTCGCCACCGATCGGGCCGGATTCGGCGGCCATGGGTATGGATTTCAGGCCCATGCGGTTGAAGGTGCGCAAGTAAGAGACGAACATCTTGTTGTAGGAAATGCGCGCGTCCTCGAGCGTGAGATCGAAGGAGTAGGAATCCTTCATCAGGAACTCGCGCCCGCGCATCACGCCGAAGCGCGGCCTGATCTCGTCGCGGAATTTCCACTGGATGTGATAGAGGATGCGCGGGAACTCCTTGTAGGACTTCACGCCGTCGCGAAAAATCTGAGTGATCAGCTCCTCATTGGTGGGCCCGTAAAGCATTTCCCGCTCATGGCGGTCGCTGATGCGCAGCATCTCCTTGCCATAGACCTCGTAGCGGCCGCTCTCGCGCCAGATCTCGGCCGGCTGAATGGTCGGCATTAGCAATTCCAGGGCGCCAGCGCGGTCCTGCTCCTCGCGCACGATCCTCTCGATCTTGCTCAATATCCGGTAACCCAGCGGCAGCCAGGAATAGATGCCGGCGCTGGATTGGCGGACGAGGCCCGCGCGCAGCATCAGCTTGTGGGAGACGATCTCGGCTTCTTTCGGGTCGTCGCGCAACAGGGGCAGGAAATAGCGGCTGAGGCGCATGAGGAGCCGTGCTCGTGGCTTGTAGAGGCGGGCGAAACCGTTTCGCGGCTATAGCTTACTTTGGCGCGGGTTAGCAATCGCGGGAGGAGCGGCCCGTGCTCTCCACCAGAGCGTGCGAATCGTCTCGGCCGCTTACCGGTTCGAGCGGGAGACAGTGCGTGGCGGAAGCGCCACGAATTCCCCGGAGTGACCAATTTTGAGGCGATCTGCCTACGCCAAACTGGGGTGAAGGCACGAATTTGTTCGGTTCAGTCACAATCATGGTGACAATTTGGCGCGGTCTTGCTAGTGTCCGTGTCACAACGTGATGAGGCGGGACCGGTATCGATCTCGGAGTCACGCGTTGAGATTGGACCAGGTCCAAGTCTTGGGAGGAAGTAGCTCCAGGCGCGCTGATAAGCAGTAAAGCAGGCGCAGCCGCTCATCCAGCCAGCAACACTCGACGGTCAAGAATGACGGCGAGCCTCGTTTAGGCCGGTGGGATAAGGAGTATTGGACAGCAAAGAAAGCAAGGTCGGTTGACCTTGCTTTTTTTGTTGTGCGGACGCCTCTCGGGCCTAGCGGTCAGTGCACCGTTTCATAGCGCGGCAGGAAGGGAATCTGGTCGAGCGTGATCACGCGATGGACGATGATCACATAGACCGCCGCGAACACCAGGCTCGCGACCACCGTGGTGGCCAGCATCTTCGGCAGCAGCCTCGGCCGGTGCGGCGCGCTTTCCGCCGTGCCGGGGGTAACCTCGCCTTCCTCGGCCTGGGTGCGCACGCCGATCGGCAGCATGGCGAACAGGACGATCCACCAGATTACGAGGTAGGTAGAGATGGCGAAGGTGAGCGACATGGCCTACGCCTGCTCGAGCTCCACCAGCGTGCCGCAAAAATCCTTGGGATGGAGAAAGAGCACAGGCTTGCCATGGGCGCCGATCTTGGGATCGCCCTGGCCGAGCACGCGGGCACCTTCGGCGATGAGCCGGTCACGCGCCTCGACGATGTCAGGCACCTCGTAGCAGAGATGGTGGATCCCTCCATTGGGATTGCGCTCAAGGAAGGCCGCGATCGGAGATTTGTCGCCGAGCACGCCGAGCAGCTCGACCTTGGTGTTGGGAAGCTCGATGAACACGGTGGTGACGCCATGCTCAGGTTGATCGACCGCCGGCGAGACTTTGGCTCCCAAGGTGTCGCGATACACCTTGGTCGCCGCCGCAAGATCGGGGACGGCAATGGCAACGTGGTTCAAACGTCCGATCATCAATCAATCCTCTTGGCTTCCTGAGCGCGCTCTACCTGAAGCCACCAATGTCATTCCCGCGAAAGCGGGAATCCAGTAAGCACAGAAATTCAATGACCACGAATGCCGGGGTTACTGGATTGCCCGGTCAAGCCGGGCAATGACAAGCGAATAATAGTCATGCGATCGAAGTCAACCGGCACGAGGGCTAGATCACCGTCAGCAACACGGAGCATACCGGCTTCTTGCCCCAGGCCTGATTGACGGCGGCGCGCACCCCGCGGCGGACAGCTTCGCTGACGAGCGCCTGATCCTTGCGCCGCGGCCGCGGGATGCTCTCGATGGTGCCGATGGCGGCCTCGCGCGCGATGGTCTCGAAGGAGGTGCCCTGCCCGTCCGTGGCGGGAATGCCGGAGAGCGCCACCTCGGGATCGGCGACCAGCATCCCCTTGTCCGACAGCACCAGCGAGACCGACACGGAACCGGCAAAGCTCAGCTTGCGGCGCTCGCGCACCTGCCCGTCGTCGGCGCGGGTGATGATGGCGCCGTCGCGATAGAGGCGCCCTACCGGCACATCGTCGATGATCGCCGCGGGCGCCGGCGCCAGACGCACCATAGCCCCGTTCCGCGCGCGGATCACTTCGGGCACGCCGAGCTTTTCGGCAAGCCGCGCATGAGCCTCAAGATGCTTGCCCTCGCCATGCATCGGGATGGCGAGCTGCGGACGCACCCAGCGGTAGAGCTGCTCGAGCTCGCCGCGCCGTGGGTGCCCCGACACATGCACGGAAGCGTCGCCGTCGGTGATCACCTCGATACCGAGATCGGCGAGGCCGTTCTGCACGCGCCCGACCGCCTTCTCGTTGCCCGGGATGGTGCGGGAGGAGAAGATCACCCGATCGCCGGCGTCGAGGCTGACATGGGGGTGCTCGTCCAACGCGATCCGCGCCATGGCGGCACGAGCCTCGCCCTGGCTTCCGGTGCACAGCGCCACGACTTTCCGCGCCGGAATGTTCTCGAATTCGGTCTCCTCATGGAAGGGAAGGTCCGCATCGAGATAGCCGGTCTCTTGCGCCGCTTCGATCACGCGGTACATGGCGCGGCCGACCACCACGAGCTCGCGGCCGGAGGCGCGCGCGGCATTGGCCACAGAGCGGATGCGGGCGACGTTCGAGGCGAAGATGGTCACCGCCACGCGCCGCGGCGCCTCGGCGATCAAGCGCTCAAGCGTGACAGCGACATCGGCCTCCGACGGCGACATGCCGTCACGGATGGCGTTGGTGGAATCGCAGATCAGAGCGGTGACGCCTTCCTCACCAAGCGCCTTGAGGCGCGCGACATCGGTCGGCGCGCTGGTCAAAGGATGTTCATCGAGTTTCCAGTCGGCGGTATGGAAGACCGTGCCGAGATCCGTCTTGATGATCACCGCCGACGGCTCAGGGATCGAATGGGACATGTTGACAAGCTCGATATCGAACGGACCGATGGTGCGCCGGTCGCCCAGCGGTACGACGTGCAGCGGAAAGTCTTCGAGCCGCCTGGCCTCGCCAAGCTTCGACTTGAGCATCGCCGCGGTAAAGGGCGTGGCATAGACGGGCACGCCGCCAAGCCTCGGCCAAAGATCGACCACGGCGCCGAAATGGTCCTCATGGGCATGGGTCAGGAGCAGGCCCTTCAGGTTCGGGCGCTCGGCCTCGAGGAAGGCGATGTCGGGGAGGATCACGTCCACGCCGGGCTCGGTCTCGCCGCCGAAGGTGATGCCCAAATCGACGATGAGCCACTCACGGTCGTCGGCCGGACCATAGCCGTAAAGGTAGAGGTTCATGCCGATTTCCCCCACGCCGCCAAGGGGGACGAACACGAACTCGGGCCTTTGTCGGTCGGGACGTCGGGACATGCTCTAAGCTAGGGCTAGGGGATTGATCACGAGGTGGCGAAAAACACGTCGCCGGCGGCGATGCGGCGCTCGGCACCATCGCTCATCAGGAGCCTGAGCGCACCCCCTGAATCGAGCCCGGCATAGGTTCCTTCCGCCTCCTCGCCAGGGAGGCGCACGCGCAAGGGGCGCCCCGTTGGCCCTGCCCGGTCGAGCCAGGCGCGCCGCACCGTCTGGAACGCCACCCCCTCTGCCCAGCGGGAGAGCCAGGCATCGGTGACGGCGGCAAGCGTCTCGAAGGCCGCGGCCGGTGTCGCCTCACCGCCATGCGCGGCAAGGCTCGTCGCCGGCTGCTCAAGGTTGGCCGGGCAACTTGCGAGATTGATACCGGTGCCGATCACCACCTTGGTGCGGTTCGGCGCAGCCTCGCTCGCGCCTTCGAGCAGCATGCCTGCGAGTTTGTCGCCCTTGAGCAGCACGTCGTTCGGCCATTTGAGCAAAAGCTCTGGGCGGACGTCCTCCGGCAACAACTTTGCCGCGGTGTCATAGGCCACCACGCCGGCAAGGAGCGCGAGCTGCCCCGCCGTCCTCAACGGGCAGCCAAGCCCGATGAGCAGGCTCGCAAACAGGTTGCCGTGCTGGGACTGCCATTGCCGCCCGTAGCGGCCACGCCCGGCCGATTGCCGGAGAGACCAGATCCATAACGGTCCAGGCTCGCCTCCTTCGGCACGGCGGCGCGCTTCGGCGTTGGTCGAATCCACCGTCTCCAGCCGCAGCAGACGGTAGCCGGGGGGAACTTTCGGTAATGATGAAGCGAAAGGCGGCATCAGAACAGGGATTTGGCGGCGGCCTCGGCGACGTTCACCAGCGGTGCCGGATAGACGAAATAGAACAGGATGAACAGCCCGCTCGCACCGAGCACGGCGGCGAGCAGTCCCGGCATGGGCTCGAACCGTTCTGCGGGGGCGTCGAAATACATGATCTTGACGATGCGGAGATAATAATAGGCGCCGACCACGCTCAGCAGCACGCCAATGACCGCGAGCGCATAGAGGCCCGAGTTGATGGCGGCGAGGAAGACATAGAACTTGGCGAAGAAGCCGGCGAGCGGCGGAATGCCGGCCAGCGAAAACAGCAGCATGGCGAGCAGGAAGGCCATCATCGGGCTCGTGTTCGACAGGCCCGCAAGCTGGTCGATGTCTTCCACCATGCGCCCGTTGCGGCGCATGGCGAGGATGCAGGCGAAGGTGCCAAGCGTCATGGCGAGGTAGATGGCGAGATAGACGATCACGCCCTGCACACCCTCCGCCGTGCCGGCAGCGAGCCCGACAAGCGCATAGCCCATATGGCCGATCGAGCTATAGGCCATCAGCCGCTTGATGTTACGCTGGCCGATGGCCGCGAAGGAGCCGAGCGCCATCGAGGCAATGGCGAGGAAGGTGACGATCTGCTGCCATTCGTGCGTGACCGAGGGGAAGGCGGCGAACAGCGTGCGCACGGTGAGCGCCATGGCGGCGAGCTTTGGTGCAGCGGCGAAGAAGGCGGTGACCGGGGTTGGCGCGCCTTCATAGACGTCGGGCGTCCACATGTGGAACGGGACCGCCGAGATCTTGAAGGCGAAGCCGGTCATCAGGAAGACCAGGCCGAAGATGAAGCCGAGATTGGCGCCTGAAGGCTGCACCGCGGCGGCGATGTCGGTGAACAGCGTCGAGCCGGTGAAGCCATAAATCAGCGAGGCGCCGTAAAGCAACATGCCGGAGGAAAGCGCACCGAGGACGAAATATTTGAGGCCGGCCTCGCTCGAGCGGGCCGAGCGGCGGTCGAAGGCCGCCACCACGTAGAGGGCGAGGCTTTGCAGCTCGAGCCCGACATAGAGCGCGATGAGATCGTTGGCCGAGATCATCATCATCATGCCGGTGGTGGCGAGCAGCACGAGCACCGGGAACTCGAACTTTAGCCGCCCTTCCCCCCGCCAATAGTCGATCGACATGATGAGCGTGACCGCGGCGCCGGTAAGCGTCAGCAGCTTCAAGGTGCGGGCGAAGGGGTCGACGATGAAACTGTCGCCGAACAGGGTGGTCGTGCCGCTACTCCGCAACGCGAAAAATCCGGCAAGCGCGAGGACGAGAACCGCGGCCCACAGGATGAGATCGGCCTGATCCTTGCGCGTCGAGACGCCTGCGAGCAGCAACACCATGGCGCCGAGCGCCAAGGTCAGCTCAGGCAGCGCGAGCGACAAATGCAAGGCTGGTGACACGGCCTCCCCCTATGGCAGGAGCGCGACGCGCGCCTGCTCCGCCGCAGCGAGTGCGGTGTGGTAGTTCTTGATCAGCGCTTCAACCGAGACCGCACTCGCATCGAGGATCGGTCCCGGATAGAAGCCGAAGAAAATGGTGAGCACCACGAGCGGGCTCATCACCGCCACCTCGCGCCAGGTCAAATCGGTGATGTATTTCAGCGCCGGCTTCTCGAGCTTGCCGAAAATGATGCGGCCATAGAGCCAGAGCGCATAGGCCGCCGAAAGAATGATGCCGGTGGTGGCGAGAAACGCAACCCAAGTGTTGATACGGAAGGCGCCGAGCAGGCTCAGGAACTCGCCGACGAAGCCGCTCGTGCCGGGCAGCCCGACATTGGCAAGGGTGAACACCATGAAGCAGAAGGCGTAGAGCGGCATGCGGTCGACAAGCCCGCCATAGGCCGAGATCTCGCGGGTATGCATGCGGTCGTAGATCACGCCGACACAGAGGAACAGCGCGCCCGACACGATGCCGTGCGACAGCATCTGGAAGATGCCGCCTTGCAGGCCCTGCATGGTGAGAGTGAACACGCCGATGGTGACGAAGCCCATATGAGCAACCGAGGAATAGGCGATGAGCTTCTTCACGTCTTCCTGGGCCAGCGCCACGAGCGAGGTGTAGATGATGGCGATTACCGACAGCGCGAAGATCAGCGGCGCGAACTCGGCGGAGGCGAGCGGGAACATCGGGATCGAGAAGCGCAAGAAGCCGTAGCCGCCCATCTTCAGGAGAATGCCGGCAAGGATCACGGAGCCGGCGGTCGGCGCCTCGACATGAGCGTCGGGAAGCCAGGTGTGCACCGGCCACATCGGCAGCTTCACTGCGAAGGAGGCGAGGAAGGCGAACCACAGCCAGGTCTGCATCGAGGCCGGGAAGCCGTGGGTGAGCAGCGTCGGGATATCGGTGGTGCCGGCTTCCCAATAGATCGCCATGATGGCGAGCAGCATGAGCAGCGAGCCGGCGAGCGTGTAGAGGAAGAACTTGAAGCTCGCATAGACCCGGCGCGGGCCGCCCCAGATGCCGATGATGAGGAACATCGGGATCAGACCGCCCTCGAAGAACAGATAGAACAGCACGAGGTCGAGGCTGGTGAACACGCCGAGCATCAGCGTCTCGAGCACGAGGAAGGCGATCATGTATTCCTTCACCCGCTCGGTGATCGACTGCCAGCTGGCGAGAATGCAGAGCGGCATGAGAAGCGTGGTCAGGAGCACGAAGGGCAAGGAGATGCCGTCGACGCCCATGTGAAATTTGATGACGCCGAGCCAGGCCCGCTGCTCGACGAACTGGAACTGTGCCGTGGTCTGGTCGTAATCGCGCCACAGCACCAGCGACAGAGCGAAGGTGACGAGCGTGGTCCACAGCGCGATAAAGCGAGCGTTGCGGTCTGCCGCTTCGTCGCCACCGCGCAAGGCGACGATCAGGAGCGCGCCGAGCAGCGGCAGGAAGGTGACGGTGGAGAGGATCGGCCAGGAGGAGCTCATCGCGGCAGCCCTCCCCCGGCAAAGATGAAATAGGTGATGATCAACGCCACGCCGATCAGCATGACGAAGGCATAGTGGTAGATGTAGCCGCTCTGCAGCCGGACGACGCGGTTGGTGATGTCGATCACCCGCGCCGCAACGCCGTCAGGGCCGATGCCGTCGATGATGGTGCCGTCGCCGGTCTTCCACAGGAAGCGTCCGATCCGCTTCGCGGGACGCACGAACAGGAAGTCGTACAGATCGTCGAAATACCAGGCGTGCAGCAGGAACTGGTAGAGCCCGCGGAAGCGCTTGGCGAGGCCGAAGGGAACGAGCGGATTGGTGATGTAGAAATACCAGGCGACGGCGAAGCCGGCAGCCATGGCGAGCGTGGGCGCCAGCATCACCAGGATCGGCACCTCGTGATGTTCCTCGCCGTGGGTCACGAGCGAGCCGCGCCAGAATTCGGCCTGGTCCGAGCCGATGAAGAAATGCATGAAGATGGCGCCGGCGAGCAGCGAGCCGAGCGCGAGGATGATCAGCGGCAGGCCCATGGTCCAGGGCGGCTCATGAGCGTGGGCCAGCACGTCAGGCTTCTCGCGCGGCTTGCCCTCGAAAGTGAGGAACATCAGCCGCCAGGAATAGAACGAGGTGAGCAGCGCCGCGATCGCCGTCAGCGCAAAGCCGTACATGCCGATCGGCGTTCCGGCGGCATAGGCAGCCTCGACGATGGCGTCCTTGGAGGCAAAGCCCGAGGTGAAGGGAAAGCCGGTCAGCGACAGCGTGCCGATCAGCATCATCGCCCAGGTGAAGGGCAGAACCTTGCGCAAGGCTCCCATGCGGCGCATGTCCTGCTCGTGATGCAGCGCATGGATCACGGCGCCCGCGCCCAAAAACAGCAGGGCCTTGAAGAAGGCATGGGTAAACAGGTGAAACATGCCGGCGCCATAGGCGCCGACTCCCTCGGCCACGAACATGTAGCCGAGCTGCGAGCAGGTCGAATAGGCGACCACCCGCTTGATGTCGTTCTGCACCAGGCCCACCGTGGCGGCAAAGAAGGCGGTGGTGGCGCCGAAGAAGGTGACGACGCCGAGCGCAATCGGGGCAAGCTCGAACAGCGGCGACAGACGCGCCACCATGAACACCCCGGCCGTGACCATGGTCGCGGCGTGGATCAGGGCCGAGACCGGGGTGGGGCCCTCCATGGCGTCAGGCAGCCAGGTGTGCAGCAGGAACTGCGCCGACTTGCCCATGGCGCCCATGAACAGCAAGAGGCAGATCAGGGTGAGCACATCGACCTGCGCGCCCAAGAACTCCATGGTCTTGCCGACCTGGTCGGGGGCTGAGGCAAAGATCGTGTCGTACTGAACGGTGTTGAAAACGGTGAAGGTGGCGAAGATGCCGAGCGCAAAGCCGAAATCGCCGACGCGGTTGACGATGAAGGCCTTGATCGCGGCGGCGTTGGCCGAGGGCCGGTGGTACCAGAAGCCGATGAGCAGGTAGCTCATCAGGCCGACGCCCTCCCAGCCGAAGAACAGCTGCATGAGATTGTCGGCGGTGACCAGCGCCAGCATGGCGAAGGTGAACAGCGAGAGATAGGCGAAGAAGCGGGGCCGGTGCGGGTCTTCCTCCATGTAGCCGATGGAATAGAGGTGAACGAGGCCCGAGACCGTGGTCACCACCACCAGCATCACGGCGGTGAGCGTGTCGATGCGAAGCGCCCAGGAAGCTTGCAGCGCGCCTGAATCGATGAAGCGGAAAAGCTCGATGCGCGCCTCGTGGCCTTCCATGCCCACCTGGTAGAGTGCGAACCAGGAAAGAGGCATGGTGACCAGCACGAGACTCGTAGTGATCACCTCGCTCGCGCGGGCGCCGATCAGCCTGCCGAACAAGCCGGCAATGATGGCGCCGATCAGCGGAAGAAAGACGATGGCCTGATACATCTTCGCGCGGTTAGCCTTTCAGAAGATCGATCTCGGCGACATCGATGGTGCCGCGGTTGCGGAAATAGACGACGATGATGGCGAGCCCGATGGCGGCTTCGGCGGCGGCGACGGTCAGCACGATGAGGGCAAAGATTTGGCCGACCAGGTCGTGGTGAAACGACGAAAAGGCGACAAGATTGAGGTTCACCGCAAGCAGCATCAGCTCGACGCTCATCAGGATGACGATGACGTTCTTGCGATTGAGGAAGATGCCGAAAATGCCGAGCGTGAACAGGATGGCGGCGACAGTGAGGTAGTGGGACAGGCCGACGGTCATGAGAGGCCCCTCCCGGTTTCCACCTCGACCACCTCGACGGCGCGCTCGCGGGTGCGCTCGACCTGACGGGCGACCGATTGGCGCTTCACGTCGCGTTTGTGATGCAAAGTGAGCACGATGGCGCCGATCATGGCGACGAGCAGGATCAGACCGGCTGCTTCGAACAGATAGACGTATTTGGTGTAGAGGATCTGCCCGAGCGCCATGGTGTTGCTCATTTGCGAGACCGGCGGCGTGGGCGCTTGCGCGGCGATCTCCGGCGCCGTTACCCAGGCCACGAGAATGAGGACCAGCTCGACGAGAAGCAGAGTGCCGATGGTGGCGCCGACCGGCAGATATTTGAGGAAGCCAGCCCTGAGCACGGCAAAGTCGACATCGAGCATCATCACCACGAACAGGAACAGCACGAGCACGGCGCCGACATAGACGACGATCAGGATCATGGCGAGGAACTCAGCACCGAGCAGCACGAAGAGGCCGGCGGCATTGAAGAAGGCGAGGATGAGGAAGATCACGGCATGCACCGGGTTCTTCACGGCGATCACCATGAAGGCCGACGCCACGCACATCCCGGCGAAGAGATAGAAGAACAGCGCGGAGAGGGTCATGTCGACGCCGAAGGTGCGAGCACCAACCCCTCACCGATACGGCGCGTCGAGCGCCAGATTCTTGGCGATCTCGCGCTCCCAGCGGTCGCCATTGGCGAGCAGCCGGTCCTTGTCGTAGTAAAGCTCCTCGCGCGTCTCGGTGGCGAACTCGAAATTCGGCCCCTCGACGATGGCGTCGACCGGGCACGCTTCCTGGCAGAAGCCGCAATAGATGCATTTCACCATGTCGATGTCGTAGCGGATGGTGCGGCGCGTGCCGTCATTACGGCGCGGCCCGGCCTCGATGGTGATGGCCTGCGCCGGGCAGATCGCCTCGCAGAGCTTGCAGGCGATGCAGCGTTCCTCGCCGTTGGGATAGCGGCGCAGCGCATGCTCGCCGCGGAATCTCGGCGAGATCGGCCCGCGCTCGAAGGGATAGTTTATGGTCGCCTTGGGCCGCACGAAATATTTCATGGCGAGCCAGAAGGCCGAGACGAACTCGGTGAGCAACAAGGCTTTGGCGGTGCCGGCAAAGCGCTTCACGACTCGTCTCCTCTCATGTCCCCTGCTGCCAAAGCCGAAGCGCGGCCGCTACGATCACGACCATGCCGAGCGACAATGGCAGGAAGACCTTCCACCCGAGCCGCATCAGCTGGTCGTAGCGGTAACGGGGCACCATGGCCTTGACCATGGCGATCAGGAAGAACAGGAAGCAAACCTTCCCGACGAACCATATCACACCTGGAATCCAGGTGAAGGGCGGCACCGGAAAGAGCGGCAGCCAGCCGCCCAGGAAAAGCACCGTGCCAAGGCCGCACATCAGCACGATGGCAACGTATTCCCCCAACATGAACAGCATATAGGGGGTGGAGGAATATTCGACCATGAAGCCCGCCACGAGCTCCGACTCGGCCTCGAGCAGGTCGAAGGGCGGGCGATTGGTTTCGGCTAGTGCCGAGACGAAAAACACCACGAACATCGGAAGCAGCGGCAGCCAGTACCAGCCGAAGATGCCGAAGACGCTGTCTTGCGCCTTGACGATATCGTTGAGGTTGAGCGAGCCGGCGCAGAGCAGCACGGTGATGATGACGAAGCCGATCGAGACTTCGTAGGAGACCATCTGCGCCGCCGAGCGGAGCGCCGCGAGGAACGCGTATTTGGAGTTGGAGGCCCAGCCGGCCATGATCACGCCGTAGACCTGCAAGGACGAGATGGCGAAGATGTAGAGAATGCCGACATTGATGTCGGCGACGGCCCAGCCATCGGCCACCGGAATGACCGCCCAGG
>NZ_JBOHJB010000081.1:0-11417 GCF_050728395.1 Methyloceanibacter sp.
GAGCAGACTTGCCACTGGAAGGGAGTGCATCAACTCATCCGCGTCCAATTCCCTCCGCACAAGTTCGAAGTGCGCCTCTGGTGCGGCAATTTCCCAGAAAGTAGTTCCGGGGAAGGCCCGGCTTACAGCGGCGACAGTCGCATATTGAGTGCCGATCGAGCAGCGCATACCAAAGGTAATCGACTTCAAAATAGCCGTGGAGGCCTGCGAACCAATTCGTCCTAACATTCGCCATTCGTATTCGTACGTCCAATCGAGCGATTTGGTCAGCAGACAGCCGCGATGCACCGCTTCGCTCGACGCCTGGTCCTCCGTCTCCAGCCACTGCAGCACGCGGCTCGCCGCGATACGGCGTGAGTCTCCGTATCGCACGCGATGCAATTCCTCTTGGGGAACCTGAGATACATCGTACTCGACGCACAACCCCTTGTGTTGGTTTCCGTAGTGAGACCACATGAGTGGGCTGTCATAACGCTCACTCAAGCTGAAGACTCCCTTACCAAAGCTCTGCCGCAACTCTTGCGCGATGCCTCGACTTAGCGCCTCGCGAATGTAAAGCTGCTGATCAGCGATGTCTGGGTTAGTGGCATCGTAGCGGATCTCGCCCAAAAGCTCGTCCACATCGGTTTGCGTAATTGAGCGTCGCCGGGCTCGCGCTCCATCGCCTTTAAGACGCAGCTTTCTCAGCGCAAGGTCGATCTCCTTATCGATGCGTCGCGTGGCCAGCAGCGCGAAGATTTGCCGCAACTGCTCATTGCTCACGTCCGCGTCCACCACCGGCTGACAATCGAGCGGATCGTTGAAGGTCGAGGGGTCTGCGTAGTAGATCTCCCCTTGGCACAGCACTTCAAGCGACGTTTCGCTGAAACTTCTGTACTTGAATAGGCTCGATGGCCGTGGATCGTTCATTTCAACCTCTCGGAACTCCTACACCCGCATCTACGAGCACCCTGACCTCTCATCGGGGGTGCTAACGGCGTGCCACTTGTTGGATACGCGACTGGATAGAGGCTATGAGCTCGCGCAATGCCCGAGAGGTCTCCAGGACGAACTGGGGCTCGACCTGAATCTCGTACGTATCAACCTTGATGCCTGGCAGGGATGCCAACTCCGCCCGCGCCTTCGGCTTTAGCGCAGTGATAGCGCCGTTTTCATGGACAAGCAGATTCCGAACACGGGTCAACTGGTCCGCAGCCCTCCACTCCTGATCGGTGATCTGGAATCGCCCATATCGTTCCAAAAAGCGCCGCCGCTTGGTCCATTTATCTCCAGATAAGTCCTCCAGAGTAAATGGCATCTCATCCTCTCGCAGGATCAGCGCCAGGTTGCTGCAGGCCCCAGTCAGATAGCTCTCGAACGTCGAAGCCAGAAAGATCACGTGGGAATAGCGCGTGCGTCGGGCGAAATACTCAACGGCCACCAACCCACTGTCGTTCACCTGCTCGACACCCGCGGCCACTTGGCTCCGGACTTCGGACTCCTCGACTTGCCGCATCGATGCAATCAACCCTTCGGTCTCCTTCGCAAACCAATCGAAGAGAGGAAATTCGTCGTGATCGAGACCCGACTCGTGCCGAATGCTCTCGCGAAAATGTTGTCGGAACTGCTCGCGGAGCGCTGGTGGAATTTCGGAATCTTCCTTGTCGGCCATACCCTTCCCTCCCCCAGCAGTTGACGCAATCGCTGGTGGCGACGGGGCTTCGTCACGGTGCCCGAAGCATACCAAGTCACTCTAATTATTACATTTTCTCAATCTAAACCGCTTCCGCGCCACATCGAACATGCTGCCTTAACTCGCCCGCCCGCTACTGTCAACGCCGGGCGTATCCGCCTTCGACATGGGCCGACGAAAAATAATGCGTGGCGAATGACGGAACGCCCAAACTTTGGGTCAATCTAGGACTCATGGACGCACAGCAAACCTGGCCGGCACCCACACTGGACCTGCTGTTCCAGGCGCTTCTGCCGCATTTGCCGCAACCGTTTCAGCAGGGTCTCACGGCCGCATTACCCGATCTCCGAATCCATTGAGCGTGCGCAATTTAATTGAGGGGGTTTCCCCGGAAATCGGATCACGATTGTTGAGGGACGCCGGCCGAGCGTCCTCGTCGAACGTGATCGAAATCGCGTGACGAGCGATCAGCCCGGAGTCGGCGGATCGAGTTCCTCGACCATCTGCTGGAAGCGGGTGGCAAAGTGCGGATCGTATTGGTCAGAATGGGCGAGGCAGAACTCGACCACTTTGCGATAGCAATCCGCCGCCAGTTTTTTCTCCCCTCGTGCCTCATGCACCATGCCCAGTCGGTCATAGCCGTCGTGGACCTCGGGGAAGCGGACGAGTAGATCGCGAGCGGCGTGCTCCGCTTCATCGAGCTTACCGGCATGAACCAGATCGACCGCGGCGTTGGAGGCCTCGGTCAACTCGTCTTCTTCCTCAGCGTACCCCTGCTCATCGAAAGCGGCTCGAGCGGCCGCCATTTTGGCGTTGAACTTGGCTTGGCTTGCGGCCGCCTCGGCCGCCTGGGCGGCGAAGGCTTTACTCTCGGCGGCCTGATCTTTATCGAGGCAGCAACGCTTATATTTTTGTCCACTGCCGCAGGGGCATGGATCATTGCGTCCGGTCTTGTTCGGCATAGGGGTCCAATTTTAACAAGAAGGATGATCGTGATGTATGAAGCGTTGTTGAGTGATAAGCGGTTCTTTGAGCTGCTGCTGCGGCTCGATGAAGACTTGGCGGGCGACGCGCGAGCGGCCGGATGCCCTCGCTGTGGGCAGGTGCTGCATGCGGCCCACTATCGGCGCAAACCGCGTGGTGTGCCTGAGGGACTTGTCGATCGGTACGGTAAGCGGCTGAGCTTCTGCTGCGCAGGGGATGCGAAACGACACCGGCGCACACCCTCGTCGGTACGCTTTCTCGGCCGCAAGGTCTATCTGGGGGCGGTGGTAGTGCTGGTCTCGGCACTGCGCGGCGGCGCGACGCCAGTGCGGATGGCGCGCCTCGATGAGTTACTCGGGGTGAGCCGGCGGACGGTGAATCGCTGGCGGGGATGGTGGACGGAGATCTTCCCGCAGACGCGTTGCTGGGCTCAACGTGCGGGTCTGTTCGCGGTTCCGGTATCGACCGCGCAGCTGCCCGCATCGCTCCTTGATCGCTTTGCCGGCCCTGCCGCGTCGGCCTTGTTGTCGCTGCTGCGCTTGGTGCTGCCGATCAGCGGCGGCGAGGCGACGGTGCGGGCTATGTAACGGCCGGCGCCGATCCGCACAAGATGCCCGTCGCGCATTGTCTCCAAGGTATTTACGGTGCGCACAACGATCAACCATGCGGGGGACGTTGTATGACGGAGCGAGAATCTTCATCCATCCACGAGCGCTGGGCGCACTTGCGCTTCTCGGTGGTGGGGCAGCTGTTGGCTGCGCCGCCACCGAAGGGAACGTTGCGCCAGGAGCTCGAGAAACTGGCGGCGCGGGAGTGGCGCCACCCGAGCAGCGCTCTGCCGGTACGCTTCGGGGTATCGTCGATAGAGCGCTGGTACTACAAAGCCGTGAGGGAACGGCGTGACCCGGTGCAGGTGTTACGCCGCAAGCTGCGCTCGGATCACGGTGCCCAGGACTCCATGAATCCAGCACTGCGGCAAGCGCTGCGGGCGCAATACGCGGCGAGCCCAAGTTGGAGTATCCAACTTCACCACGACAACTTGGTGGCGCTCGCTGCGAAGCGCGCCGAGTTGCGCCCGTTACCGTCGTACTCGACGATCCGCCGCTTCTTCAAAGCGCAGGGCCTGCAGAAGCGCCGCCGTGTAACGTCGCGGCGGACCGCCGGCGCCGAGCGCGCCGAGGCGCGGCTGCAAGCCCGCGAGGTGCGCAGCTACGAGGCCGAATACGTGAACGGCTTATGGCACTGGGACTGTCACGTGGGTTCGCGCAAAGTCCTCACCGCCCGCGGCGAGCGGGTCACGCCGATCCTGTTCGGCTGCCTCGATGACCGCTCACGCCTCGCCTGTCATCTGCAATGGTATTTTGCTGAAGCCGCGCGCCATGTGGCCCACGGACTCTCGCAGGCGTTCCAGAAACGCGGCCTGCCGCGTTCCGCCATGAGCGACAACGGCGCGGCGATGACCGCCGGCGAAATCCGCGAAGGACTGCCTCGGTTGGGCGTCCTTCACGAAACCATCCTTCCTTATAGTGCCTACCAAAATGCGAAGCAGGAGTCGTTCTGGTCGCCGGTCGAGGGGCGACTGTTGGCCATGCTCGAGCACGTACCGGACTTGACCCTCGCGCTGCTGAATGAAGCCACCCAAGCCTGGGTCGAGTACGAATACAACCGCAGCGTGCATGCTGAGACCGGACAGACTCCCATCGAACGGTTCGTGGCCGGCCCGTCGGTCAGTCGGCCGTGTCCCGACAGCGCGGCGCTGCGCCTGGCGTTCACGCAGACCGAGCAGCGCACCCAGCGGCACAGCGATGGCACGGTGGTCATTGCCGGCCACCGCTTCGAGATCCCGAACTGCTATCGCCATCTGACCCGAGTGCAGGTCCGCTATGCGAGCTGGGATCTGACCGAGGTGCATCTGACCGATGAACACACCGGCAACGTCCTGTGCCGGCTGTATCCGCAAGACAAGACCCAGAACGCGAGCGGCATCCGCCGCTTGCTCGAGCCGCTCTCAAACGATCCGATGGCCAAGGCCACCAATCCCGGCATGGCGCCGCTGCTCGCGCAGCTGATCGCCACTCAGGCCGCTTCGGGCCTGCCGCCCGCATACCTACCCCAAGATGAACCATCCGATGAGCAAGGAGAAAACCAGTGAACAAGAAAATGTTGTCGCTGTATGGCTTGAAGTGGAACCCGTTTGCTCCCGATGTGCCAACCGAAGCGCTGCAACTGACGCCGCGCCTGGAATCGTTCTGCTGGCGCGTCGAGCAGCTCGCGGGTGAGGGCGGCTTCGCGCTCATCACCGGCGCCCCCGGCGTCGGGAAATCGGCGACCTTGCGCCTGCTCGCCGAGCGACTCACGGGGTCGCGCGATGTCCAAGTCGGCGTCTTGAGCCGGCCGCAGGCGGCGCTCGCCGACTTCTACCGCGAGATGGGGGATCTGTTTGGCGTGGAACTGCAGCCGCACAACCGTTATGCAGGCGCCAAGGTGCTGCGCGAGCGCTGGCAGCATCACATCGATGGCGCGTTGAGCCGTCCGATCCTCATCTGCGACGAGGCGCAGGAGATGCAGCTCGCCGTCTTGGGCGAGCTGCGCCTCTTGTGTTCGGCGCGCCTCGACTCGCATCTGCTCTTGACCGTGGTGCTCGCCGGCGATGCGCGCCTGCTCGAGCGCTTCCGCAGCGAGGAGTTGCTGCCGTTGGGCAGCCGCATGCGGGTGCGCCTCGCGCTCGAACGCAATACGGCCGAGGAGCTGCAAAGCTGTTTGCAGCACGCCATGGCCAAAGCTGGCGCCCCGAAGCTGATGACGCCCGAGCTCATCGCCACGATCTGCGATCACGCCCAGGGCAATCCCCGGGCGCTGATGAACATGGCCGGCGAATTACTCGCCCTCGCCGCGCAGCGCGAGGCGCGCCAGATCGACGAGCAGTTGTTCTTAGAAACCTTCGCCACCCCGACCGCGGCGCCGGCCAAAATCGCCGCACGGCGCCGATGACGATCGCGGATACGCTCCCGGTCGAACGGGCGCATCGGCTCACCGAGCGGCCCGAACAGCAGCGTTGGTTGGTCACGGGGCTGTGGGCCGAACAGGCAGTCGGCATCGTCGGCGGGGAGCCGAAGTGCTGCAAGTCCTTCCTCGCCCTGGATCTGGCCGTCGCGGTCGCCTCCGGAACTCCGTGTCTGCGGCGCTTCGCTGTGCCGAACCCGGGTTGCGTGCTGCTGTACGCGGCCGAAGATGCCTTGCATGTCGTGCGCGCGCGCCTCGATGGGATCTGCGCCGCCGCCGGCTGCCGGCTCGATGCCCTGGACATCCAGGTCATCACGGCGCCGACGTTGCGGCTCGATCTCGAAGCGGACCGCACACGGCTGGAACGCACCGTCGACCAACTCAAGCCCCGGTTATTGCTCCTCGACCCGTTCGTGCGCCTGCATCGCATCGATGAAAACGCGAGCGGTGAGGTGGCACCGCTCCTCGCGTACTTGCGCGAGCTGCAGCGTCGTCACGGCCTCGCCGTACTCGTCGTGCATCACGCCAAGAAGGGTGCCGGACGTCAGCGCGCCGGGCAAGCGCTGCGCGGTTCGTCCGAGTTCCATGCCTGGGGCGACTCGAATCTGTATCTGCGTCGATCCGGAAATGACTTATCGCTCACCGTCGAGCATCGCGCCGCCGCGTCGCCACCCGGTATTGCGCTCGAACTCTTGCAAAACGGCGCTGCGCTCGCGCTTCACGTGCAAGAATCCGCCGCCGCGAAAGTCCCGATGCCGAGCACGGTCGATGAACGAATCAACGCGGCGCTCACCGGTTCCAACCGCGCCGTGCCGATCGCCGAGCTGCGCGCGCACTGCCGCGTCCGCAACGCCACCCTGTATGCCCGGCTGACCGAACTGACCGCCCGTGGCCATCTCGTGCGAGATCACGACGGCTACCGGCTCGCCGCGGCCGGCTAATCCACTTCCGCTTCCCGCACTCTCTACAGCGCGCCGGAAGCGGTACTCGGAAGTCCCTCAAATAACCTGAAAACCTCCCCATCAGAAAACGCGAGCATGCTCATCCATCTCGCACGTCATGTGCTCGAGATTCTCGACGCCGAGCGCGACGGGGGCGCCGGGTATTTGAAAGCGGTTCAACGCCCCGACTTCCTCTGATGGCCCGCGTGTATCACGGTGCGACCGACCTGCTCCGATGGAAATTGCCGGTGGCTATTCGGAGGACCCTGAAGCCTCTACTTCAACGGGCGACGGATGGTGCCTTCGACCCGACTCGTCATCTACTTTTCGCGATGGCCCGGGAGCGCAGCAATCCGGAAGCGGCTCTGGGACGCTTCTTTCTTTGGCGCGCCATTCTCCTCAATCTGCGTATCTACACGTGGGACACGCCGGAGGTGGAGGCGTTTGGGGTTCTTGCCCACGCCCTCGCTCGACCACCGATAGTTCGCGCCCTCTCTTCAGCCTCTCTGCTCGATAACCATCGGAAAAGGCCCTCACTTTCGTCAGAAGAACTCCGGGGCCAGATCATGCCCCGAAAACCATGCATCCCGTCGGCGGCCCAGCGTCGCAGCCCGGAAGCACCCAAGACAGTATGGGCCTTCACCTGGCCTCTTCTTGAAGAGGCCTTGCGCAGTGAAATACGAGCAGGAGAGGCACAGCGGTAACTGACAGCTGTTGCAGACGAAAGCCAGCGGTAGACTCATGTGCTTGGAACAGCAGTTTCTCTCCGCGAGAACCTTGAAGTATTGCTCTTCGATCCTTGATGCCGCGTCAACACAGCCGCGGCAATACCAGAGTGGCCCAGCGGTAGTAAAGGGAGTCGTTTCGCGGGCACAGCACTCCCTGCAGATTGCTCGCCGGCAAAGACAACAGGTCCACTCCGCGGGACAGTCGTTGTGGAAACTACACGGCTCGCCGTGTTCCAAGGGAAACGATTTGAAGGCCAGAGAAACATGCCCACAGTTGGTGCAGTACGCGAGGTCCTGGGCGATGGGCGTCCAGCATCGCGAACACCGGTCTGTCGGTCCAAAAACTCCAGGATTCCAAGATGAACCGTGGTCATTTCGGTTCATGGTCGGTTCCCTATTGCTCGGGCGCGATTTCCAGATGGCGTCATCAGCGGGAAGTTGACCATTCATCCCTCGCTTGTGCAGCCGCCCAAGTCCCGCTGGGTCGGGACCGCATTGAATCCGGCCTGCCATTTCAAAATACGGACGACCTCAGCCAGAAGCACATCGAGGTCGGCACGGACGTCGACCTGCGTTGCTACTGGCGTCCTCACTGACGCCCGATAGCGGCCTCCTGGTGGGACTCACCTGTACGCGACCTCAGGAGGCTGCTTTGCGTCACTGTGGCGTCGCGAACGGTGACGCCGGTGCAAACGATCCCCAGCCACAAACGTTACATCCGACACCAATGTCGTCACCCCTCGAGGAACCAGCGCGCGGCAGCTCATCGCTTAGCGGCGCTCGAGAGGGTACTCCAACTGCGTACTTGAGCGCCTGGACACCGTGTATGTCGGGAATTCGGCAAGCGTGCCGTAAGTGCCTCATCGGAATTAAATACGTCCAATGGCGACTCAGGACGTCCCGGAAAAGCCAATTTCACTAGGGGGTAACTTAGGGGGTCACTCTTCGCGACTTTCCGGAAATTCCCAGCCTATTCAGTAGGTTCCGCTACTTTGCGAGTCTCTCCCGGGCACCAGCCTTTTTTCGTCTTTCATTTCAATCACTTAGTAGTTCTCTTCAAGATCATCTTGTAAATATTCGGTGAACCCGTCCACCGTTACCTATCGTGAACCGGTGGCGCTGGACACCATTGTGGGATTGAGGTACGGTGGGCAGCGTGGAAGCGCTGCTGGCGGGGGATTTCACTCAGAGCGCGGCATCGGCGGAGACGCCCTTTGCCAGCGAGTTCATCACTCTCTCGCGCCAGGAGCACATCCAGCTGGTGTGGGAGGGGCGGCACTGGAAGAGGTTGCATCAGGGTGCGGTAGAACGCATCGCGCAGCTGGAAGCCGAGTACCGCGAGCGTTTGCGATCGCAGCTTGACAGCGCCGAACGGCGTGAGCAGGCCCTGCAGCGGGAGCTCACGTACGCCCGTGGACGCATCCGAGATCTGGAGCAGCGGCTGTTTGGTCGCAAAAGCGAGCGGCAATGGGTGATTGATGCTCAACATCCGCACAGTCGCGCCTCTGTGCGAGGTCGCGGACAACAACGCGGCGCCCCGGGCCACGGACGGCGCCTCGCAAGTGGCTTGCCGATTCGCGAAGAGATCGTGGAGATCACTTCGCCGTGCTGTCCGAAGTGCGGCAAGGGGCTGACAGTCTTTCCCGGCACCGACGACAGCGAGGTGCTGGAGATCGAGGTGCGCGCGTACCGTCGAGTGATCCGTCGGCAGCGCTATCGGCCCACTTGTGCCTGCGGACAACTGCCCGGCATTGTGACCGCACCCGCACCGACACGACTGATCGAGCGCGGCAAGCTGGGGATTTCGGTCTGGACGGATGCGTTACTGGACAAATTCCTGTACGGCCGTGCGAGCACTCGCTGGATTCAACAGCTGGCCGATCAGGGGGTGAAGCTCTCCGCAGGCACGCTCGGGGGCGGCTTGCAGGGGATTGCGCCGTTGTTCCAGCCACTATATCAGGCGCTGCTGCCGCGCTTGCGTGAAGAGCCGCACTGGCATGCGGATGAGACGCGCTGGGAAGTGTTTGTCGAGCGTGACGACAAAGCCGGCCATCGCTGGTACCTGTGGGTGTTTCAGTCCTGCTCGGTGGTGTATTACGTGCTGGATCCATCACGCTCGGCTGCAGTCCCCGCGGTGGTGCTGGAGGGTGTGGAGAACGGACTGATTAGCTGTGATCGGCATGGGGCCTACAAGAAGTTCTCCCGGTTACACCCGGGCATTGTGCTGGCGTTTTGCTGGGCGCATCAACGACGTGATTTTCTCACCCTCGCCAACGAGCATCCGACACTCACCGCGTGGGCGATGCGGTGGGTGGATCGCATTGGGGAGTTGTTCAAGCTGTACGAGCAGCGTACGCAAGCCGCACCCGATAGCGCGGCGTATCGCACCTTGGATCGCTGCCTGCGCAGCTGCTTGCGCACGATGGCGCGGGAACGGCACCGCGCACTCACCGAGCCGCAACTGCCCGAGCCCGCCGTGAAGCGGCTGGAGAGCATGCAGCGGCACTGGCGGGGCTTGAGAGAGTTTGTCCGGCACAGCGCCGTGCCCCCCGACAACAATGCGGCCGAGCGAGCGCTGCGCATGGCGGTTGTGGGACGCAAGAATTTCTACGGTTCGGGGAGCGAGTGGTCCGGGGAGCTGGCGGCGATGATGTTCAGCCTGCTCATGACCATGAAGCGCTGGCAGATCAACCCACGCACCTGGCTGCGCGATTACCTCAACGCGTGTGCGGCCGCCGGCAACCGCGCCCCTCCTGATCTGAAGCCGTATCTGCCCTGGGGCATGGACCCCGCGCGCCTAGCGCAGATGCGGCGCGCGCCGTGCGAGAATGCGCACACCTTGGCTCGTAGAAGGGTGGACACCTCGTGAGGGTGTATTGCGGACGGCACTTCAGTGCCGAGGACTTGACTGCGATCCGCGAGCTGATCGAGCACAATCGGACTCTCAAGCGCACCCCGCTCTCGCGCCGGATCTGCGCGCTGTTGGGGTGGACACAACCCAACGGAGCGCTCAAGGCGATGAGCTGCCGCGTGGCGCTGCTACGTATGCAGGCCGAGGGTCTGATCGAACTGCCGCCCTCGCAGAATCCCAAAAACGGGCGCCGTCCGCCGGTGCCGCTCACCGCCGCTTCCAATCCGCAGCCGCCGCTGTGTCGGCCAGTGCACGAGTTGCCGGCGCTCACCGTTCAGCCGGTGAGCGACCCCGCCACCGCACGGCTCTGGAACGAGTACCTCGCGCGCTATCACTACCTGGGCTACACCCCGCTGTCCGGTAGCCAGATGCGCTACGAGATCTTCGCCGGCGCGCAACGCGTGGCCTTCATCAGCTTCGGAGCGAGTGCCTGGAAACTCGCTGCACGCGAGCGCTTCATCGGCTGGGACGAGGCGCAGCGACAGCGCAATCTGCAACTCGTGATCAACAACGCGCGCTTTCTGGTGCTGCCGTGGATCCAATCTAAGGGCCTCGCCTCGAAAATCCTCGCGCTCATCGCACGACAACTACCGCAGGACTGGCAGCAACGCTACGGCTATCGGCCGGTGCTGCTGGAAACCTTCGTCGAGAGCCCGCGGCACCGCGGCACCTGTTACAAGGCCGCCAACTGGATCCACGTCGGACAGACCGCCGGCCGCGGCAAAAAGTCTCTGGGCCACCAGCCCGTCCTGCCCGTCAAGGACATCTGGCTGTACCCTCTATGCAAGAACTTCGGCGCCGTTCTCCGCAATTGAGCTACGGGTTCACCGAATATTTACATCATCTTGAGTAATTCGAATGGCGCTGTAGCCGCGGGCTGGGCCATCGCCGGGTCGCGTAAGTCTGCGTCCCGGAAGCACTTCGCTGACAGCTCCGTCACTGCGATACCGAGTTCGCCCTCGTAAGGGAGCGCTCGCGATGTGTGTAACTCAAGGGTACACGACGGCACGTGCTCGTCCGGGTCGCGACGCGTGCTCTCAAGTGCCATTTAACGGCGCATCATAGCGGGCAGCGCAAGCCCACACCCGGCAAAAAAACACTCCGCGTGCGGCGCAGGAGCGTGCCGCTTTCGGTATCCACGATCCGGGCCGCCGAACCGCAGTCACGCCGATATACAT
>NZ_JBOHJB010000082.1:0-11207 GCF_050728395.1 Methyloceanibacter sp.
GGCGCGGGAGGCGCGGGGGGCGCGGTCAGCCCTGTAGCGCCGCCTTCACCGCAGCGGCAAGCTCCTTCAGGTCGAAGGGCTTTTGCAGGAACATGAAGTCTTCCTTCTCCGACAGGTTGCGGCGGAAGGCGTCCTCGGCATAGCCCGAGATGAAGATGATCTTCACGTCGGGGCGCTCGCTGCGGAGATGCTTCATCAAAGTAGGGCCGTCCATCTCAGGCATCACCACGTCGCTGACCACGAGGTCCACCTCACCGTTGTAGCTCGTGAACATCTCGAGCGCCTCGGTGCCGGTGGTGGCTTCGAGCACGTGATAGCCGCGCTGGCCGAGCGCGCGGGCGGCGAAGCTGCGCACCGCGTCCTCATCCTCGACCAGCAGCACGGTGCCGCGGCCGGTCAAATCCTTCGGCTGCTCGCGACGGGCGGGCGCCGGCGCACGGGCGGGCTCGACTTGGCCCGCGACTTCGAGATAGCGCGGCAGGTAGACGTGCATCACGGTGCCGTGGCCGAGCTCGCTTTCGGCGAAGATGTAGCCTCCGGTCTGCTTCACGATGCCGTAGACGGTGGAGAGCCCAAGCCCGGTGCCGCGCCCGACTTCCTTCGTTGAGAAGAACGGCTCGAACATCTTCTGCATCACCTCCGGCGCCATGCCGGTGCCGGTGTCGCTCACCTCGATCAGCACATATTCGCCGGGCGGCACCCGGTGCTGGCCGAGCTCAAGCGAGTCGCGCTCGCCGACATTGGCGGTGCGGATGACGAGCTTGCCGCCATTCGGCATGGCGTCCCGCGCGTTCACAGCGAGGTTGATGATCACCTGCTCGAACTGATGCAGATCGGCTTTGACCGGCCAGATGTCGCTGCCGCTGTTGAGCTTCAGCTCGATGTTCTCGCCGAGCAGGCGGCCAAGCAGGATCGACAGCTCGGACAGAACGTCGCCAAGCTGCAGCCGCTCAGGGCGCAAGGTCTGCTGGCGGGAAAAGGCGAGCAGCTGGCGCACGAGACCTGCGGCGCGGTTCGCGTTCTGCTTGATGTTCATGATGTCCTGGAAGGCAGGATCGGTCGGCCGGTGGTTCATCAGCAGGAAGTCGGAGAAGCCGATGATCGCCGTCAGCATGTTGTTGAAGTCGTGCGCGATGCCGCCGGCGAGCTGGCCGACGGCCTGCATCTTCTGGCTCTGGGCGATCTGCATCTCGAGTGCGCGTTGCTGGGTGGTGTCGATGGCGTAGGCGATGGCTGCCTCGCTTTCGCCCTCGGCCCGCTCAACCGGGCTCAGATAGACGCGGCCGCTTCGCTCCTTGTCGCCCTCAAAGGCGATGTCGACCGGCTCGATCAGGCCTTGTCCGGCGATGGCAGCATCAAGCGCCTTGTGCAGGGCCTCGGCACCGTCGGCGTCGGCGAGGCTCGCGAGCGTCACCTTGCGCGCCGGCACGCCATCGACGGCGCGGCCGAACAGCCGCACGAAGGCTGCGTTGGTGGTGCTGATGGTGCCTTCGCGGTCGACGGTGGCGATGGCGATGGGCGCCGAGTTGAACAAGCGCGCGAATCTGAGCTCGGCGGCTGCGGCCTCTTCGGCACCGCCGGGGGCACGATTGAGGACCAGCGCATGCGCGAGCCCGCCATTGCCGCCATAGCGCGGCAGGCAATGCAGGATGCGCACCGGAAGCGTGGTGCCGTCGGCCTTGACGAGGTCGATATCGAAGCGTCGCGTGGCGCCTTGCGTCGCACCGCGGCCGGCTCTGGCGATGAGCGCCGCGCCGTCTTCCGACATGATGTTGGCGAGCTTGAGCTGGCCGCTTGCCGCGTCGGCGAGGTCGAGGCCGAGCCATTGGGCGAGCGTGGCATTGAGATAATCGATAGTGCCCTCGCCATCGGCGGTGAAGAAGCCGGCCGGCGCATTGTCGAGATAGGCGATGGCCTGCTGCACCTTCTCGAAGCCGGCCTCCTGCCTTTCGCGGTCGGCAGTCACCTCGTCGACCTGCCAGACCACGAGCCCGCCTTTGCGGCCTGAGTCGGGATCTGCCGGCATCGGTTGCACCGAGATGCGGAACCAGCGCGGACGCACGCCAGGCTCTTCCTCGCCCTCGCCAAGCGGCGGCAGACGGAATTCCTCTCTGAGCGCCCTGCCCTGCTGGGCTGCGCGCGAGAGGCGGAAGATCTGCTCGGCGAGAAAACTGTTGCCGGCAAAGGCACGGTCTGGCGCCTGCACCACCATCTCCGGCTCAAGCCCGAGCAGGCTGCGATAGGCTTCGTTGGCGTAGAGCACGCGGCCGTTCTGGTCGGCGATAAGCGCCCCTTGCGGAAGGTTGTCGACGAAGGCCTTGGTGACGTCGTTGCGCGCCTGCGTCTGTCCAAAATGCAGGATGCCGACGGCTCCGGCGAACAGGCAGAACACGCCGACCACGGCGAGCCCGCCAAGGATGGCAAGGACGAAGGGCTCGGCCATCTCACGCGAGATCATGGCAACGCCGACGGCGGCCACGGCAAGACCGAGCGCGAGCGCCACGACGAGAGCGACATTGCCGCCGCGGCCGGACTGATCTGCGGCTGGCTCAGCGTAACGCGAGGGCGCGTCGATGTCGGTCATGCCTCCAAACTACCCGATTCGATTCACGTTCGCGCCGGACATTGTGATGTGGCGCGTTGTTGCAGCCGGCCCGCGCAAATCCATGACAGAACCGGCCATTTTCCTTGTGGATTGCGGCCTCTCCAGCCCCAATTTGGGCTCTATCGAGGATCGCCGCGCTGGCAGGCCAAGGAAGCCTTCCGGCGTCATATTGGTACCTTGGTTAACGGTTTATTAGGGGGCGGCCGACAAGCCTTGGTGGCCAGCCCTCGGCCGCTGGCGCCGACGCTCAGGACCTCTGAAATGCCCTCGATGACGGACACCGACAGCATCATTCTCGGCGTCGCCGCCTTCCTGTTCGCGTTCGCGCTTATCGCGCTCACCGCCTGGGCGTTCAAGACCTTCGTGCTTACCGGGCGGAGCGGGACGAGTCAGTTGCGCGGGCGCGATCGCAGGCTTGGCGTGGTGGAGACCGCGCCGGTCGATGCGCACCGCAAGCTCATCCTCATCCGCCGCGACACGGTGGAGCATCTGATCATGACCGGCGGTCCGGTCGACGTGCTGATCGAGACCGGAATCGAAGGGCAGCGGCCGCTCGAGCCGCCGCTCGAGGACGTGATCATCGCGCACGCCGAGACGCGCCCAGCTCCTGACTTCGGCAAGTCCTGAGAAGCGCAGAAAACCGTCGATTCGCCTGTGTCGCACGGGAAAATTTGTGCTTGACCGTGACCTTCTGGCAACGGTGGTTTTGCTTGTCGCCAGCGCCAAGTTGCGCTAGACAGGACGTCCGAACTTACGGCCGCCATGTGTAGTTGTGGCAGGCGATGGAGTGACGCCGGTAGATTCAGCCGCTCATGCCGTAAGGACGCCGGCAGTTCCCTGCTAATGGTCCGACACCGACTGGCTTCGGCCAGTCATGTCAGTCCCCCAAACACTCCACTCCCCGCCGATAAAGCGGGGAGTTTTTTTATCCTGGTTCAATCGGAGTCGCGCTAGGTTTGCCGAATTCGGCGATGAGAGCACGAGCATGCTTCGTCTCTTGATTTTCGCTCTTGGCGTGATGCTGGTGACGCCTGCGCTTACGACCGAGCGCGTCGCTCTCGTCATCGGCAACGACGCCTATAGCCACGTGCCGGTGCTGCAGAAGGCTGCCGCCGATGCCCGCACCATGGCGGCTTCGCTGTCCACGCTCGGCTTCGAGGTGACGACGGGCATCAACGTCTCCCGCACCGAGACGAATCGAAAGCTCCAGGACTTCTTGAATCGCATCGAGCCCGGCGACGAGGCCCTGTTCTATTTTGCCGGACATGGCGTCGAGATCGCCGGCGCGAACTATCTCCTTCCCATCGACATCCCGGAAGCTTCCCCCGGCAACGAGGAATTCCTCAAATCGGAGGCGATCTCGTTCAACGCCGTGCTCGACGGTTTGCGCGAGCGAAAGGCGCGGGTCACGATCATCGTGATCGATGCCTGCCGCGACAACCCGTTCGCCAGCAAGACCGGCCGCAGCGTCGGCGGCGCACGCGGGCTCGCGCTGGTGGTACCGCCGCAGGGCACCTTCATCATGTATTCGGCGGGCGCCGGCGAAGCCGCACTCGACCGCCTGAGCGACGCCGACGCCGAGACCAACTCGGTCTTCACCCGCACCTTCGTCCCGCTGCTCATCCAAGGCGGATTGAACCTGCCCGAGCTTGCGCGCGAGACGCGCCGCCGGGTGCATGAGCTGGCGGCGAGCGCCGGTCGGACCCAGACGCCAGCCTATTACGACGAGGTGCTTGGCGATTTCAGCTTCACCCCAGGATCGGGCGCTGAGGCTCAGCCCACCTTACCCAAACCAACACCAGCTCCAGTGCCGCCGGTCTCGCAGCCCGTGGCGCCGGCACCCGCACCAGAGCCGAAACTGGCGCGTCTTCCGGAACCCGCTCCTCCCGAGAATGCTCCGCGCCCGCGCAAGCGGACGGAGAATTGCAGCCGCTCCGGTAACGCGACCTTTTGCGTGAGCTCGGCGCTAGCGCCCGCCCATGGGTTGAGCTACGGGGCGCGCAATC
Source organism: Methyloceanibacter sp. (assembly GCF_050728395.1). Classification (GTDB taxonomy): domain Bacteria; phylum Pseudomonadota; class Alphaproteobacteria; order Rhizobiales; family Methyloligellaceae; genus Methyloceanibacter. The sequence continues at coordinate 4,612 of NZ_JBOHJB010000082.1, forward strand.
TGATCGACGGCAACGACAATACGGCCTGGGTCGAGGGGAGCAACGGCCAGGGTGCAGGAGACTTCGTCGTCATCGAATTCGACACGCCCCGCTTGGTGCGCGGACTCACCATGTGGAACGGCTATGCAAAGAATGCCGACATCTTCGGCAAGAACAGCCGGGTGAAGGACGTGGTACTCAACTTCTCCACGGGCGACAGTCTGCGGGCGACGTTGACGGATGGGACCGGCGAGCAGCGCGTCAACCTGAGCCGGCCGGTCACAGCCAAATGGGTGCAGCTCACCATCCGCTCGGTCTATCCCGGATGGAAATATTCAGACACTGCCCTCAACGAGCTGCGCGTGGATGCGCAATAGCCGTTCATGATGGACAGGACCTTCCTCGGGAGTTCGAGCGCACTCCTTCCCGCCATCTTCCTTTACGTCGTCGTCAGTGCTGCCGCCTCGAGCGCGGAAGACATGCCGAAGGCGTTCGTCTATCTCGCCGACATCGATCCCAGCATCGAACAGGACATGCGCTATGCGGGCGCCGATAATTTCACCGGCCGCACGGTGCCCGGCTATGACGCGCCTGAATGCGTGCTGGTGCGCCAGGCGGCGGAAGCGCTGAAAGCCGTGCAGGCCGACGTGAAGGCAAAGGGCCTCTCGCTCAAGGTCTACGATTGCTATCGCCCGGCGGAAGCCGTGGCGGCCTTCGTCGCTTGGTCGAAGGTGCCAGACGACGCAGACTCAAAGGCCGTCCACTATCCGGCCCTCGCCAAGACGGCGCTGTTTCCGCAAGGCTACATCGCCGCGGTCTCAAGCCACTCGCGCGGCGCCACCATGGACCTCACGCTGGTCCCGCTCGACGCAGAGTCGGTTCAGCCCGCGACCGTCGGGAATGCTCTCGGCGCCTGCACAGCGCCGGCGGCTGACCGCGAAGCCGACACCAGCATCGACATGGGCACGGGCTTCGACTGCTTCGACGTGAAGGCAAACACCGCGGCTTCAGGGCTCACGCCCGAGGAGCGCGATAACCGCAAGACGCTGGTCGACGCCATGGCTCGCCACGACTTCAAGAACTACGAAAAGGAATGGTGGCACTTTACGCTCGCGAACGAGCCCTACCCCGACACGGTGTTCGATTTCCCGATCGAGCCGCGAGGATCGAGCAAATGATCCCACGGCCCGTTTGTCATTCCCGCGAAAGCGGGAATCCAGTCATAGCCGACATCAATGATTAGCCGACAGCGGTGGTTACTGGATCGCCCGGATCATCAAGCTTGTGCTCGGGCTGGCGAAGCCAGACCCGAGTGCCGGGCGATGAGGAGGAAAAAAGGTGGGTTATTCGTCGCGATAGACGCGCTCGCGCCGCTCGTGGCGTTCCTGGGCCTCGACGCTCAAGGTCGCGATCGGCCGCGCATCGAGGCGCTTCAGGTTGATCGGCTCGCCGGTCTCCTCGCAAAAGCCGTAGGTGCCCTCGTCGAGGCGGGCAAGGGCGGCGTCGATCTTGGCAATCAGCTTGCGCTGGCGGTCACGGGCGCGAAGCTCGAGCGCCCGCTCGGTCTCCGTGCTTGCCCGATCGGCGATGTCGGCGTGCTGAGCCGATTCGTCCTGGAGGTGCTGGAGCGTCTCTTTGGTCGAGCGAAGGATCTCCTCGCGCCAAGCGAGCAGCTTGCGCCGGAAATAGGCGCGCTGGCGCTCATTCATGAAAGGCTCATCGTCCGAGGGCCGATAGTCTTCGGGGATCTTACGCTTCGGCCGCATGAAAGCCTCTGCCAACCGCATGGTCTTCGTTCCTTGGGCCTAAGGCCCCATATCCCCTGGCCGGTTGAGAGCATTCGCGGCCCCCGCCGGTCGGCACCGTATTTACGGAAGCCGGCACCCAAGTCAAGTGAGCAGAAGCCCTTGACAAATATCCTTGAGCGGCGCCAGCCGATTCACTTCGGCGGGATAGAGTCAGAGCGCGATTACAAGCGGATGACAGGCCGTTGAGATAAGAATCACCGGGGCAGTGGGTTGGGTCCCGAGCCCGCACACCCCACCTTTTCTCACTCCGCTCAAGGCGCCGACAACTGACTAACGTCGCCCGGCGGTCCCATTGCGGGTCAGCACGCCACCGCTCTCGCTCGTGATGCGGGGCGACGGTCCGCTAATATCGACGACGATATTGCCCTGGCCTGTGCCCTCGACCGCTTTCGCCCCTTTGGCGACGCGAAAGTCGTATTGGAACTGGATGCGGAAGCTTCCCGGACTGTCTTCGATTGGCTCGAAAGAAAGTGAGCCCGGCTTCAACGCGTAATTGAGGCTTGGCCACTTCCTCGCATAAGCGAGCTTCTCGGCGATCACGGTTGCGACCGGCACCCGGCCTTTGCCCCAATAGTCCACTTGGGCGGCATAGATGCTCTCTAGATGTGCGATGCTCCTTAGGTCGCCACCGAGATAGTCGTTCGCCACGAAGGCCTCGAGGCGTTGCCGCAGATTGCCGGCGCTCTCTGCTGGCGAAGGCGTCAACAACTGCGAAGGCGGCGGCGGAGCTTCTTCCCGAGCGATCTTGTCAAGCGCGGCGTGGGCCATGTCCGCATAGAAGCCGGACGGAAACCGCTTGAGAAAGGCGTGCCACGCGGCCGCGGTGTTGATGCCCTGGGCTGCATCATAGGCATCGCGCTCGTTGAGCGAAGCTTGCGGTACGGGAGCGGCCTGCGGAGTGGAAGGTTGTCCGGTCGCGGGCTCCAGCAGAGCTTGCGGCGCGGCAGCTCCGTCCTTGAAGAAGAACTGACCGGACAGTTCGTCGTAATAAGCAGGGCGCTGCTCGTGGCCCGCACTCTTGGCGAGCACCTCGACGTCACTCCGCACGTCTCGCGCAAGCTCGGCAAGCGGCCTGCCGGGTTCAGCCATCTTCTTGGTCAGAACCCTGGTATAGACCGAGGTCGGTTCTGAATCGGCGTCATTCAAGCGATCGAGCGCTGTCTGGTTGTAGCCAGCTGAATAGAGAACGAAGGTGCCCGCCGGCGCTTCCACGCGCGTCAGTCCTCGCGTGCCGCCTACCCCGCGTGACCCCGCTTGTGCAAACGGATTGTCGCGGCAGGCATCGACGATGAAGATGCGCGTCGCCGCGCCAGACGAAGCGACCCGCTGCATCAGATCACCGAGGCTGATGGCCTCAGCCTTGATGAAATCCTGTTGGCCGGATTTGGGGCTCGGGATGTCGGCAGGCAGAAGGTAGTTCTGGCCGTCGAGCTCGACGCCATGGCCGGAGAAATGAATGAGCGCCGTATCGCCCGGTGCAAGCTTGCTCTGAAACTCCGAGACCGCGCGATTGAGCGCGCGCCGGTCGGCATCGAGCACAAGATCGACGGTGAAGCCCAGATCTTCGAGGGTCGCCTTCAGCGCCTCGGCGTCGCCCACAGCCTTTTGCAGCGGGGTGATGTCGCGATAGGCGTCGATGCCGATGACGAGCGCATGGCGACCTTCGGCAGGCGCGGGCGCCGTGCCTGCTCCTGCAATGGCAAGCCCAAGCGTCATTAGAGCGAGGCAGCGGAAGATCGGGCGCATCGGCCTCTCCTCGATTGAGCTTAGCGCCGTGCTGCCCTGCTGCCTATCGCGCTTACCATGTCGGCGGCACTGGGCTTGGGATTTGCCCCTGCGCACCCCAACTCTTTCGTCGCCTCGGCCATCGCGCTAAGAGGCACTTCGTGCCGAGGCATTTCGCGCCGCGGCGTCAAAGGACTGCCAGAAGCGTGCCAATTTCTTCCTTCACCCACGGCGCCGTCGACGCATTGCGCAATATCGGCGACTTCGCCTCGGACCTGGTCGAGCCGACCGTGCGGCTCGGCGTCACCGGGCTCGCGCGCTCCGGCAAGACCGTGTTCATCACCGCGCTCGTGCACAATCTCATGGCCGGCGCCCGGATGCCGTTCCTCGATGCGGTGGCGCATGGCCGCGTGCTCCGCGCCTATCTCGAGCCGCAACCGGACGATCAGGTGCCGCGCTTTGACTATGAGCGGCATATGGCCGATCTCACTGCGAGCCCACCGCGCTGGCCGGAAAGCACGCGCCGCATCAGCCAGCTCAGACTTGCCATCGAATACGAGCCGCAGAGCTTCTGGAAGCGGCGGCTCGGTTATAACCGGCTCAATATCGATATCGTCGACTATCCCGGCGAGTGGCTGCTCGATCTGCCGCTGCTGCGGCTCGACTATCGGCAGTGGTCGGAGCAAGCGCTCGAGCAGAGCCGCGCGGCGAGCCGTAGAGCGATCGCCAAGTCGGCGCTCGCCGAGATCGATCCCGCGGCGCCGGCCGACGAGGTGGTGGCGCAACGGCTTGCCGATCTGTTCAAGGCGTATTTGCGCGAGACGCGCGCCGACAATGAGGCGCTTTCGACGCTGCCGCCGGGGCGCTTCCTCATGCCTGGCGATCTTGAAGGCTCGCCCGCTCTCACCTTTGCCCCGCTCGATGCGCAAGGGCGCGAGAGTTTTCCACGCGGCTCGCTCTTCGCCATGATGGAGCGGCGCTTCGAGGCCTATAAGACCCACGTGGTGAGGCCGTTCTTCCGCGATCATTTCGCGCGGCTCGACCGCCAGATCGTGCTCATCGACGTGCTCGCCGCGCTGAACGGCGGCAAGCCCGCGGTCGCCGATCTCGAACGTGCCATGACCGAGATCCTCGAATGCTTCAGGACCGGATCGAACAGCCTATGGTCGAGCCTGTTCAGCCCACGCATCGACCGCATCGTGGTCGCCGCCACCAAGGCCGACCACCTGCATCACACCAGTCACGACCGGCTCGAGGCAATTCTCGCTTTGCTCACCGAGGACGCCATGGGGCGGGCGAGATACGCCGGCGCCGAGGTGAAGCCGCTCGCGCTTGCCGCCATCCGGGCGACCAAGGAAGGCGTGGCGAAGCGGAACGGCCAGGCGCTGCCCTGCATCGTCGGCTATCCTCTGCCCGGCGAGGCCATCGGGCGGCGGCATTTCGACGGCAATGAAGCCTTCGCCATCTTCCCCGGCGACCTTCCCGCCAATCCCGAGACCGCGCTGCGTCACCCGCATGCGCAAGCAGACGACGTGCGCTTCGTGCGCTTCCGGCCGCCTGACCCGGTGCCGCTTCGCTCCGGCGGCTTCGCCCCTTTTCCCAATATCCGCCTTGACCGCGCGCTCCAGGCGCTAATTGGAGACCGCCTTACATGACCAAGCCACGCAAGCCTGCATCCTTCCGGCTGGAAGAGATCGAAGTGATCGAAACGCCGCTGCCTCCGCCGGCGATCGCCACCGATGCCGCGCAATTGCCCGCAACCGTGCGCGCGCTGCCGGCCCTCGACCCCGGCTGGCGCTGGGGCGGCATCCTCTTCGCAGCCGTGGGCGGTCTCGTCGGGCTCGCGTCGGTCGTCTGGCTCTACGATCTCGTGCGCGAGATGATGGCGCGGCAGGATTGGATCGGCTGGACCACCATCGGCCTCCTCGGCCTCGCCATCCTCGCGTTACTTATGATCATCCTGCGCGAGGCTGCAGGCCTTGCCAGGCTCGGACGGCTCGGCCGGCTCCGCCACGAAGCCGACGCCGCCGCGCTCGAAGGCGACAAGGCGCTCGCGCTCGACGTGGTGAGCCGGCTGAAGCGCCTCTATCGCGGGCGCAAGGACCTCGCCTGGGGGCTCGCGCGTCTCGCCGAGCATGAAGGCGACATCATGGATGCCGCCGAGCTGTTGCGACTGTCCGAGCGCACCCTCGTCGCTCCACTCGATCCGATCGCGCGCAGCATCGTGGCGGCCTCGGCCAAGCGGGTCTCGGTGGTCACCGCGGTGAGCCCCGGCGCGCTGATCGACATGCTGTTCGTGGCTTCCGAGAATTTGCGCATGCTGCGCCGGCTCGCCACGCTTTACGGCGCGCGCCCCGGCACGCTCTCGCTGCTCAAGCTTGCCCGCATGGTCGTCACCCATATCGTGTTGACCGGGGGCATCGCGCTCGGCGACGACGTGATCCAGCAGCTCGTCGGACACGGGCTCACGGCGAAACTTTCGGCGCGTCTCGGCGAGGGGCTGTTCAACGGCGCGCTCACCACGCGCATCGGGCTCGCGGCGATCGATGTTTGCCGTCCCCTGCCCTATATCGAGGTGCAGCGGCCGCGCTTTCGCGAGCTTGTGGCTGAAGTTGCCGGACTTCGCTAACGGGCGAATCGAGCGTTGCACTCCCGCCACGGGCCCAGTGGATAATGGGGATAAGCGATTCGCTCCCCCTCGCGCAGAATACGGCGTCATGTAGGATGACAACTGTGAGCGGACGGGTTGTCGAAGGCGCTGACGGAGTCATCCGAAGGTGCCGGAGGAGCAATCCGAAGGCGTCTGAGGAGGAATCTGAAGGCGCTCGGAGATGATCCGAAAACTCACTCGGGCTAGGCAAGCCCAAGGTCGCTCACAGCCATGGGCGGCTGAAGGCGGAGGGGTTAGCAAGCGCAGAGTGCCACGGCCTGTCGGCTTTGCCGCAATGCCGTGAGGTAGAGTCGATGGGGCTCTTTGCGCTGCACGCTCAACCGCCGAACCCCGGTTCCAGTCTGGCCAAGATTGGGATCGCGTCGCAGCCACGCGACGTTAAATAACGGGCCTAGGCCGGGGTCACGCCGCCG
>NZ_JBOHJB010000083.1:0-11187 GCF_050728395.1 Methyloceanibacter sp.
CGAGGGGTTGAACGTATTGCAACCGGCAAAGCTGCCCAAAGACGGCGCCGCCATCCCCTTCGTCTCGGATTTCTTCGATTTTTCCATCTATATCGACGCCGCGGACCAGCTGATCGAGAGCTGGTACGTCGAGCGCTTCCTGCGGCTCCGCCAGACGGCGTTCCGCGACCCCGCCTCCTATTTCCATCGTTTTGCGACGCTGTTGGAGGAGGAGGCGCGCGCCATCGGCCTGTCGCTGTGGCGCACGATCAATCTCGTCAATCTCACCGACAACATCCTGCCGACACGGCAGCGCGCCGATCTGATCTTGCGCAAAGGCCAGGATCACGCGGTGGAGACGGTGGCGCTCAGGAAGCTGTAGCGGCAGCAGGCTCTATTTCAGCGGCTCGGCGCCCGGAGGGGGTGGAGCGTAGAGCTGGGACGGCCCGAGCCCGATATTCACCCTAAACGTGGTGCGTGTGGCCAATACTGAATCGTCGTCGATCGTGGTGCGTGTGTTGTAGCCGTTGCTGTAACGCATCTCCGGCACTGAGGAGTACCAATCATACTCACTCAACAACGACAGACTGGTACGTGGTCCGAATTGCTTGCGCGTCTCGAAGGTGAGACCGGCAATCACCACTGCCTGGTCATCGGACAGCGAAAGCCGCGTCGTCGCCGTTGGAGAACCGACGAAGCTCGCCTTGTAGGTTCCACCGTAGTCTGTCTGGGCGTCGTAGATACCGACATGCGCGTTGAAACCCGACCGCAGCCCCCAGCTGGAGTTCAGGCCGGGAAAGATCGAATATTCACCCCCGATCGCGAGGTAACCACCATAATACTGCGTATCGAGGGTCTCATTGTACCGGATCACCGAACCCGGAAAATCCGTGCTCGTATTTCGGATCGACATATCCTGGTTGATCGCCCTGGTATCTGCACCTATGGCGAGGTAAGTCGACCTCAGGAGGCCTGGAGCCATTATCGGGCCGCCAAGCTGGTAGCGGCCTTCGAGCTGCACGCCCCAATTGTCTACGTCCCGACTCGTTGCTTCCTTGATTTGATCGGCGCGGTCAATTCGGGTGCCGGTCGGATCTACCAAGGCGCAGCTGGTGCTGCCTGACGAGGAGCAATGAACAGTGTTATCGGCATCAATGTTCGAGAAAAAGCCGGTGAAGGCGAGCGCCGTCGGCCCCGTCCACGGGATCACGACGCTCCCGGTGATGCTCGGCCCGAACTCACTTCCGAAGTTGTCGTCATTGGAGAAGCGGTGAACGGTGACGTCGTGCGAATCCGATTTCAGCACGCCAAAGCGGACGTCGGGCAGACCGAGCGTGGCAAAGCCGCCGCCGACGGAAATCTCCGTGCCGCCAACGATCATCGTCCCCGTGTCTTGCGCAAGCGCGCCCTGCCCGGTGAGCGCGGTGCCGGCCAACACTACGCCTGCAACAAGGCGCAACAATTTACGCATGGAAGCCCCCGAGTCGCTCCGTGTTGCGATCACCATAGCAGCCACCACGCGGCTAGGGGTTAAACCTCCCGTAACAAAGGCAAATTTCCGGATTTCCGTGGCGGAAAAGCCACAGACAGCTCATTCTCCGAGCAGGCCTCTTTTTTGCGCAAGCGCGCGCAAGGACGCCTCGGGGCGGGCGCCGATATGGCCGATCACTTCCGCCGCCGCGAGGCTGCCGAGGCCGCCGCAGGTCGCAAGCGGCGCCCCTTGGGTGAGGCCATAGAGAAAACCGGAGGCATAGAGGTCGCCGGCGCCGGTCACGTCCACCACCTCGCGGACAGGCTCGGGCGCGACGGTGATGGTCTCGCCGTCGGCCACGATCAGCGAGCCTTCCTGCGAGCGGGTCAGTACGGCGAGCTCGCAATCGGCGAGCGCCGCATCGGCGGCCTCGGCGAAGCTGTTTACCTCGTAGAGGCTGGTGATCTCCTTTTCGTTGGCGAACAGGATGTCGGTTTCTTCGCGGATGAACGTCAAGAAGTCGGCGCGGTGGCGATCGACGCAAAAGGCATCCGACAGAGTGAGGGCAACCTTGGCGCCTGATGTCCGCGCAAGCCGTGCCGCCTCCTTGAAGGCGTCTTTCGCCTCCTCGCGGTCGAACAGATAGCCTTCGAGATAGACGATGCTTGCCGCCTCGATCAGCGACGCATCGATGTCGGCGGGAGCGAAATGCACGCTCGTGCCGAGAAAGGTGTTCATGGTGCGCTCGCCGTCAGGGGTCACGAAGATGAGGCAGCGGGCGGTCGGCTCGCCCTCGTCGGCTGGCGGCGTGTCGTAGGCGACGCCGAGCGAGCGGATGTCGTGGCGGAAGATGCCGCCGAACTGGTCGGCGGCGACCCTGCCGATGAAGCCGCATTTCGCCCCGAAGGAGGCAAGCCCGGCGATGGTGTTTGCCGCCGATCCTCCCGAGCGCTCGATGGCAGGTCCCATGGCCTCATAGAGGCGCCCGGCCTCGCCGGCCGGGATCAGGCGCATGAATCCCTTGGCAAGGTCATGCTTGGAAAGAAAGGCATCGTCGCAGCGGGCGATGATGTCGACGATGGCGTTGCCGATGCCCACCACATCGTAGCTGTGCTCGGCAATCGTGCGTTTCGCACGCGTGCGTTCCGCCATGACTGTGTCACCCCCCTCGCCTATGTCCGCTCTGGTATTGGACGGGACGCCCACTATATTCGGCGCCGCCGGAGTTGAAACACGCCATGCTCGCCGCCGCAATTCAAGCCTTCAGGGAGCTGTTCACGCCGCCTTTCCGCGTCGTGCTCTTGAAATGCGTCGGCTTCACCATAGGGCTGCTCGCCCTCCTCATCATCGTGCTCGAAGGCCTGTTCAGTCATTTTGTCGAATGGCCGCACTGGATCGAAACCACCATCGAATGGATGGGCGGGCTCGCGCTCGTGGTTGGCTCGATCTTTCTCATTCCGCCGGTGACCTCGCTGATGGCCGGCCTCTATCTCGACGACATCGCAGGCGAGGTCGAGCGCCTCTATTATCCAGCTGACCCGCCTGGGCGCGCCATGCCGGCGCTCTTTGCCATCGTCGCCGGCCTGAAATTTTTTCTGGTGGTGCTGGCGGTGAACCTGGTCGCGCTGTTCTTGCTGCTCGTGCCGGGGGTCAACCTCATCGCCTTCTATGTCGGCAACGGCTATCTGCTCGGCCGCGAATATTTCGAGATGGTGGCCATGCGGCATCTCCCACTTGCGGAGGCGCGGGCCTTGCGCAAGGCAAACCTTGCCACCGTGTTCCTCGGCGGCCTGATCATCGCCGGGCTTGCCTCGGTGCCGATCCTCAACCTGCTGACGCCGCTCTTCGCCACCGCCTTCATGGTGCACATCTACAAGTCCCTCGCGCGACGCGCAGGATTGAGTCGGCTTGCACCGCGTCCGGCGTGATCGGTCGGGTTTCGGCTCAGAATTTTTCCTCGATCCAGCGGCGATCCTTGATCGTGGCCTCGTCGTCGTAAGCCTTCGACTTTTCGCGCGCGGGAATCTTGACCTTGTTCTGCGGCGAGGCCTCGTAGGGAATCAGACCGAGGAAGTGGGTAATGAGATTGAGGCGTGCACGCCTCTTGTCGTCGGAGCGCAGCAGGTACCAGGGCGCGTGCTCCGTGTCGGTGGCTTCCAGCATCTTGTCGCGGGCGCGCGAGTAGTCGTACCAGCGCTCGCGCGAGGGAAGATCCATGACACTGAGCTTCCATTGCCGCATCGGGTCGTCGACGCGCGCCTCGAATCTCTCCTTCTGCTGCTTGTTGCTGACCTCGAGCCAGTACTTGATCAGCCTGATGCCGTTGTCGGTGATGTGCTTCTCGAATTCGGGGCAAACCTCCAGGAAGCGCTTGTGCTGCTCCTTGGTGCAGAAGCCCATGACGTGTTCGACGCCGGCGCGGTTGTACCAACTGCGGTCGAAGATCACGATCTCGCCGGCGGCTGGAAAATAGGGAAGGTAGCGCTGCACGTACATCTGCGATTTTTCGCGATCGGACGGCGCGGGCAGGGCAATGACGCGGAAGGTGCGCGGGCTGACGCGTTCGGTCAGCGCCCGGATGGTGCCGCCTTTGCCGGCGGCGTCGCGCCCCTCGAAGACGACGACGATTCGCTGACCCGTGCGCTTGACCCAGTCCTGCAGGATGGAGAGCTCCGTCTGCAGCTTGCGCAGAGCTTTTTCGTAGTCCTTGCGCTTCAGCTTCGGCGTTTCGTCGCTATCCGGTGCTTTCGGGGTGTCGCTAGAGGCAGTCGCCTGAAGCTTGGTCTCATGTCCCATAAGGTTGCTCCTTTCGGCTGTCGAGCGAAAGCGTAACATGTACGGTGCCGCCGTCGCGCCGAAGCTTCATCGGCAGGCCGCTCCGGCGAAAGACGGCAAGCATCGGCTGATTCTCGGCAAGCACCTCTCCATCGAAACGCGACACGCCTGCCTCGCGCGCGATCAGCACGAGATGCTTCAGGATCAAGGAAGCGATGCCGAGGCCGCGATAGTTGCCGCCGGTCATGAAAGCGATCTCGGCCGCGCCCGAAGATGAATCGTCCGTTGCGTAGCGGCCGCCTCCGATCAGGACTTCGCCACTCTCAGTCGCTTTGGTTATAACCAGCGCCACGACCTGGCTGAAATCAACGTCCGTGAGCTGGTCAAGCTCTGCCGGTGATAGCTCCTTCTTCGGGCTGAAGAAGCGGCGATAGACCGATTCCCGATCCATGCCACGAAAAGCTTGAAGAATGGCGCCGGCGTCGCCGGGACGGATCGCGCGCACGGTGACTATGGTGCCATCCTTCAGCGTCTCGCTCGCCGCGTAGCTTCGCGCGTCCATCGCCTTACGCTCAGTCTATGATGTGATAGCCGCCGTCGATGTAGAGCGTCTCGCCGGTGATGAGCTTCGCCCCGTTCATCGATAGGAAGGCCACGGCAGCGCCGACATCCTCGATCGAGACGAGCTTGTGCGCAGGTGCCTTCTCTTGCGCCTTGGCGATCAGCGCGTCGAAGTCGGTGATGCCCGAGGCGGCGCGGGTTTTGAGCGGGCCTGGCGAGATGGCATGCACTCTTATGCCCTTCGGTCCGAGCTCGGCAGCGAGATAGCGGACGGAGGCTTCAAGGGCCGCCTTCACCGGCCCCATCATGTTGTAGTTCTCCACCACCATCTGCGATCCGTAATAGGTCATGGTGGCAAGCGTGCCGCCGTCCTTCATCAGGGGCTCGGCGAGCTTCGCCATGCGGATAAACGACCAGCAGGATACGTCCATGGCGAGGAGGAACCCTTCCTTCGAGCAGTCCACCACACGGCCCTGCAGATCGGCCCTCGGCGCGAAGGCGATGGAATGGAGGACGATATCGATCTTGCCCCATTTCTTGGCAATTTCGCCGAACACCGCCTCCATCTGGCCTTCGGTCTGCACATTGAGCGGCATGAAGATCGAAGCTTCGACTTCTTTGGCCAAGGGCTCGACGTAAGGCTTCGCCTTGTCGTTCAGGTAGGTGATGGCGAGGTCGGCGCCGAAGGTGCGGAATGCCTTGGCGCAACCCCAGGCGATCGACTGATCGTTGGCGATGCCGGTGACGAGGGCCTTCTTGCCCTTGAGAAATGGCAAGGCGGAAATATCGATCATGCGAGCTTCTCCTTGAGCCGGGCTGCAGCTTGCACGCGCAGGACACTCAGCGTGTGGCGGGCGATCATAAGCTCCTCGTCGGTGGGAATGACGTAGCAGGCCACGCGCGAGCCCGGTGTAGAGATGCGGCCCTCGCCCTTGGCATTCGCCGCAGGGTCAAGCTCAAGTTCGAGCCAGGCGAGGCGCTTGGCCACGGCTTCGCGAAGGGTTGGCGCATTCTCGCCGACACCTGCGGTGAACACGAAGCCGTCGACGCCGCACATGGCCGCGGCGAGCATGCCGGTGAACAGCGAAATGCGGTAGACGAAATAGTCGAGGGCGAATTTGGCGCGCGGGTCGGAGCTCGTGAGAAGGTCCCTCACATCGTTGCTAATGCCTGAGAGTCCCTTGAGGCCGCAATCGTAGTAGAACAGGCGCTCGATCTCCTTGGCGCTCATGCCCCTTTCGGTGAGCAGGTAGAGCACGATGCCTGCGTCGAGCTGGCCAGGGCGCGTTCCCATGGGCAGTCCGTCGAGTGCAGTGAACCCCATGGTGCTTTCCACGCTCTTGCCGGCCTGGATCGCGCACATCGACGCGCCGCTGCCGAGATGGGCAACGACCACGCGGCCTTGCGCTATGTCTGGCGCGACCTTCGGCAGCTGACTTGCGATGTATTCGTAGGACAGCCCGTGGAAGCCGTAGCGGCGCACGCCGTCCTGATAGAACTTGTCGGGCAGAGCGTAGCGGTCGGCGACCTCCGGGTGCCCGCGATGAAAGGCAGTGTCGAAGCAGGCGACTTGCCGAAGCTGAGGCTGCCTCTGCAGCAAAGTGCGGATCGGTCCGAGGTTGTTTGGCTGGTGGAGGGGCGCGAGCGGCGCAAAGGCCTCGAGCCGCTCGACCACGGCAGCATCGAGCAGAATTGGCGCGCTGTAATCCGGGCCGCCATGCACCACGCGGTGGCCGACCGCGATGGGCAATGTTCCGATCTCGGCGCGCAGGAACTCGACTAACTTGCCCAGGGCCGCCGGCACGTCACCCACTTCGCCGGCCGGCCAGGTCTTGTCGATGAGGCTGGCGCCGTCCGCGCCCTTGGCAACGAGGTGCGGATGGACGCCGATGCCCTCGATCTGGCCCTTGAGCCTGCGTTGCAATTGATCCCCGATCGAGAACAGCTGGAACTTGATGCTCGAGCTGCCGGCGTTGACGACGAGGATGGTGTCGGACATGGGCGTTACGCACGGACTGGCGCGGTTGCCATTTGGCTATGGCGGTAGAGCGCGGCAACGGCGCAGGAGGCCATGCGCGTTCGCACATGGTCGGCCCGCGATGTGAGGATGATCGGCACGCGCGCGCCGAGCACGATGCCGGCCGCATCGGCATGCGAAAGGAACGTCAGGTTTTTCGCCAGCATGTTGCCGGCCTCGAGGTCCGGCACCACCAGGATCTGCGCCTGACCTGCGACCGGCGACTTGATGCCCTTGATGCGCGCAGCCTCGGGGCTGATGGCATTATCGAAGGCGAGCGGCCCGTCGAGCTCCCCGCCAGTGATCTGGCCGCGGTCGGCCATCTTGCACAGCGCCGCAGCCTCGATGGTGGAGGGAATGGTTGGCGTCACGGTCTCGACAGCGGAGAGGATGGCGACCTTTGGTGTGCCAAGGCCGAGGCCGGCAAAGAGATCGATGGCGTTCTGGATGATGTGGCGCTTCGATTCGAGGTCGGGCGCGATGTTCACCGCGGCGTCGGTGATGAACAGTGTCTGCGCGTGGCCCGGGACGTCCATAACGAACACGTGGCTGATCCGCCGCCCGGTGCGCAAGCCGGTGTCGCGTTTCACCACCTCCGCCAGCAGCTCGTCGGTATGCAGGCTTCCCTTCATGAGAAGCTCGGCTTTGCCAGTGCGCACGAGCTCGACGGCTTTTTCGGCCGCCGCCTGGCTGTGCGGCACGTCGACGATGTCGATGCCGCCGAGTTCGAGCGAAAACTCCTTGGCGACTGCTTCGATCTTACTCTTGGGCCCGACGAGGATGGGCTTGATCAATCCTGCCTCGCCAGCCTCGAGCGCCCCTCGAAGCGAGGTCTCGTCGCAAGGATGTGCCACGGCGGTGGCGATCGGCTGCAGTTTCTTAGCCGCGGCGATCAGGCGGTCGTATTTCTCATGCCGACGTAAGGTCGACGCCGTCGAGTTCTCGTTCATGGCTCGATCCTTCAGCTCAAATTGCGCGAATGGGGCCGATTTGGCTTCGCCTGAGGCGCGTGCGGTCCCCGCGCAGCGTGTGCGCTGTCCTTCGGCGCGCCGTTTGGAGACTTGGCCTTTCTTCGTGACTCGAACATCGCCGTGATCTCCGCGAGCCGGGTCTTTCCCAACTTGCTTTCCACGCCGAGGACTTCGATGAGCTTCCGCAGCGTGGTTGCGATGCGCTGGGCGAGCTCGGGATCACTATCGAGCATCTCGGGGATGGACTCGATCGCGCGGCGCTCGTCGAGCAGCAAGGTGAAGAACTGATCGCGCACCATGGTCTTGAAGTCGGCGAGCGTCAGACCGGTTCCGGCGTGCTCGCGCATGCGCTCGAGCAAACGGAAACCACGCTCATCGGCGACGCCCTCGGGCATGCGGATATAGAGGAGAGCGCGGATGGCCGCCTCGCGCGGCCCGCCGCGCGCGATGTGACGTGTCAGTTGGTCGGTCCGCTCGGCTACGAAGGCGCGATATACGGCGTCGACGCCAGGCCGTTGGCGCGGAGGAGCATTGGAGGCCTTCAGGCCCACCACCGCCTGGAGGATCGGCGAGCCGTAAACGGCGTGGAACATGGTCTCGACGGCACGGTCGCGCATGTCGCCGTAAGCCTTCAACGAGGACTCGATCGCGTTACCCATCCGCTCCTGTGCCTGCCAGAAGAGGTTGTCCTGCGCGACGGACTGACGGGTCTCTCGCACGCTCTCCGCCTGCGATGAGACCGACTTGAGGAATGGATTGGCCGGCGTGAACATCTCGTAGGGCAGGCGGAGCGGGTGCATCTTGCGCATCCACTCGGCGAAGCCGGCATTGGCCCAAGCCTTTACCCAAGGCTGCATGAACGCGCGGTAAAGGCCAAGATTGATCTCCGAAATGCGTGCGGCCGTGGCGAACTTGCGCTCGTCTTCGATGCTGTTGCCGCCAAGCGCGCGGATATCGTCGAGCGTTCGCGCCTCGAAGCGGACGAGATAGTTGCCGCCGACCAGATCATCGGTCGGGCCATCGGTAGCCTTCGGCGTCATCACAGCCTCGTACAGGCCGGGGGGCAGAACGTCGATCAGGTCGATGTTGCTCGCGAACTCGTCGTGCTCCTTCTTGGCCACGGAGCCAGAGACGAAAATCCCGAGATGGCCGATCGATTCATGCACAGCGTAGACGATGGTCTGGCCGTGGGCACGGATGTCGTCGACGCTGCCATAAAGGTCCAGAATCCAGTCTAGCGCCTGGGACGGCGGCGTGATGTTGTCGGCCTTCGAGCAGAACACGATGATCGGCGAGCGGATGCTGCGAAGATCGATGCTCTGGCCGTCCGACGTCACAATGCCTCCGGTTGCAAGCTTGTTGCCAATGAACAGCTCGTCGGCGATGAACTGCATCTCCTCGGCATTGAGCAGGATATGTCCGCCCCACCACTTCTCGAATTCGAGGTAGCGCGGCGCCTCGGTGTCGATCTTTGAATAGAGATTGTACTGCTTGGTCCAATAGGTATTGGCCGGGTTCAGATTCTCGAAATTGCTGACGAGCCAAGCGCCGTCGAATTTGCCGGCACCGATATCGCCCATCATCGCGGTGAGCCAAGTGCCGCCGAGAAGCCCGCCGGTATAGCGCATCGGGTTCTCGCCGCGCACGCCCGCCCAATAGGACAAAGGAGAGCCGGCAACGATGATCGGCCCGAACAGATCCGGCCGCTTGGCGGCGACCATCATTACCGCCCAGCCAGCCTGGCAGTTTCCGACCACCGCAGGCTTGCCGTTGGCCTCGGGGTGAAGGGAAATGACGCGCTCGAGAAAGGCCGCTTCCGCGGCGACGATGTCTTCGATGGTCTGACCTGGCACCGGGTCAGGCAGGAAGCCGATGAAGTAGCAGGGATGGCCGGCCTTGAAGGCCACGCCGATCTCGCTGTCCGCTTTGAAGCCGCCAATGCCGGGGCCGTGACCGGCGCGTGGATCGACGATTACGAAGGGCCGCTTCCGCTCGTCGATCTTGACGCCTTGCGGAGGCGCGAGGCGCGCAAGGATGTAGTTCACCGGGCGCCGAAGAGTACGGCCGTCCATGACCAGCTCGACGCCGAATTTGAGAACATGCGGCGCGATCTTGGCGGCGTGCTCCTCGTACTGCTTGCTCCTCTGCTGCATGACGTCGAGGAACAGGACGCCGCGCTGCCAGGCATCGAGCCAGTAGGACCACGCATCGAAAACGGGATTTCTCGTCAGGATGGAGGGAATGGGCGTCGGCTGCTTGGCCGGTACTTTCTGACTGGTCATGAGATGATCCTCCTCGTAAAGCCGCACTACGCCGGGCGAAGCAAGGTCGCCCCGAAATCTCCTCCCCCCTCCCCATGAAATTCTACGAGCCAAGCTCGCTCAGCGGTTCACGCCCATTTCAGCGTGATGCCGACGTCCCCCGGCATTCCGTCCGGAAAATCCACGATCTGGAATTTGAGCTTGTAACCACGCGGACGTAGCTGCCTGTCCCAGAACTCATACATCTCCTTCGGCAGGCCGGTGAGCGTCGTCTCCCAACCAGGCTCCTGCTGGTTGATGGCGCGGCCGTGATCGGTGCAGAGGCTGTTCGGAAAGCGATAGACTTGCACCTCAGTAAGGCCGTTCGATACCGCCCGCTCAATCATGTTGGCCACACGCTGGAGAGCTTCGTCATCTGACACGCCGGATGGCTTGGTGAGCTTTTCAAGCAGCATCTTCTTTTCAGCTTCAACCGCTGCCTGCTTGCGCAAATACTCCGAGGCCTTCTCGGCTTCGGCCAAAGCGAGCTTCTCCATCACCTGCTCAGCAGTGGGCAGAGAGAAACCTTTGTCCGCGGCCATGTGCCTCCTCCGTCGATTCAAATCACAGTCAAGACGCGCGCTTGTAGCCTTAACCTGCCGCTAGTTCCCTGATCCAGCGCAATTTTAGCGCCCCTCCAAGACCGCTTAGTGACCCTCCAAGAAAACGAAGTTCTCCCAGCTCCGCATGCGCAGCAAGATGCGCCGGATGATGGCGAAGTGGTGCGCGAACGGCGTGTAAAGCGCTACCTGAGCGGCCGAGCCGCCTGGTAGATTGTAGCTGGATGTGTCGTCGGTAATGTTGATGATGGCGACAGCCCGTCCGCCTGGTACGTCCGCCCCCATGTCCTGTAGCACGCCGGTTGCCTGGAACTGTCCGGTGGCGATCGCGTCAAGTACGTATTTCACCTTTCCCTTGAGAATTTGCCCCGGTAGGCCATCGAAAGCGACCTCTGCCTCATCTCCGGCGCGCACACGTTGCAGCGCATTTTGCTGAAAGCCGGCGGCCAACTCCTGATCGTCCTTGTGCACGAAGACCATAACGGGTCGTAGTGGGGCCGGGACGACATACATGCCCGGTCGCAGCGCCATTTGTGTTACATATCCGGGACCT
>NZ_JBOHJB010000084.1:0-11141 GCF_050728395.1 Methyloceanibacter sp.
GGTCAGTGTTGGCAATAGCAATCGAGATAAGCTGCCAAACGCCCTCTAGATTCTGCAAAACATCATTGTTCCAAAACCGCAACACTCGATAACCGCGTGACTCCAGCCAGCGGGTACGCCTGTCATCGCGAATGACAGCGCAGTCATCGGCATGCTGACCACCATCGACTTCTATTACGAGCTTTGCATGTGGGCAGAGGAAGTCGACCACGTATGGGCCAATAGGCTGCTGACGCCGGAAAGAAACGCCTTCCATTTGGTGACGACGCAAAACACTCCAGAGTCTCCGCTCGGCCTTGGAAGAGGAACGCCGCAACATGCGAGCACGGGTGGTGAAGGGTCGTTTACCCCCCTCCCTAACCCTCCCCCTCAAGGGGGGAGGGGATTTGTCGTTCGCTTGCATCATTTGCACCAATTTCAGCCTTTGCCTTTGTTTTCTTCCATCAGCGCGACGAAGCGCTTGAAGAGATAGTGGCTGTCCTGAGGACCTGGCGACGCCTCGGGGTGGTACTGCACCGAGAACACCGGCCTGTCCTTCACCTTCAGCCCGCAATTCGAGCCGTCGAACAGCGAGACGTGCGTCTCCTCGACATTTGCCGGAAGACTCTCACGGTCGACGGCGAAGCCATGATTCATCGAGGTGATCTCGACCTTGCCGGTGGTGAAGTCCTTCACCGGATGGTTCGCGCCGTGATGGCCCTGATGCATCTTGCGCGTGGTGCCGCCAAGCGCGAGCCCCAGCATCTGATGGCCGAGGCAGATGCCGAACACCGGCAGGCCTGAATCGACGAGCTTCCTGATCTCCGGCACCGCGTAGACGCCCGTCGCCGCCGGATCGCCGGGGCCGTTCGACAGGAACACGCCGTCTGGCTTGCGCGCCAGCACCTCCTCGGCCGTCGCCGTCGCCGGCAAGACGGTCAGCTTGCAGCCCGCGGTAGCAAGCTCGCGCAGAATGTTGCGCTTCAAGCCGTAGTCGATGGCGACGACATGGAAGCGAGCGGCGGTCTCGTGCCCGTAGCCTTCGTTCCAGCGCCACTCAGTCTCGTTCCAGCCATAGCTCTGGCCGCTGGTCACATCCTTGGCGAGGTCGAGCCCGACCATGCCGGGGAAGCCTGCAAGCGTGCGATTGAGCGCGGCAAGATCGAACTTGCCGTCAGGCGCGTGCGCGATCGCCGCATTCGGCATGCCCTTCTCGCGGATCAGGGCGGTGAGCGCTCGGGTGTCGATCCCGGTGATGGCAATGATGCCGCGCGCTTTCAGCCAATCGTCGAATTCCTGCCTAGCGCGGTAGTTCGAGGCGCGCGTGATCGGCGCCCTCAGCACGCAGCCGCGCACACCGGAGGCGGCGGCGAGGCTCGCCGTCTCGATGTCCTCGGTGTTGGTGCCGACATTGCCGATATGCGGGAAGGTGAAGGTGATGATCTGACCGGCATAGGAGGGATCGGTCAGGATCTCCTGATAGCCGGTCATGGCGGTGTTGAAGCAAACCTCGCCAACCGCAATGCCGACCGCACCGGCGCCCTTGCCTTCGATCACGGTGCCGTCGGCAAGCACGAGCAACGCCGTGGCGCTCTCCTCGCCCCAGGGGGCGGTCGCCCGCGCGCGTGCGTTCAGGGCCTCTCCGGCCGGCATGTCGGGATTGTCGTTCATCGGCTTTCGTTGTACCCGCCTGAGCCAAGGCGGCAGGGCTTGAAGTCGGTGCACGTCTTGTCGGCGTCAAGACCGACACTTCTGCCACGCATCCAACGAGCCCAACTCTTACGTGACGCAGCGAACGCGGTCAAGTTGGGGAGAGAAATATTTACATGTGAAAACAATAAGTTATCGAAGCGAAATCACTTGCCTCAATTCAGACGCTCAATTACTTTCGAAACTTCTTCCTCGATTCCCCTGTGACACCCATGCGCGAGACCATCACCGCCGCACTGAAGCTCGCGACCAAGGCCCAGGACAAGCGCCGCATCTCGACGTTGCGGCTGGTGTCCGCCGCCATCAAGGACCGCGACATCGCCGCGCGCACGGCAGGCAAGGGCGAAGCGACGGATGCCGAGCTACTCGAGCTTTTCGCCAAGATGATCAAGCAGCGAGAAGAGTCGGAGAAAATTTATAGAGACGCCGGCCGCGCCGAGCTTGCGCAACAGGAGGCCGAGGAGATCGCCATCATCCGCGAGTTTCTGCCCAAGCAGCTCTCCGAGGCCGACATGCAGAAAGCCATCGCCGCGGCGATTGCCGAAGCAGGCGCCACGAGCGTCAAGGACATGGGCAAGGTGATGGCGGCGCTGAAAGCCCGCTATGCCGGTCAGATGGACTTCGCCAAGGCGAGCGCGGCTGTGAAGGCGAAGCTCGGATGATCGCGCCACACCTTTGTCATTGCCCGGCTTGACCGGGCAATCCAGTAACCACCTACGCGGCGATCAGGAACCGAGAGCGCCTGGACTACTGGATGCCCGCCTTCGCGGGCATGACAAGCACTCGAATCGCAATCGCTTTGCACAAATCTTTTGCACAACGGCTCTCATTCCGCACTCCGCGATCCACGTTTCCCTCATCATCTGAAATTCAAATCGACCGTTCCGAAAACTCCCGCGGCCTTTTGTCTTGCACTGCAACATAGTTCTGTCACTGCACCGCAATAAGAAACTGTGCAATGCAGCACGTGATTCGTTCACGCGCGCATCAAACTTCAATAGGAGGCCAATAATGACCCCACGTATCCAACTTAAGCTTTTCACCGCCGCTGCGGCTTTGACCCTTGCCGGTTTCGCCGCCGGTAGCCCCGCCGCCGCCCAGGAGCCGCTGACCCGCGCCGGTCCCGTCGGCCCTTACGAGCCGATCCTTGCTTCGGTCGGCTCCAAGCGGCTCATCGCGTTCTTCGTGCCGGACAACGGCCGCTGCGCCGTCAATACCGTGGTGTGGGATAGCCAGGCTGCCGAAGCGCCGTATTCCTCGGCGCGCATGCGCATCAGCCTCAACCCTGGCCAGGCGTTCCAGCTCGATGGCGCCAAGCTCGAGACGGTCAGTGTCCAATGCGGCGACAATGCCTCGACGCTTAGCGTTGGCGGTCCGGCCTTGATCCCGACAGCCGCAACCTCTTCCAGGTAGTCTCGACGCCGCTTCTGACGTTCAGCCGGGTGGAGCAAGCCTTTGCTCCGCCCGGTTTGTTTTTCCGGCTATTTCCGCTTTGCTTCCTGCAACCGCTGCATGAAGTGGCGCAGCACGGCGTTGATGCGCGTCTGGTAGCCAGACCCAAGGGTCTTGAAGAAAGCGAGCACGTCCTCATCGAGCCTGATCGAGATCGCCTCTTTCCGCCGCGGCATGACGAGCTCGGCTTTGGACCAGTCAAAATTTGCTGGGTCTGAGTCCAGATCGCGTCTGATAGCCGCGTCAATCTCTTCGTCGGTAAGACTACGCAGGCGCTTCCAATCAGTTTTTCCCTTTCGCAGATCGGTAGCCGATCGCCTGGTGATACGTCTCTCGCTCATCGCTTCTCGCTCGCCGCGCCGAAATGATTCGGCACCGGTCCTCTCGCATCGTGTAGACGACGGTTATTTCCGTCTCGTGCAAACGTCCAACAGCCAACCATCTGCCTTCTGTGCCTCTCTTTGAGGGCGCGCAAATGTGGGGCTGGCGAAACATCGCTTTGGCATCTTCAAAGTCAACCTCATGCACAGCCCAATTCTCTGCGCGCTTTGCTTCATGCCATTCGAACTCATCAAACTCGGCAGCATCGACAATTTTGTATCGCGTGCGCATTTGCGGAACCTGGGATCCGACAATCGCATCGCTGCAGGGATGGAGTTCCGCTGCCATCCGTCACTGTATATACAGTATGTATCTACAGATGTGAAGCGCGTGTCAGATTCGGCTGCCCTCGGTCCCCGCATGACGCCTCGACATCCTAAACATTGTTCTCTATTTGTTCCAGTGAATATCGTTGATTACGGAAAGGCTGGTGTGGCTTCCAGGCTGGCGCTAGCGCTCACTCGAACCAATGAAATTCCCCGATTCGTTCCTCGATGAGATCAGGGCGCGGCTGCCGGTCTCGACCGTGGTTTCACGCCGTGTGCCGCTGAAGCGGGCGGGACGCGAATGGAAAGGGCTGTCACCTTTCAATCAGGAGAAGACGCCGTCCTTTACGGTCAACGACCAGAAGGGATTCTATCACTGCTTCTCCTCAGGCAAGCACGGCGACATCTTCGGCTTCGTCATGGACACCGAGGGCCTGAGCTTCCCTGAAGCGGTGGAACGGCTCGCGGGCGAGGCCGGCCTGCCGCTGCCGAAGCCAGACCCGCAATACGAGCGGGCCGCGAAAGAACGCTTGGGCCTTTACGATGCGCTCGAGGCGGCAAGCGCCTACTTCGAAGAGCAGCTTTCATCGCGCGAAGGCCGCGAGGCGCTGGCTTACGCCGAGCGGCGCGGGCTCAGCCCGGCGACGTTGAAGGAGTTCCGCATCGGCTTCGCACCGAACGCGAAGGAGGCGCTGAAAGCGACTCTCATCAAACGCGGATTCAGCGAGGCCCAGCTCATCGAGACCGGCCTCCTCATCAAGCCCGACGACGGCCGCAGCCCCTATGATCGCTTCCGCCACCGTCTCACGATCCCCATCGTCAACGCGCGTGGCCGCATCATCGCTTTCGGCGCCCGCGCGCTCGACGCCGCGACCGAGCCGAAATATCTGAACTCGCCCGAGACCAAGCTGTTCGACAAGGGCTCGACCGTGTTCAATTTTGCCCGTGCCCGCGGGGCCGCTTTCGAGCACGGCGAGCTCGTCGTGGTCGAGGGCTACATGGACGTGATCGCGCTGCATCAAGCCGGCTTCCATCACGTGGTGGCGACGCTCGGCACTGCCTTCACCGAACGCCAGATGGATCAGCTTTGGCTGCTCGCGCCTGAGCCGATCGTCTGCTTCGACGGCGATCGAGCCGGCGAGGCTGCCGCGGCGCGTGCCATCGACCGCATGCTGCCGGTTTTGCGCGAGGGACATTCCTTCCGCTTTTCCTTCCTGCCGCAAGGCTCCGATCCCGACGACCTCGTGCGCAATGAGGGCGCGGGCGCGCTCGCCCGCTGTCTCGCCGAGGCGCGGCCGTTGATCGATATTCTGTGGCAGCGCGAATGCGCGGGGCACAATCTCGATACGCCTGAGCGGCGCGCGGCGCTCGAAGAGCGGCTCGAGCAGCTCCTTGCCACCATCGCCAATGCGCGGGTGCGGGAGCATTACCGCCGCGACATCAAGTCGAGGCTGTTTGCGCTGTGGCGCGACATCGGCAAGCGGAGCGGAGGTCCGGCCAAGCCGTCGCCACCTCCATCCGCGGGCAAGAGCGGGGCGCGGCCGCTTCCCTCAGCCCATGGCTTCGCCATCACCATCATTCTCGCGCTCGCCCATCATCCTTCGCTGCTCGATCATTTCGCCGAGGAGGTGGCGCATCTCGACATCAGGCAGAAGCAGCTCGCCGAGCTTCTCGGCTTTCTCACCGAGGCGATCTTCCAAGATCTTGGCATCACGCGCGAGCACCTCGCCGAGCTGATGCGCGAGAGCCGCCACGCCAAGCTGTTCGACACGCTCGACCGGTCGAGCGCCTTCAAGCGCATCGCCTTCCTGCAACCTGAGACCGCTGCGGCCGAGGTCGAGGAGCATTTCGCCGAGCTCATCTACCGCTGGACCACGCTCAAGAGCCTCGACAAGGAGGTGCAGGATCAAGCGCTCGACCTCGCCGATCTGTCGGAAGCCGACTTCGAGCACTTCTCCGAGTTGCAGCGCCAGGTTGCCAATGCCGGCCTCCGCCATGCCGCCGACGATGCCGGGGACCGCGACAGCGCCAAGCGCTTCCAGGAGACCATCGCCAGGCTGAAAGGCGAGAATATCGGCGGCCAGCGGGGGCGCCGTCCTGACCGGCGCGCGGACCAGCGCTAGGACCCCCGCAACCGGCACCGATATTGCATTGCGAACGCGACGCGAACTGAGCGCGGTTTCAATGGCTAAAGATTGTGCTTTTGAAGGGCTTTGCGGCCTTGACACATCGCCTTAGTCTCGCCAAGTCCATGCCAGGAACTTGACCGGCCGGAAGCGCCGCCAGGGGTCCTTTGGAGAGGGGCTTGAGCGCTTCCACGAGGCGTTGGTTGTTTGGGCCACGCGCCGGCCGGCGTTGCGTTCGCTCGACGGGCTACTCGCCTCGGGCATTCGGGCGGGATCGCCCGGCAAAGACATTCGGTCCGGAACGTTGAGTTCCAATCCTACTGCCCGGGACGGGCAAGCTTGATTGGGGAGAACGAAGTCGGCCAAGGCTTGACCGGTCAGTCTTAGCGATGCTGGCGGCGAGCCGGAGCCAAGTCATGTTTAATCGTCGCTTAACGGTGCTTGCCGCTAATCGTCGAACGGAAATTCGAACAGGCGCCGCAGAGACGGCACGCCTCGGCCACGCGCTTCATCCCCAAGGGCAAGCGCTTCGGAGTACAATGAATGGCAACCAAGACCGCTGAAGCAGAGGATCAGGAGCAGCCGCAGGCTGAGACTTCGGACGGTCCGGTGCTCGATATGTCCGATGCCGCGGTCAAGAAGCTGATCAAGACGGCGAAGGCCCGCGGCTTCGTCACCTATGACGAGCTGAACGAGGTGCTTCCGTCCGAGGAAGTCACTTCCGAGCAGATCGAGGACACCATGTCCATGCTCTCCGACATGGGCATCAACGTCATCGACACCGACGAGGCCGAAGAGCCGGAGGAGGGGGCCGCGGGCGCCGAAGCCGCTCCGCGCGCCGTCGCCACGGTCACGCCGATCGCGGTCAAGCCCGAGGCCAAGGCAGAGCCGACCGAGCGCACCGACGATCCGGTGCGCATGTATTTGCGCGAGATGGGCTCGGTCGAGCTTCTCTCCCGCGAGGGCGAGATCGCCATCGCCAAGCGCATCGAGGCCGGCCGCGAGGCCATGATCGCCGGGCTGTGCGAGAGCCCGCTCACCTTCCAGGCCATCATCATCTGGCGCGACGAGCTGAACGAAGGCAAGATTCTGCTCCGCGACATCATCGATCTCGAAGCCACCTATCAGGGCCCTGACGCCAAGCCCGCGCCGTCGCAGCCTCTGCCCGAGGGCATGAATGGCGGCGAGCCCCATGCCCATGGCGCCAACGGGCAGCACGCGCAGCCGGCGCAAGCCCCCGCCCGCGACGGCGAGGACGGCGAACGCGTCGCCCAGGAAGAATTCGACGACGAAGAGGACGATCTCGAGAACTCGCTTTCGCTCGCCGCCATGGAGGCCGAGCTCAAGCCCAAGGTGCTCGAGACCTTCGACCTCGTCGCCACCAACTACAAGAAGCTGCGCAAGCTGCAAGACCAGGAGGTCGAGCGCGCGCTGCGCAACGACACGCTCTCCACCGGCCAGGAGAAGCGCTACAAGGTGCTGAAGGACGAGATCGTTGCCGAGATCAAATCGCTGTCGCTCAACAACAACCGCATCGAGAGCCTGGTCGAGACCCTCTACGACATCAACAAGAAGCTGATCGGCTATGAGGGTCGCCTGCTCCGCCTCGCCGAGAGCTATGGCGTCAAGCGCGAGGACTTCATCGACGAATATCAGTCGAACGAGCTCGATCCCAACTGGCTCCGCCGCGTCGGCCGCCTGAAGAAGAAGGGCTGGGCCGATTTCGTGCACGACGAGCGCGGCCTGATCAAGGACATCCGCGGCGAGATCCATAACCTCGCCGCCGAGACCGGGCTTCAGATCGCCGAGTTCCGCCGCATCGTGCACATCGTGCAGAAGGGCGAGCGCGAGGCGCGCCAGGCCAAGAAGGAGATGGTCGAGGCGAACTTGCGCCTGGTGATTTCCATCGCCAAGAAATACACCAACCGCGGGCTCCAGTTTCTCGATCTGATTCAGGAAGGCAATATCGGGCTGATGAAGGCGGTCGACAAATTCGAGTACCGCCGCGGCTACAAATTCTCCACCTACGCCACCTGGTGGATCAGGCAGGCGATCACCCGCAGCATCGCCGATCAGGCGCGCACCATCCGCATCCCCGTGCACATGATCGAGACCATCAACAAGATCGTGCGCACCTCGCGCCAGATGCTGCACGAGATCGGCCGCGAGCCGACGCCGGAGGAGCTTTCCGAGAAGCTCGCTATGCCGCTCGAGAAGGTGCGCAAGGTGCTCAAGATCGCCAAGGAGCCGATCAGCCTCGAAACCCCGATCGGCGACGAGGAAGATTCCTATCTCGGCGATTTCATCGAGGACAAGAACGCGGTGCTGCCCATCGACGCCGCCATCCAATCCAATCTGCGCGAGACCACAACGCGCGTGCTCGCCTCGCTCACGCCGCGCGAGGAGCGCGTGCTCCGCATGCGCTTCGGCATCGGCATGAACACCGACCACACGCTGGAAGAGGTCGGCCAGCAATTCAGCGTCACCCGCGAGCGCATCCGCCAGATCGAGGCCAAGGCCCTGCGCAAGCTGAAGCATCCGTCGCGGTCGCGAAAACTCCGGAGCTTCCTCGATAATTAGCAACAATCCTCGGAGTGAGCCGGCACTCGAAAGGCAAAGTTCACTAGTGGCGCGGGTCTCGACCACTCAGCGGAGCCACATGATGGCTTCGGTAAAGAAGAAGCACTCAAAGCCAGAACTTAAGGTTCGCAGCTACTTGCATCGGCAGGGGCTCCGCTTCACGTTGCATGATAGGCGGCTGCCTGGTACGCCCGACATTGCGCTGCCGAAATATCGAACCGTTATATTCGTTCATGGCTGCTTTTGGCACCGTTGCCCCCACTGCTCTGTCGGGAAACAACAGATTCGCTGGAATCTCGGCTATTGGCTGCCCAAGCTTGAACGTAATCAGGCACGCGACATCAAGGCGCAACAGGATTTGTCTGAAGCGGGATGGCGCTCATTAGTGGTATGGGAGTGCCAGGTTGTCGACGAGCGCGTCCTGAGAAAGTTATTAGACAACGTGAGGCGCTACTCTACCGTTGCTCAATTGCGAGCTTTGCAACTTTCTTGAGCCGCTTTTCGCACCAATGCATCATCTCTTTCTTAGTCGGTGCTGGCAGCGCGGCGGTGTCCACCAGCTTTGCGATCCGCAGCCGGTCGAAGATGATGCCCGCACGTGTAGCGGTCTCTCTCCAAGAATTGCCCTCTTGGTGATGGAATGGGACCGCGATTCCTTTCAGTGGCGTTGAATGCCAGTCAATATGTCGTTGCCACATCCTCAGACTGATGTCATCCCGCTTGTCGCGCCAGTCAGTGCCGATGGCGCACTGCGCTAGGATGATGGCTTGACTTGCTCGCGCATCGCCAAAAGGTCGCCAACCAATTAGGTCAACACCGTCATCACCACTGTTATGGCGTTCGAGGTCTCGTTGACCAACAATTTCGCCCAGCTCTTCGACCGTATATGTGAGAGCTTCGGGGAAACTCGGGGGAACAGGCTTGCGGCGTGGTGCCCCTATTCGAATGACGGAGCATTGTAGATACCTCTCAACAGCCTTTGAGGCTAGGACCTCGAATAATTCTGCCGGCTTGTTCGCTGTGCCGCCGCCGTAATTGAGTTCTGTGTAACTCTGGTTCAGCGACGTGAAGAGCATGAAACTATAGGGAAGGTAATCCTTCCAGTCCCCACGTCGAGAATATCCCAGTCCTTGACGCTCCACGGGGTATGTCGCGCCGACGATGTTTTCGCGCATGCGGACCGTTTGATGCATGGACGCCAGCAGCGCGTCCGGGTCTTCGTCGAGGTCCGCTTCGGAAAATACGTCAATGATCGCCGTGTCCGATATGCGACTCGTGTTTTGCGCAAGAAGGCTGACTTCTAGCCAGTCAACGAGTGCCACCGCATCTTGAGATGCCGGAAGAGTGATCATAAGTCCTTAGTCACGCTTGGAAAGTTCTTCAATATTTCTGCGAGCGTGTCGCGGCATCGAGTCAGTGCCTCGATAACATCCTTGCTTTTTTTGTGGCGTATGGACAACGGTAGCGCTTGGTCGAGGTTGTAGCTTGCGGCATTGAGGTTTTCGAGCAGCTTGCGCACTTCGCCGCCAGATATCTCGAATGCGTAATCGAGGTCATCACTCGAGCGCAGCACGTCGAGCGCACGGGCATGCGCCATTACCACGCCAAGCTTTTTCAGCTCGCGTGACTCTCTAAGCACGGCTCTCTTGTCTGACGTGCCAAACGCCCACTCGAAGAATTCCTTGACCTTCTCTGCGTGCTTCTTTGGGACCGGCTTTGCGAGATCCCTTTCGGGCTTATCCAGCTCAAGACCGATGTACGCTCGAATGTTCGGATCAGAAAGCGAGCGACGCAGCACCCCGAAGGCCTGTTCGGCGAAGCGAGTATCGATTGCCAATTGATCGCGCGACTGTCGCACGAGAGTGTAAGCGATGTAGTGCTCTCGCACCGTGGGGGCGCGACTGCCAATAATTCGGGCAATCTGTGCAAATGTGTATTGGCTACCTTCGACCAGCTGCGCGATGTAGCGGGCCTTCTGGTAAGGTCGCCATTGCATCACTCCAGTGATGTGGCGGAAGCCCAAGTAGGGAGTAATTTCGCTCCGTTTATCGTATTCGAGTATAGGAACCACCTTTACGAGCTTCTTGCGGCTGGCAGATAGCTCCTGCCACTGCTTGCGCAGCTCCTTCGGCGCGGCGTTCGGATTATCGAGCAATTGCAACGCGGCGAGGCGTCGGTTTCCCTCTATCACGGTCCACGACTTGCCCCCCCGATCTTTGATGACGACAAGCGGCTCCTCGGAAAAATATCCATTATCGGCGATGGAACGCGCCAGGTCCTGAAGCTCATATTCAAGCGCAAGTTCCTCAAGCAGTTCAGGCTGCGAGGCGTTTTCCAAACCTTCTTTCAGACGCGGGTTTTGGCCATCGAGCCGGAGATCCGACAGCTTGAGCCATTGGACATCCTTTTGCTCAGCTTCGGGCGGAAGCGTGCTCGCGGTCGCGTTTGCCATACAGATTTTCCGTTCGAAAGTTGGCTATTCGCGCGGCCGGCCCCAGTCCTGTTCCTGGATGGTCTTCGTGCCGGCCGATCATATGTAAATAAATCTTGTCTGGGGAGCATACGCGGGACGGTTTTGGCGATGTCCCCCGTCGTCGGATGGCGAGCTTATACCCTTTCTTCCGAATCTTTTTTCCAGAAAGAGATG
>NZ_JBOHJB010000085.1:0-11093 GCF_050728395.1 Methyloceanibacter sp.
TCTCCGAACGGACCGTCGGGGGTCAACCCGGCCTTGGTCTGAAAGCGCTTGATGGCGTCCTCGATGACGTCGTTGTCTCCGCCCCTGCTCGTGTTGGCGATGAAGCCGAGCTGTTGCAACGCGGAGCGAGCCTCGGCGACGGTCGCGGGATCGGTGAGCACGGCATCGGGTGGCAACGCCGGGCCGGCCAGGCCGCAACCCTCGACATCGAGGCAGACCTTCGGTGAGCCGCCCTGAAAGCTGACCTCGGGGGTTTGCGTGCGGGTGGCGAGTTTCACGTCGGTGGCGGTCTTGTTCAGCAGGTCGCCGAAAAAGAGGCGTGGATTCTCGCTGAAATTTCGCAGTAGCGCGGTGGCGAAAGGCGAATGTGCGCCTGGGTCGCCGTCGGCTGCGAGCTGGCCCGACCCCGTGGCATTGGCGGTGACCACCGTGCGGTCAGCCTCGCCAAGCAGAGAGAGGCCGCGAAAGCCGCTGCCTTGACCGGCGCCGCGCGTCGGGCATTGCGGAAACGGATCGTTGCGGCAGGCGTCGAGCATCACGATCTGCTGCGGCGCCGGCCCGGCCGCCTTATACAGCTGCTGAAGGTCGACCGAACGGATCGTCGTCTTGTCTTCGCAGGCGATCTCCATATCCGTCGGCGCGATCAGGTTCTTGCCTTGGACCGCCATGCCGTGGCCGGCGTAGTAGACGAGTGCGACTTCGGCGCCCGTCGCGTCCCGTTCGAATTTCTCCAGCGCATCGAGCATACCGGCACGGTCGAGATTGTAATATTCCGACACCTCGAAGCCGTGGCTCCTGAACACCGCGGCGATGGCCTTGGCGTCAGGCACGGGGTTGGGGAGGCTCGAAAGATGCTGGTACTCGCTCATGCCGATGACGAGCGCTACGCGCTTGGCGTCAGCCGCCGCGGGCGACCAGGCCAAGCCGAGGAGGATGAGAGCTGCGGCAACGATTCGAAACATGGCGGTTATCGCCTTTCCGTTCTCGCAAGCTGAGCCCTCGGCAAGCCCGCTTGGGGTGAGGAAACTTAGCACCCGCGGCGGCCGGCGCGAAGGGCATGGGTCACGCCCGGTTCCGCTTTTGCCATGATTGTGAATAGACTTGAGATTGCCGCGACCGCTAAATCCCGGCGCTTTTCGGTGGATGCCGCCATGCACGCCAGACTTTGCCGCCTCGCTCCCGTCGCCCTGCTTGGCGCGGCCATGGTGCTTGTCCCGGCGTTGGCGCGGACCGAGCCGAAGGCTCCGAGCGAGGAGGAAAACGCCGACGTGGCCTTCGCCGCGAGCTTCGTTGGCAAGAATTATGACGGCGATCTCGACATCGAAGGCTGGTCCGATCTCGGCGGCGGCCTCATCGCCGCGCCCATCTTCATCCACCAATATCAGCGCGAGGATGGGACCTATCTCGTGCTCACCAGCCGCCAGCTCGCCAAGGAATCGAAAGACACGCCGGCAAATTACGAGGTGGCTGACGCGCTGATCGTGCCGCCGCCGCAAGCCGGCGTCGAGTTCACCATCTCCTGCGTGCAAGGCAAGGACGAGATGCTTCGCTTCATCGGAGAGGCGAAGGGGCCAGAGAGCAAGGAATGGTGGACCGAGGTGCGGCGCGCCTGGGAGATTGCGCTCGACACCGGCAAGATCTCGTCGGCCAAGACCAAGGGCGTCCGCTGCACCAACGTCTCCTGGGGCCAGTAGGAGGCTTGTCACTATGAAAGCAAGGCTGAAGGATCGCGTCATCGCCGAGAGCGACGACATCGTCGAGCACGGCGGCTATCACTACTTCCCCATCGGGGTGGTGCGCATGGAGTGGCTGGAGAAAGCGCCGAAGACCGAGTCCGACCGCGCCTGCCCGCATGGCGTCCAGTTCTACGACGTGGTGATCGACGGGACGCGCCACGCCCGCGCCGCCTGGATCTACGAGGCGCCGCGTCCCTCGATAGGCCATGTGGCAAACCGCTTCGGCTTCTGGGACGAGGTCGAGGTCGGCTGAGGACCTTTCGGCAACGCGAATCCTCGTCAAACCCGCCAAATAGCTTTGTCTAAGGAGGACAGACGGCCGCCCTTCGCGCCGCCTGGTCGAAAATATAGGCAGGCTTGACGGAGAACGAAGGCGTCAAATTGGTGACGGACGTCCAGCCGTCAAAGGCACCGTCATCGTCATAGTCGATACGGGCAAACGTACCTTCCGTCTCGCCGACGCGAACGGTGTTTCCAAAGCAGATCTGCGGCACCAGGCCTCTCCGGAGGCTCGGTTCGCATCGCAAATATTGCCGGCCGCAGCGTTGCACGCCAATGAGGTCGGACGAGCTCGCGGCCGACCGTATCAAGGCATCGCCGTTGCAAGCGAACCGGCGCTGGTCATAGACGGCTATGGTCCGCTCCGCCGGCACCTTGTATTCCCCGTCGCGACTCCAGAATCCGACATAGTCGTCGGCGAAGGCCTTGTTCTGGATATCGGTATCGAGCGCGAGGCCCGCCGAGCATCTGCCGTTCACCATCCTGGAAAACCATTCGGTGTCGGTCCAATTCTGGAAGAGGTGCCACGCATCGGAATTGTGGAAGCCAGTGCTGCCTGCGTAGCTGCGTGACGCTGAGAGCCAGAAGAAGTCGACGAGCTGCGGGCTCTGCTCTTTGAGAACCGCCAGCGCATCGCCGCTGCCATAGGCGCCGAGCAAATATTCGGCTTTCTTGACGATGCCGCTCACCGTCTTGAAATAGGCGAGCATCTTGCCCTTGGTGGCAGCGTCGCTCTTGTCGAAGTTGAAATCGACGCCGAAATAGATCGCGGTTCCTTTTGGCTGTCCCACCAGCGCCGCCTGTTCGATCGCGGCCTTTGCATCCAATTCGGCCTCTTGCACCGCCGTGTGGTGTGGTTTGGCAGTCGCGGTGCAGGCCGCGTTCTTCAGGGTCTCAATCTGGTTGGTTCCGCTGTTGAACCATCTGCCGTCAAATTTGTATTTGCTGTTGCTAAGATACTGATAGATGGAAAGGATCGCGAAACCGGCGTCGAGCATAGCATCGACCTCGGAGCCTTCCTCGCCGGCCCTGCCACCATCGATGATCCGCTTGCCCGACCACTGCCGGCAGCGGCCGTAATAGCGGCCTATGACTTTGACTCCGGCATCTTTGAGCGTCTGCAGGTATGGCTTGGTGTTTACCGACGCGTCGATGATCGCGATCCGACCGGAGTCGGACTCGG
Source organism: Methyloceanibacter sp. (assembly GCF_050728395.1). Classification (GTDB taxonomy): domain Bacteria; phylum Pseudomonadota; class Alphaproteobacteria; order Rhizobiales; family Methyloligellaceae; genus Methyloceanibacter. Next base: position 3,199 of record NZ_JBOHJB010000085.1, read on the forward strand.
CCGCGTGCGACATTGACGCCGCAAGCATCGACAGAAACGCTGCCGCCATGGCTGTGAGCGAGCGATCATCCATGGTTCGACGCTCTACAATTTGCACATTTAGGTCAAGTTTGGGCACGCCGGCGTCCTACTCCCACGCGGGTAACTTCTCTTGCGCCGCGAGCGCAGTGAGGCGTGCTTCGAGCTCGGCGACGAAGGCGTCATAGGACTCCCGGCCGTAGAGCGGCTCGTCGACGCTCACAATCGAGTTGAACGGCACGAACAGCGCCGAGCCCTTTGGCAACGCCTTGCCGAGCCCGTGCATGAAGATCGGAATCACCGGCACTTTGGGGCGCGCCTTGGCCAGATGGCCAATCCCCTTCTTGAAGGACACAAGCGCCTCGGGCTCGCCGCGCGACCCTTCGGGAAAGATGATGAGAATGTCGCCGCGGTCGAGCGCCTCTTCGCAAGCTGCCAACGGATTGACGCCTTGCTTGCCGCTGCCGCGCGCAACCGGAATGATGCCGATGATGGTCTTGGCAAACCAGCCCATGCCGCCGGGCTTGGCGAAATAATCCGCCGCCGCCACGGGGTGAACCGTATCGAGAAGGCGCAAAGGCAGGAGCGACATCAGCGCCAACGTATCGAGGTGCGAGTTGTGATTGGCGGCAAGCACCGCCGGGCCTTTCTTCGGCAGCCTCTCGCGATGCCGCACCGTGAGACCGAGCGCGACAAGGACGATCGCCCGCACCACGACGGCGAAGAACAGGAGGCGGAGGAGCTTGGTCATGGCGCCGCCGCTCACGGGAAGAAGAAATAGCGGAAGAAATGCGCGAACACCGGCGCGGCATAAGTGAGGCTGTCGACGCGGTCGAGAATGCCGCCATGGCCGGGGATCAGACCGCCGGTATCCTTCACGCCGAGGTCGCGCTTCATCGCCGACATGGTGATGTCGCCGAGGAAGCCCGAGATGCCGATGACGAGCCCGGCGAACGCCGACCAGCGCATGTCCATAGGCGTGAGGTAAGGCCCGATCAGCGCGGCGAGTAGCGTCGTGCTGGCGATGCCGCCGATCAGCCCCTCCCAGGTCTTTTTCGGGCTCACCGTCGGCGTCACTTTGTGTCGGCCGGTGAGCTTGCCCCAAATGTATTGCCCCACGTCGTTGAACTGGGTGAGCAACACGAGAAAGAACAGGAGCCCGAGGCCGCCGGCGATGGGGTTCACCGCGTCGCCCGAGACGAGCAGCATGGCCATGTGGCTCAAGGTGAACACGGTCATCATCAGGCCCCAGCTCAGCGTGCCGACGGCGCGCAGGAAGCCTTGCGTCTCGCCGCGGAGTGCCATCAGCGCCGGGAAGAACAGGAACGTCCACACCGGCACGAAGACGATGAACATGCCGTACCAGTCGGTCGCCGCCCAATAGAACTGCATGGGGATGGCGAGATAGGCGAACAGCAGCACGCTGCGGTCGATGCGCCGCGTCGGGATCAGCGAGAGATATTCTTTCAGCGCGAGATAGGAGATGAAGGCGAGGAAGACGATGGCCACGGTGCGATTGGAAAGCATGGCGAGCGTGAAGGCGCCGATCATCCACCACCAGGAGCGCACGCGGTCCTCGAGCTCGCGGTAGCGGCCAGACTCGCCGCGGCGCGAGAGCAGGAAGACGATGATGCTCGCGACGATCAGGACCGCATAGACGCCGGCCGTGGCGTAGACGACGTTGGCCGGGATGCCGAAGATCGTGGTCACGGTGCCGACGCCTTGGCTTGAGCGACGATGCTGCGCGCCCGATTGACGATGGTCAGCGCTGCGAGCGCGAGCAGGACCGCGAGATAGGCCGTGCTCCAGCGCCCAGGCGCTATGCCGGCTCCGAGGAGCAAAGCGAGCAACCCAAAGGCGACGGCGCGGTCGCTCTTGCCGAGCGGTCCGTCATAGCGCCTCATCCCGCCGAGCAGAGGCCCGAGCGCCCCGGCCATCTCGGCGATGATCGCCGCGATCGCCACCAGCACAACGAGCGTGGCGTTGATGCCGGCGACAAGCGCGAAGGGAAGATAGAGGGCGGCGTCGGAGATGACGTCGCCAAGCTCGTTCAGGACTGCGCCTTCCGGGCTCTTCATGCCGTGCTCCCGAGCCATCATGCCGTCGATGGCGTTGAGCGCCATGCGCAAGAACAAGGTCACCGGCAGGAGCAGGAACGGCCAGCGCGAGTCCGGAGCGAGCGCGAGCCAAGCGCCATGGGCAAGGCTCAAGCCAAGCGCCGCCAGCGTCACGCCATTGGCGGTGACGCCAGCCTTTGCCAGGCCGTCAGCCAGGAGACGCAAGCGCGCCTGAAACCGCGGCTTGAGATCGTAGATCGTTGGCACTGCGCTGGCCCCGCCGTCGGCAGAAAGTGCACCGTTCTAGAGCTTTTGCTATGGATGAGCCATGGGCTCCATTCTCCCAATCTTGACGTTTGTTGCCGCGCTCGGCTCAGGGCTGATCGCGGGATTCTTCCTCGCCTTCTCGGCGACTGTGATGTGGGCGCTCGAGCGCCAGCCTGCGCCGGCGGGCATCGCCGCCATGCAGACCATCAACGTCGTAGTGCTCAATCCGATCTTCCTCGGGATCTTCTTCGGCACCGCCATCCTCTCGCTCGTGCTCGACATCGCCGCGCTTCTGCGCTGGTCGGAACCGGGATCCGCATATCTGCTCGCGGGCAGCCTGCTTTATTTCGTCGGCACCTTCCTGGTGACGCTCGTGTGCAACGTGCCGCTCAACAACAGGCTCGCCGCCGTCAAGCCTGACAGCGAAGAGGGCAGCGCGGTGTGGACACACTACCTCTCGGCGTGGACGGCCTGGAACCATGCGCGCACTGTGGCGTCGCTGGCCGCGACTTCGTGCTTCATTGTGGCGACAGCCCAGCAGTGGGGTTGACGGCCCCTGCGCAGCTAACCTTTGGCCGCCGGGACGCGCGCCAGCAGCTCCTCGACCTTTGGTAGGATGCCGTCGACGATGCGTGCCACGCCTTCGGCATTGGGATGAAGCCCATCGCCCAGCGTGTATTTGTCGTCGAGGGCCACGCCGTCGAGGAAGAAGGGATAAAGGATGAGGTCGTAGCGCGCGGCGAGGTCGGCATAGAGCGCCCTGAACTGGTCGACATACTCCTTGCCGAGATTGCGCGGCGCCTCCATGCCGGCGAGCAGGATGGGCAGCCCGCGCGCTTTCAGCGCGGTGACGATCTTCTCCAGCGTCGCCTTGGTCGCCGCCGGATCGAGCCCCTGCAAGGCATCGTTGGCGCCGAGCTCGACGATCACGGCGCTGGCATCGTCGGGCATGGCCCAATCGAGCCTCGCCAATCCCGCCGCAGCCGTGTCACCCGAAACGCCGGCATTGACGACCTTGACCTCTTGCCCGCGAGCGCGCAGTGCCCGCTCGAGCTGGGCCGGGAAGGAATCCTTTTCCGGCAAGCCCAGCCCCGCGGTCAAACTGTCGCCGAAGGCGACGATCACCGGCTCGCGCGAAGCCGCCTGATTTGCATGCAACCCCGACGCGGCAAGCAGCATTCCTGCGGCAACAACGGCGGTGGCAACTGCGCCTCGCTTCATCTTTTGGACCTCTTTGCTCTTCTTTATTACAGCCTGCCGTGCCATGTCAGGAGCAGCGCGACCCGTTCCATGGATCAAACTCTGAAACCATCCTCGACCTCCGCCATCAGGCTCGAAGACGTGCATGTCACGCTTCCCTCCCGCGCCGGCCCCGTTGCCATATTGCGCGGATTGGACATGAACGTGGCGGCGGGCGAATCGTTTGCCGTGGTTGGCCGATCCGGCTCCGGCAAATCGACGCTGCTCATGGTCATCGCCGGGCTCGAACGTGCCACCGAAGGCCGCGTCACCGTTCTCGGCGCCGATTTCAGCGCGCTCAATGAGGACGATCTCGCACGGCTGCGCGCCGCCAATATCGGCATCGTGTTTCAATCCTTCCACCTCGTGCCTACCATGACGGCGATCGAGAACGTTGCGCTGCCGCTCGAGTTCCTCGACCGCGACGACGCGTTCGACGCCGCGCGCTTAGCGCTCGCCGAGGTCGGGCTCTCGCACCGCGAGACGCATTTCCCGGGGCAACTCTCCGGCGGCGAGCAGCAGCGGGTCGCCATGGCCCGAGCGCTCGCGCCCAAGCCCTCGCTCATTCTCGCCGACGAGCCGACCGGCAATCTCGACGAGACCACCGGCGCCGAAATCATGGACCTTCTGTTCACGCTCAAGGAGCGGACCGGCGCCACGCTCATGCTCATCACCCATGACCGGGCGCTCACCAAGCGCTGCGACCGCATCGTCAGCCTTGCCGACGGCCGGGTGACGAGTGCCGGCGCCAAACGCCGGGCCGCAGCGTCGTGACCGCCGCCGGTCTCGCCGCGCCCTCTCCGGTACGGGGTGTCAGCCTGAAGCTCGCTTTCGCCATCGCGCTGCGCGAGCTCCGCGCCGGCGCCGGCGGCCTCACCGTCTTCGTGCTGTGCATCGCGCTCGGCGTCATGGCCGTTGCCGCCATCGGCTCGCTCGGCGCCTCTTTCGATGCGGCCCTTGCCCGCCAGGGTCGGCTGCTCGTCGGCGGCGATCTCTCCTTCGAGCGCGTGCACCGGCGGGCGGGCGAGGAGGAGCGGGCCGGGCTCGACGATCTGGGGCAGGTGACCGAATCGGCGAGCTTGCGCGCCATGGCGCGGATTCCCGGAGGCAAGAGTGCGCTCGTCGAAGTGAAAGCCGCCGACGGCGCCTACCCGCTCTATGGCCAGGTCGTCGTCACCGAGCCCCCCGGCGCTGGCCCGATCTGGCGGAAAGCCGGCGTCATCGTGGCCGAGAGATCGCTGCTCGAGCGCCTCAATGTTGGGATCGGCAGCACCGTCTCGATCGGCGATACCACCGTGACCATCGGCGGCATTCTCGGCACCCAGCCTGACCGGCTTGCCGATCGCCTCGCCTATGGCCCGCGCGTGCTGATGTCGCTCGACACGCTTACCCGCACCGGGCTCATCCAGCCTGGGAGCCTGATCCGCTGGATCTATCGCTTGAAGCTTCCCGGAGAGCGTGGCAACGACCGGATGGAGCTCAACACCGCACGGTTCACCATCGAGGCCAAGTTCCCCGAGAGCGGCTTCGCCATCACCGACTGGACCGATCCAGCGCCCTCGATCCGCCGCGAGGTCAAGCGCTTCACCCAATTCATCAGCCTGGTCGGTCTCGGCGCGCTGCTGCTCGGCGGCATCGGCGTCGCCAATGCCATCGGCAGCTACATGGCGAAGAAGCGGCAGGTGATCGCCACCTTCAAGACCTTGGGAGCCCCGAGCCGCCTCGTGCTTGCCGTCTATCTCATCCAGGCGCTGATGCTCGCCGGAATCGGTATCGCTCTTGGGCTCGTGCTCGGTGCGCTCACCCCTGCTCTGCTGTCGGCGACTTATGGCGATGCCTTGCCCATTGCGCTTGCCGTCGAGCCGCATCCGGCATCGCTTCTGACCGCCGCCGGTGCAGGCCTCCTCACCATGCTGCTGTTCGTGCTTCTGCCTTTGGGGCGCGCATCCGTCGTGCCGCCGGCGGTGCTGATGCGCTCGCACCTCACCGACGAACAGGAACGGCCGCCGCTTGGCTTTCTCGTAACGGCAGCAGCGAGCGGGCTCGCGCTGTTCGCGCTCGCCATCGCGGCCTCCGAGGAGCGCACCATCACCGCCTCGATCGTCGCCGGCATCGTAGCCGGATTTCTCTTGCTGCTCGGCTTCGGCTGGCTGCTGCAGAAACTTGCCGCACGGTTCCGCCGCACCAAGCCCCCGTCTCTCGCGCTTGCGCTCGCGAGCATCGCCGGCCCCGGTTCGATCGCCCGCCAGGTCGCCATCTCGCTCGGGCTCGGCCTCGGCTTCCTCGTCGCCATCGCCCTCATCGACCGCTCGCTCATGGCCGAGTTCGAGGACAACATTCAGATCGAGGCCCCGTCTTATTACTTTCTCGACGTCGACGCTCTAAATCTCGCCGACTTCCGCGCCACGGCGAAGGCCGTCGAGCCAGATGCCAAGCTCGCCGACGCGCCGATGCTGCGCGGCCGCATCGTCGCCGTCAACGGCGTGCCGGTGGAAAAGGTCGAGGCCGCTCCCGACAGCCGCTGGGTGCTCGCGAGCGACCGCGGGCTGACTTACGCCGATACGCTTCCGCAAGGCTCGACCATCACGCAAGGAAGCTGGTGGGAGCCCGGCTACTCCGGCCCGCCGCTCGTCTCCTTCGACGCCGATTCAGGCCCGGGCCTCGGGCTGAAGATCGGCGACAGCATCACCGTCAATGTGCTCGGGCGCAACGTCGAGGCCAAGATCGCCAATTTCCGCAAGATCGACTGGGAGTCGCTTGCCATCAACTTCGTCATGGTGTTCTCGCCGAACACGCTTGCCGCCGCGCCCCACCGCGTTCTGGTCACGCTCGAATATCCGAAAGGCACCGACCAAGCGCGCGAGGCGAAGCTCGTTCAGGCGCTTGCCGACCGCTTCCCGCTGGTCACGGCCATAAAGGTCGGCGATATCGTCGAGGCGGCAAAGGATCTGCTGCAGAAGGTGATGACGGCGATCGGCATGACCGCGGGCGTCACGCTTCTGATCGGCGCTCTGGTGCTCACCGGCGCCGTGGCCGCGACCCAGCAGCGGCGCAAATACCAGGCCGTGCTCTACAAGACGCTCGGCGCCACGCGCGGGCGCATCGTGCGCGCCGAGCTTCTCGAGTTCGGGCTTCTCGGCGCGGCGGTCGCCGCCTTCGCCCTTGTCGCGGGCACGATCACCGCCTGGGCGCTGTGCAAATGGGCCTTCGAGGTGACGTTCGTGTTTTCCGGGCGCGCCGCCGCCGAGGCCCTGCTGCTGGCGCTTGCGCTGGTTCTTGGGGTGGGCGCCATCGCCACCTGGAGGGTGCTTTCGGCCAAGGCCGCACCCTATTTGCGCGGCGAATAGGGGCTCTGCGAATGTTGCGTGACAGGAGCTTTCGCTCACTTGCGCCGGCCTAGCGGACCACCCATATCTTGCTTCAAAGTGTCTGGATTTGAGCGACTCGAACAACACGGGTGAAAGGACCAGCAATGGCCGAATTGGACAGACGATACGCGCAAGGAACGACTGCCGGCCGCGCCGAAACGGGCGTGATCGACCAGGGGCTCCGCGCCTATATGCTGCGCGTCTACAACTACATGGCGTCGGGCGTCGCCATCACCGGCGTCGTCGCCTATCTGACCTATATGTTTGCCGTGGTGGATAGCGGGGCAGGCCTCCAGCTCACCCCCTTCGGCAATCTCATCTTCGCCAGCGCCTTCAAATGGGTGGTGATCTTCGCCCCGCTCGGCATGGTGTTTTTCCTCTCGGCGCGCATCAACTCCATGAGCCTTGGCACCGCCCAGATCTCCTTCTGGGTGTTCTCCGCGCTCATGGGCCTGTCGATCGCGTCGATTTTCCTCGTTTACGCGCATGCGAGCATCGCACAGGTGTTCTTCATCACCGCCGCCTCGTTCGGCGCGCTCAGCCTTTACGGCTACACCACCAACCGGGATCTGTCGGCCTGGGGCTCGTTCCTGTTCATGGGCCTGATCGGCATCATCATTGCGATGCTGGTCAATCTGTTCCTGGCCTCAACAGCGCTGCAATTCGCCATCTCGGTGATCGGCGTCTTGATCTTCGCCGGGCTCACCGCCTATGACACCCAGCAGATCAAGGAGATGTATTCCGTCAACGACGACGGGACGATCTCCGGCCGCAAGGCGGTGATGGGAGCTCTCAGGCTCTATCTCGACTTCATCAACCTGTTCATGATGCTGCTGCAGCTGTTCGGCAATCGCCGCTAAGCTCGAGCCAACGGGCACTAAGTCAGGGCCCCGGCTTTGGCCGGGGCCTTTTCTTTTGTCTTTCATACCTCCCCTTGACGGGGAGG
>NZ_JBOHJB010000086.1:0-10824 GCF_050728395.1 Methyloceanibacter sp.
TCTCCGGAGGTCGCCGGCATCGTCAAGAACTACTCTTTCGAGAGCGGCAACGATGTCGAGAAGGGGACCAGGCTCGTCGAGCTCGACACGTCGGTGGAAGAGGCCGACCTCCTCAAGAACCGCGCCGTTCTGCTCGAGGCGAATGCCGATCTCAAGCGGCAAGCAAGTCTCGTCAAAAAGGAATTCGTATCCCAGGCCGTCGTCGATACGACCACCTCGAAGCGTGACACCGCGGCTGCGGCTGTGCAGCGCATGGAAGCCGTGATCGCGCAGAAGAACATCACCGCGCCTTTCGCCGGCAGGCTGGGGCTTCGCCGGGTGGAGAAGGGTCAATATGTGAAGGCTGGCGACCCGCTCGTCTGGCTGCAAGCGCTCGACCCGATCTGGATCGACTTTCCGGTCCCTGAAGGCGATCTCGGCAAGCTCAAGATCGGCGCTCCGATCGAGCTCGGCGTCAATGCCTATCCTGGCCAGGTGTTCAAAGGGGCGATTGAGGCCTTCGATGCCCGCGTGGCGCAAGACACGCGCACGCTGATGGTGCGGGGGCGTCTGCCGAATGCCGACCACCGGCTGCTGCCCGGCATGTTCTCTAATGTGGCCGTGCTCGAAGGCAAGCCCAAGGAGCTCGTGACGGTGCCGCGCACCGCGGTGACCTACGGGCTTTATGGCGACAGCGTGTGGGTGGTGAAGGTGGGTCCGCCGGCCCCGGAGAAGACCGCCAGCGTCGGCGAGGTGGAGGTGCCGGCGCCGCAGCTCACCGTCGAGCGGCGCTTCGTTCGCGTCGGCCCGAGCCAAGGTGATGAAGTGGCGATTTTGGAAGGCGTGAAGGCCGGCGAGCAGGTGGTCACCAGCGGCCAGCTCAAGCTCCACCCCGACGCCGCCATCAAGATCGACAATTCACGGCCTCTGACACCCGCCGCGGAGCGGCCGAAGCAGTAGCCATATGTCCTTCACCGACATCTTCATCAAGCGGCCGGTGCTTGCCAGTGTGGTGAGTCTGTTGATCCTGCTCATCGGCGCGCAGGCCGGATTCAAGCTGCCGATCCGGCAGTATCCGGAGCTGTCGAACACCACCATCACCGTGACCACGGTCTATCCGGGCGCCAATGCCGATCTCATCCAGGGCTTCATCACCGTGCCCATCCAACAGGCGGTGGCGAGCACGGAGGGCATCGACACGCTGGTGGCGACCTCCACGCAGAATGTCAGCACCGTCACCCTCAATCTGAAACTCGACGCCGATCCCGACCGGGCGATGACCGACGTGCTCTCCAAGGTCGCGCAGGTGAAAGGCATTCTGCCGCGCGAGGCCGACGATTCGATCGTCACCAAGAAGACGGGCGAGGGCTATGCCCTGATGTACCTGTCGTTCAACTCGAAGGTGATGAACTCATCGCAGATCAGCGACTACCTCAACCGCGTGGTGCAGCCGAAGTTGCAGACCATCGACGGCGTGGCCAATGCCGAGATCCTTGGCGGCCAGATCTTCGCCATGCGCATCTGGCTCGACCCCGATCGCATGGCGGCCCTCGGCGTCACCCCGCTCGATGTACGCGCGGCGTTGGCCAACAACAACTTCACCTCGGCGCCAGGCCAGGTGAAGGGCGATTTCGTGCAGACCAATATCGACGCCAAGACCTCGCTCGACAATCCGGCGGCCTTCGGCCGGCTTGTGGTGCTAAACCGCGGCGATGCGTTGATCCGCTTGAGCGATGTGGCCGAAATCGAACTTGGGCCGCAAAGCGCTGATTCCTCTTCGGTGTTCGACGGCCTGAAAGCCGTGTTCATCGGCGTCTATGCCACGCCGACAGCGAACCCGCTCACCGTCATCACCAATGTGCGCAAGGCGTTCCCCGAGGTTCAGCGCGAGCTTCCCGTAGGGCTCGAGGCAACCATCGCCTACGACGCCACCAATTTCATCCGTGCCTCGCTGTGGGAGGTGGTGAAGACCTTGAGCGAGGCTGCGATCATCGTCGTGGTGGTGATCTTCCTGTTTCTCGGCAATCTCAGGTCGACCATCATCCCGATCGTGACCATTCCGCTGTCGCTCATCGGCGTGCTCGGGCTCCTGCTCGCGCTCGGCTATTCCATCAATCTGATGACGCTGCTCGCGCTCGTGCTCGCCATCGGCCTCGTGGTGGACGATGCCATCGTGGTGGTGGAGAACATCTACCGCCATATCGAGGAGGGGCATCGACCGATGCAAGCCGCGCTGATGGGCGCTCGCGAGATCGTTTATCCGATCATCGCCATGACCATCACGCTCGCAGCGGTGTTCGCGCCGATCGGCTTCGTGTCGGGCCTGACCGGCGCTCTGTTCAAGGAATTCGCCTTTACCCTTGCCGGCGCAGTGCTCGTCTCCGGCGTGATCGCGCTCACGCTCTCGCCGATGATGTGCTCGCGGCTGCTGAAGGCCCATAACGGCGGGGGAGGAGGCCGCTTCACCGCCTTCCTCGACCGCATGTTCGAGCGTCTCAAGCAGCGCTATCAGCGCAAGCTGCACGGCACGCTCAACTATCGCCCGGTGACCTTGCTCGTGCTCGCCGGCGTGATCGCCGCGACCGGGCTCCTCTACATGACGACGCAGAAGGAGCTCGCGCCCGAGGAGGACCAGGGCATTCTCTTCACCCTGGTCAAGACGCCGCAATACGCCAATCTCGATTATCTCGAGGATGCGACCCAGCAGCTCTACAAGGTCTACTCGACGGTTCCCGAGAAGGAGCACGTGTTCACCATCAACGGCTTGGGCGACGTGCACCAAGGCTTTGCCGGCATCCTGCTCAAGCCTTGGGGCGAGCGGACGCGAAGTCAAAAAGAGGTGCTGAAGGAGCTCGAGCCGCGCATCTCGAGCATCGCCACGGCACAGGCGATCGCCTTCTCGCCGCCGGCGCTGCCGGGTTCGGTCGGCGGACCGCCGGTGCAGTTCGTCATCACCACCACGCGCGACGCGCGAGAGCTTGCCGACGTTCTTGCCGATGTCGAGAAGTCGGCGCGCGAAAGCGGGCTGTTCATCTTCTCCGACTCCGATCTCCGCTTCGAGACGCCGCAGATCGAGTTTCACATCGACCACGACAAGGCGAACCGGCTCGGCATCTCCATGGCCGACATTGGCGGCTCGCTGGCGACGCTGCTCGGCGGCAACTACGTGAATTTGTTCGATCTTTACGGGCGCAGCTACCGCGTGATCCCGCAGGTGCCGCGCGACTATCGGCTGAACGAAAGCTGGCTCACGCGCTATCAGATCCGCACGGCGTCAGGCACGCTCGTGCCGTTGTCGAACGTCGCCTCGATCACCAGGACGGTGCAACCGAACGCGCTCACCAATTTCCAGCAGCTCAATTCGGCGACGCTGTCGGCGGTGCCCTTCCCGGGCCGCACCGTGGGCGAGGCGATCGAATTCCTCAAGGACAAGGCGAAGGGCTTCCCAGAGGGATTCTTCTACGACTTCCAGGGAGAGAGCCGGCAGTTCGTGCAGGAAGGCGGCACGCTCGTCTACACCTTCATCTTCGCCCTGGTGGTGATCTTCCTAGTGCTCGCCGCGCAATATGAGAGCTTCCGCGACCCGTTCATTATCCTGGTGGCGCTGCCGACCTCGATCTTCGGGGCGCTCATTCCGCTCAATGCGGGGCTCGCCACCATCAACATCTATACCCAGATCGGGCTGGTCACCCTGATCGGCCTCATCTCCAAGCACGGCATCCTGATGGTGGACTTCGCCAACAAGCTACAGGCGGACAAGGGGTTCAGCCGCCGGCAAGCCATCGAAGAGGCGGCCGCCATCAGGCTCAGGCCGATCCTGATGACCACGGCGGCCATGGTGATGGCCATGGTGCCGCTGCTGATCGCCAAGGGCGCCGGCGCCGCGAGCCGCTTCGATATCGGCGTGGTGATCGCCGCCGGCATGACCATCGGCACGATCTTCACCCTGTTCGTCACGCCAGCGGTCTACACCTTCCTCGCCAAGGACTATCAAAAGGCAAGGGCGCGCGCGGCCGAACACGCCCCCCCGCCGTCCGATGCTGCTCCGGTCGCGGCCGAGGCCGACATGCCTGCGAAAGCGGCAGGCCAAGCCGCGGCTGACGCCGACCTCGCCACGCTCGTTAGCGAGGGCCAGAGGGAAGAAGGACATTCGGCAGAGGTCCTCGCCTTCAGTTCGGCGGCGGCAGCGGCCTCGACCGGACAGGACAAGAGCCGCAAGGGCAGCCGCAGACCTCCGAAGCGAAAGCGGCTCAACCCGGCGGCAGAATAGTCGCCGGTTTACTCTCCCCCCACGAGCCTCTAGAAGAGCCGGGCTAGAGCTGGGGATCCCTCCGCCATGTTCGCCAAGCTGCTCGTCGCCAATCGGGGTGAAATCGCCTGCCGCATCATGAAGACGGCGCGGCGGCTTGGCATCCCTACGGTCGCTGTCTATTCCGACGCCGACCGCGACGCTCTCCACGTGGATATGGCGGACGAGGCGGTGCGCATCGGCCCTGCCGCCGCGAGCCAATCCTATCTCGACATCGACAAGATCCTCGCCGCCGCCAAGGAGACCGGCGCCGACGCCATCCATCCGGGTTACGGCTTTCTGTCGGAGAACGCCGCCTTCGCCCGGGCGCTTGCCAAGGCCGGCATGATTTTTGTCGGCCCGAACGTCAAGGCGATCGAGGCCATGGGCGACAAGATCGAGTCGAAGAAGCTTGCGGCCAAGGCCAAGGTCTCGACCGTGCCCGGCCATCTTGGCGTGATCAAGGATGCCAAGGAGGCGGTCAAGATTGCCGACGAGATCGGCTATCCGGTGATGATCAAGGCGTCGGCCGGCGGCGGCGGCAAGGGCATGCGCATTGCCTATGCCCGCAAAGAGGTGGAGGAGGGCTTCAACTCGTCGAAGTCTGAAGCCAAGTCGAGCTTCGGCGACGACCGCGTGTTCATCGAGAAATATATCGAGGAGCCGCGCCATATCGAGATACAGGTGCTTGGCGACAAGCACGGCAACATCATCCATCTCGGCGAGCGCGAATGCTCGATCCAGCGCCGCAATCAGAAGGTGGTGGAAGAGGCGCCGAGCCCGTTCATCGACGACAAGACCCGCGCCGCCATGGGCGCCGAAGCGGTATCGCTGGCCAAGGCCGTCGGCTACGACACGGCGGGTACCGTCGAGTTCATCGTCGACAAGAACCGCAACTTCTATTTCCTGGAGATGAATACGCGGCTTCAGGTCGAGCATCCCGTGACCGAGCTCGTCACCGGGCTAGATCTCGTCGAGGCCATGCTCAGGGTCGCCGCCGGCGAGAAGCTCAAGCTCAAGCAGAAGGACGTGAAGCTCGAAGGTTCTGCCGTCGAGGTGCGTATCTATGCCGAGGATCCGGTGCGGAACTTCATGCCGTCGACCGGGCGGCTGATCCGCTACCGGCCGCCGCGCGAGGGCACCACGGTCGAAGGTATCACCACGCGGCTCGACTCGGGCGTGGGCGAGGGCGGCGAGATCCCGGTCTATTACGACCCGATGATCGCCAAGCTGATCACGCACGCGCCGACGAGGCTAGAGGCCATCGAGCATATGGGCGAGGCGCTCGATGCCTTCGCCATCGACGGATTCCGCCACAACATCCCGTTCCTCGCCGTGGTCATGCGCAACAAGCGCTGGAGGGAGGGGCGGCTCTCCACCAAGTTCATCGCCGAGGAATTCCCCGGAGGCTTCAAGCCGCCATTGCCGACCGGCGAGGAGCGGGACGCGATCGTCGCTATCGCCGCCACCATCGACCATATGAGCAATCAGCGCCGCCGCGCCATCACCCAGCAGATGCACGGCGAGCCGGTGCAGTTCGCCGAGGTGCGCATCATCGAAATCGCCGGTGCCGCCGAGCGGGTCACCGTTGTGGGCGGCGTCGAGGGACCGTTCACCGTGATCTTCGAGGGCGGGGGGAAGACGATCAATCTCGCGTCGAACTGGTGGTTCGGCGACCCCGTTTGGAAGGGCACCATCGACGGTAAGCCTGCCTTCGTGCAAATCCGACCGATCCTCAACGGCTATGACATCACCTATGAGGGCGTCGAGGTCTCGGTGCGTGTGCTGACCGAGCGCGAGGCCGAGCTCGCGGCGCTGATGCCGGTCAAGGAGAAGGCCGACACCTCGAAATTCCTGCTCTGCCCGATGCCTGGCATGGTGGTGTCGTTGGCAGTTGACGTCGGGCAGGAGGTGCGGGCCGGCGATGCGCTCTGCATCGTCGAGGCGATGAAGATGGAGAACGTGCTGAAAGCCGAGCGCGACGGCAAGGTGTCGAAGGTGCTGGCCAAGCCCGGCGACAGCCTCAATGTCGACGCCGTGATCCTCGAATTTGCCTGAGGCGGTGGAGACGCAGATGGGACGCCGCGATGGGAATCCGATTTGGTTGAGTGCAGGCGAGAGTAGGGGTGAGAAGCTCAATCGCCTTGATCTTAGGAGTGGATTGCCGGGGACGTACGATGAAGCGTGGTTACAGGCGCTCCTGGATACGCATCCAGAAGTTTTGCCAATTGAGCAGATTGAACCTGGGTTCGGGACACCCATCTCGCTGTGTCGCGAATTGCCGCTTGATTTTGGAGGGGGAAGTTCAGGCGCGCTCGACAATCTGTTCGCGACTCAAGCTGGTGGTTTGGTACTAGTCGAAACCAAGCTATGGAGAAATCCGGAAGCCCGGCGGACGGTAGTGGCGCAAGCAATGGAATATGCCGCTGCTGTTTTCCGCCTCTCCTACGAAGAACTGGAAACGGCGGTAAAAAGCGCTCGCAAAGCCGCTGGCGAGTCGGAACAGAGTGTGGCCGCCTTGGTAGCTGCCAACGCAAATGCAGATTTCGATGAAGTCACGTTTATCGACGCCGTTTCCCGTAACCTTTGGCGCGGTCGAGCAATTGTTGCGGTCGTGGGTGATGGAATTCGCGAAGACATTACACTGTTGGCAGAGCTGTTGCAGTCGCACGCCGGTCACCGGTTTGTATTTTCCCTGATCGAACTCGGGGTTTATGAAACCCCCGTATCTGGCGCGCGATTGATCTATCCAAGCGTTCTCGGGCAGACAACTTTGATCGAACGGGGTGTCGTCCAGATTGATGATGGAGGGATGAATGGCGGTCCGCGAATTGTCGTAGTGCCGCCTGTCGCGACTTCCGTGTCGACCGGACGAGCCCGCAGAATAACCTTAGGTGAGGACGAGTTCTACGAGCTCCTTGATGAACGCGAACCCGGAATGGCTGCGCATCTGAAGGAGTTCTTGGCACGGGCGGCCCCACATGGGATCAATCCGGAAATGAAGGGCGGAATGAATCTCAAGCATGCGTCGCCAAATGGTCAATCGCTGCTTAACCTGGGAGCAATTGACAGATGGGGTCTCGTCGATACGGGTCCGGCAACATGGTGGGATCGATCTGAGCCCGGTAAGGCATACAATGAGGCGCTCGCTAAACTTATCGGTGGGATTGTAAAGGAACTCGGCGGCGGGAATTCGGCAGTCCGCACCGCTTTCGGCAAGATGCCTCGACTCTCGGATTTTCTTCCTCGACATGGTGACGCGTGGCTTGACGCAATTGACGAGTACACGGCGACTATCGCCAGCGATGACCAAGGCTGAGCGGACGAGGCGAACCGTGAGTGTGAAGATCGAGGGGCGGGTGCAGGGCGTCTATTACCGCGCCTGGACGGACCAGATGGCGCGCGAGCTTGGCCTCAACGGGACGGTGCGCAACGCCAATGACGGCAGCGTCGAGGCGGTGTTCTCCGGTCCCGCCGACAAGGTCGACGAGATGCTGCGGCGTTGCGCCGATGGACCGCCTGATGCGCAGGTTTCCAAGGTGACGGTGATGAAAGAGGGCGGGTTGGTCAGCCCCGGATTCAGGGTGCTCGGGACCAATTGGCGCTGAGCGGCCCAAGCGCATCCTCGAAGGCGGCTCGAAGCGCCGCATCCACGTGCTGCATATTGGTGCTCACCCCGAGCGCGGCGAGGCTGGTCACCGGCGCATTCAGGCCGCAAGGCACGATGCCGGCGAAATGCTCCAAGTCCGGATCGGCATTGAGACTTACGCCGTGAAAGCTCACCCAGTGGCGGATGCGGATGCCGATGCTGGCGATCTTGGCCTCACCGGCAAACACGCCGATCTGTCCCTCGCGCCGCACGCCCTCAACACCGAGCTTGGCGAGCGTCGCGATAAGCCAGCTCTCAAGCGCATGCACGAAAGCGCGCACGTCGCGGCCGCGTCGGGAAAGGTCGATCATCACGTAGGCCACGCGCTGGCCAGGCCCATGATAGGTGAAGCGGCCGCCGCGGCCGGCTCTGAACACCGGGAATCGCGAAGGCTCGATCAGCTCTTCCGGCGCGGCGCTGGTCCCGGCGGTGTAGAGGGGAGGGTGCTCGAGCAGCCACACGGATTCCGGCGCGCGGCCGTCGAGGATCGCAGCCACGCGTGCGTCCATGGCCTCGACCGCCGCCTCGTAAGGCACCGGCTCGCGGCTCGTGAGCCATTCGACGTCCGCCGCGGCGGCTGCTCGCGGCTCAAGCAAAAGGACGGCAGGATTGGCCAATGGCAGCCTCAATATGCACTCGCGGCCCAAACCTAGCCCTTTCAGCCTCGCCTTGCACGCGTCAGCCAGGTTTGCTAATGCAGCCCGGCCCCCAATGCGGTCTTGCCGCGGGGCACGCTTAGAGCCATATCCGGGGTGAACCCTCGGAACATCCCATGCGGTCGTGGCGGAATAGGTAGACGCGCAGCGTTGAGGGCGCTGTGGGCATAGCCCGTGGAGGTTCGATTCCTCTCGACCGCACCACTCCCCCTCAAATGGCAGATCGCCGGGGGAGCTTCCGGGACCCTTCTAAATGACCACCTTCGTTGCTCTCTTGCGCGCGGTGAATGTCGGGGGCACGGGGAAATTGCCCATGAAAGATTTGCGGGCGCTGTGCGCGGCGGCTGGCTTCGCCAAGGTGCGAACCTTTATCGCCAGCGGCAACGTCATCTTCAGCTGCCGAAAGTCCGAAGTGCAAGTCAAGGTGGTCCTGGAGGCTCGTCTCGAGGACTACGCCGGCAAGAAAGTTGGCGTCTTCGTGCGGACCGCGGCGGAGATGGTGGCGGTAGCGGCCAACAACCCATTTGCCGAGGCGCCGGCCAACCGGACCATGGCCTTCTTTCTCGACGCACCGCCGCCTTGCGATGCGATCGATCATGTGGTCGGCCGAATGGACGAGCGGATCGCACTCGGAACCCGCGAGATCTACGTTCACTACGGAGAGGGGATGGGCAAGTCCAAGCTCAAGATTCCTGCCGCCAAGTCTGGAACGGCGCGGAACATGCACACCGTCGCCAAGCTCGCCGAATTGGCGGCCCAACTCTAAGCCGCGCGTGGCCGATTCGCCGACGGCTGCGGCCATTTTTGGCTGGAGATTCGCCCCTAACAAGGCTTAAGTGGCGCGATCCGCCGCGCCTGTCATTGCAGGCCGGAAGCGGCAATCTCGCAAAGCGTCACCCCTCGCGTCGATTGTCGCTTTCAGGGCCGGCGGCCTTGCTCCAGCTTGAAGCCCTTTAGGACATTGCGATCGGAAGCGCGGGATGCAGGAGGCGGCAGACGAGATCACATTGCGCGACGACGAGGGGACGCTCCGCCCAGAGTTTCTGCACGCCGTGGTGGCCGCGCTCGAGGCCGGCGACGCCAAGACGGTGCGCGAGCTTGCGCTGCCGCTGCACGAGGCCGACCTCGCCGATCTCATCCAGCTTCTCCGTCCGGAGCAGCGCGAACCCCTCATCGCCACGCTTGGCAGCGACTTCAACGCCGCGGCGCTCTCCGAGCTCGATGAGGGTGTGCGCGACCAGGTGCTCGAGGAGATGCCGAACGAGGCGGTCGCCGAGGCGCTGCAGCAGCTCGACTCGGACGAGGCGGTCTACGTCATCGAGGATCTCGACAAGCAAGACCAGGCCGACATCCTCGCCAAGCTTCCGTCCTTCGAGCGGGCGGCCATCGAGCGGAGCCTCGAATATCCCGAGGACTCCGCCGGCCGCATCATGCAGACCGATTTCATCGCCGTGCCGCCGTTCTGGTCGGTGGGGCAGACCATCGACTACATGCGCGAGGCGGAGGATTTGCCGGACCGCTTCTATGAGGTCTTCGTCGTCGATCCCTCTTTCCACCTGATGGGCTCGGTGGCGCTCGATCGCCTGCTGCGCTCCAAGCGGCCGGTCAACATCGAAGAGATCACCGATCGCGACATTCATCCGATCGACGTGTCGTCGGATCAGGAGGAGGTGGCGCGCACTTTCGAGCGCTACAATCTCACCTCGGCGCCGGTGGTCGATCCCGATCGGCGGCTGGTTGGCATGATCACCGCCGACGACGTGGTCGAGGTCATCCAGGAGGAAGCCTCTGAGGATATCCTGCGGCTCGGCGGTGTGGCCGGCGAATCGGTGTCCGATCCGGTCTGGCAGACCACCAAGCACCGCTTCATCTGGCTGTTCGTCAATCTCGGCACGGCGATCCTTGCCTCCTTCGTGATCAGCCTGTTCGATGCCACCATCGAGCAGATGGTGGCGCTTGCCGTGCTCATGCCCATCGTGGCTTCAATGGGCGGCAACGCCGGGACCCAAACGATGACCGTGGCGGTGCGCGCGCTCGCCACGCAGGATCTCGGCGCGGTCAATGCCGCCCGCGTCATCGGCCGCGAGACCATTGTCGGCCTGCTCAACGGGCTCGTGTTCGCCCTGATCATGGGCGCAATCGCGTTTTACTGGTTCGGCAGTGGACAGCTGGGGGTAGTGATTGGCGCCGCCATGATCATCAACCTCCTGGTCGCGGCCCTGTCGGGCATCCTCATCCCGCTCGGGTTGCAC